>JBEBTF010000108.1:0-13304 GCA_040393865.1 Planctomicrobium piriforme | reverse complement strand
TGCTGGCGGCTATTGCGATGAGTGTTTTGGGAGTCGCCCTTCGTGATCTCATGGCACATGAAGACCACGCGAGTAGTGCCGGGGACAGGACATTCATCGAACTCGGAGATCACGAGTATCGAGCTGAAGTTGTTGTGAAGGAAGCAGAGAGTTTGCTGGTGTTCACCCTGTTTGACAAAACCGGGAAGCAAACTGTTTATTCAGACGCTTCCTTTGCGGTCATCAATCTGAAGAGTGGAAAAAACTCAAAGCAGTATCAGCTACCGGCTGTCACTGAAAAGGCCGGAAATCGTGGGAACTCTGTCTTTCAGATTCAACACAAACTTCTGGTCAGCTCATTGCATCGCCATGACACAAAAGCGGTCTTTCGTGTCTCGATACAGAATCGAAGTTATGCCGGAAACATTTCGTTTGCGCATCATGATCATTAGCGCGGCGTTGATGATGTGACTGCGGTGTGATCGCATTTTTATTGTTATCTGCATTCAAATTTGTGATGGAATAAGGAGTCATGCAATGACTCAGAAGCTCATTATCTATGCAATTCTTGTCGCTGCCGGAGTCGGAGCAGGATATGCGCTCGCAATCTCCGGAGGCTTTACTTTCCCCAAAACAGTCGTATCGGACTCTCAGGGGCACGACGATCACGCAGGTCACGATCATGACCATGATCATGATCACGGTGACGAATCCGCCAATCAGATCGTTCTGAGCGAGCAGGCGCGAAAGAATCTGGGGCTGGTCGTCGAACCGATCAAGAAATCAGAGTTCTGGAGAACGATTGTCGTCCCCGGCACGATCTCGGAGCAACCGGGGCATAGCGAACGTCGAATCACGACCAATGTGAATGGCGTCGTGACGAAGGTTTATGTACTGCCAGGGCAGACCGTTCGGCCAGGTGAGGCTCTGGTTGATATCCAAACGACCGGTGAAGTGCTGGCCAATGCTCAGTCGAGTCTGCTGAAGACGGTTCAGGAAATCGAACTGGTTGACCTGGAACTCAAGCGAATTGAGCCGCTGGTCGAGCAGGGAAGCATCCCAGGCACACGTGTTCTCGAAAAGAAGTACGAGAAGCAACGACTGGAAACCCAGCAGCTTGTGCAGATTCAGGAATTGCTTGTCCGTGGGCTGGATACAGATCAGATTCGCGCCATCATGGACTCAAAAATCCTCTTGAGGTCGTTCACCATACGCGTCCCGACGGATGAAGAGGAGAAGCTTTCAAACGTGACTTCGCAGTCAGTGAAATCCATCATTAATCACGTGGATTTCAAGGTCGCGCCGGCGGCCCCAGTGGCTGCTCCCAGCGATCAGGTGTATTCGGTGGAAAATCTGGGGGTCTATCCCGGAAAACTGGTCAATCCCGGTGATGAACTCTGTGCGCTGGCGCTCCATACCGATCTTCGAATCACAGGGATGGCGTTTCAAAAAGACTCTGAGTTAATCAACCAGACGATCGAAGAGCAACGTCCTGTGACCGCGATCTTTGAGTCAAACAGTAGTCAACCGATGGTCCGGGAAAATCTGAAGATTCAGTACGCAGATAATATTGTCGATCCAGAGTCTCGATTGCTGCGGTTCTATCTTCCGATCAAAAACGAAGTGATTCGAGACCTGAAAAATCCTGATGGAGTGATGTTTCGGGCATGGCGTTTCAAACCGGGACAACGGGTTCAACTCCGTGTGCCTGTCGAACATTGGAAGGACAAGATCGTTCTGCCGATTGCCGCTGTCGTCCGCGAAGGGGCCGAGTCGTACGTCTTTCGCGAAAACGGAACTCTGATGGAACGCGTGCCGGTCTCGGTGGTGTACGAAGACTCTCGTTTCGCTGTTCTGGCTGACGATGGCAGTCTGTTTCCAGATGACCCGATTGCGATGAACGAAGCCTATCAGTTGAATCTCGCCCTTCGAAAAGCACAGGGAGGTGGCGTCGACCTGCATGCAGGACATAGCCACTGATCAGGCGTCTCTCAGTCGAAGAGGAATCGCTTTACGTTTTGAATTTTACAAGCTCGCATTGTGCGTGATCATTCTGAAAAGAGATTCCCTTCTTGATCAGAGTGCGATCAACGCTGAGACAGGAACTGACGAATGAATTGGCTCATTCGATTTTCATTGCAGCACCGGCTTCTGATTGTCTGTCTGGCGATCGTGACATTGCTGGGCGGCGGCGCCATCTGCTTTCGACTCCCGATCGATATCTTTCCGAGTTTGACTCGACCACGAGTCACGATCATGACGGAGGCGTTGGGACTCTCTCCGGAAGAGGTCGAAACGATGGTGACGTTTCCGTTGGAATCGGCACTGAACGGGGCGACTGGAGTGGAAGCCGTACGTAGTGCTTCTGGTATCGGACTGTCGGTGATTTACGTTGAGTTCGGGTGGAACACCAACGTCTACACCGCACGACAGATTGTGAATGAACGTATTGCCGTTGTGGCGGATCAGTTACCTGAGATCGCGAAGCCGCAGTTGACCCCGATCAGTTCGATCATGGGGCAGATCATGATGATCGGCATGTGGAGTCAGGACGGCTCGACACCTCCTATGGAAGTGCGGACTCAGGCCGATTGGGTTGTCCGCCAGAGGTTGCTGACGATTCCGGGAGTTGCTCAGGTCATTGTGATGGGGGGAGGGCGGAAGCAGTATCAGGTGCAGGTGAACCCTGATCTGTTGATTGCCTATGGCGTCACGCTGAAGGAAGTGGAACTGGCACTCGACGAGAGTAATCAGAATGCGACTGGCGGGTATCTGGAACGCGCCTCGATGGAGTTCCTTGTCCGCGGGATCGGTCGGGCATCATCGGCGCAAGAGATCGGAATGACGGTGGTGAAGCCTGGTGAGCGTCCGATTCTGATTCAGGATGTTGCCACTGTGAAAGAAGCTCCACAGATCAAACGAGGAGATTCGTCTGTCAACGGGCATCCTGCAGTCGTGCTGACGATTGCCAAACAGCCGAATGTTGATACTCGACAGCTGACTGAACTGGTCGATGTTGCCGTCGCAGATATTCAGAAATCGATCGAGAAAACCAATCCGGATATCGTGCTGGAGACCAGACTCTATCGTCAGCGTTCGTTCATCGACGTTGGAGTTCATAACGTTTTCGAAGCGCTGCGTGACGGAGCAATCCTCGTCATGATCGTGCTGTTCCTGTTCCTGATGAACTTGCGAACGACACTCATCACACTGACCGCGATTCCGCTTTCGATTGTGTTGACAGGCCTGTTTTTCTATGCGACCGGGATGTCAATCAATGTCATGACCCTTGGCGGAATTGCCGTTGCGATGGGGGAGCTTGTTGACGATGCAATTGTGGACATCGAAAACGTGTTCCGGAGATTGAAACAGAATGCCCAGCTTCCGGACCCCAGACCTGCACTACGCGTCATCTATGAGGCGAGTCTGGAGGTTCGCAGCTCGATTGTCTTTGGAACGATGCTTGTCATTCTCGTGTTTATTCCGCTGTTCGCCTTGCAGGGAATGGAAGGCCGCCTGTTTACTCCACTGGGAACGGCTTACATCGTCTCCATTCTGGCGTCATTGCTCGTTTCGTTGACGGTCACTCCGGTGCTGGCCAGTTTGCTACTGAATCCGAAATCGTTTGAGAACAAATCTCATGATAGTTGGTTGCTCACCCGCCTGAAGTGGCTGGCAACCCCGATCGTTCGTTTGAGCTGCAGTGCGGTTGGTAGCACCGTTTTGATCAGTACTGCGATGGTTGCCATTGTCTGCAGTGGATTTCTGCTCACCCAGTTAGGGACCGATTTCTTACCTCCCTTCAACGAAGGAGCAGCTCAGGTAAACGTGGTGCTTCCGCCTGGGAGTTCACTGGAACAGTCAAATCGAGTGTCGGCAATGGTCGATCAGGCATTTCGCCGACATATGCAGGATGAAAACAATCCCAAAGGACTGGTCACTGGATTTATTCGACGCAGTGGTCGGGCAGAACTGGATGAACATGCCGAAGGCGTGAACGTCACAGAATATGTTGTGACTCTGAATTCCGAGAGCGGTGTCAGTCGTAACGACTCACTGGCCACGTTGCGAGCAGAGCTTGAGGACATTCCCGGCATCGAATACGAAGTCGAGCAGCCCCTTGCTCACCTGATCAGTCATATGTTGTCCGGTGTGACGGCTCAGATTGCGATCAAGATCTATGGTGACGATCTTGATGTCCTGCGTGAGAAGGCACAGCAGGTCAAGACTGCTATCACCGGCATCAAGGGACTTGCTCCGCCGGTCGTTGAACCTCAACAGTTGATTCCTCAGATTCGCATTGAACTGAACCGAGAGAAGCTGGCGGAATATGGACTCACCCCCGGACGTGTGAATGAGTTCATTGAAACGGCGTTGAATGGTCGGGTTGTCTCAACACTGCTGGAAGGACAGAGAACGTTTGATCTCGTAATTCGTCTGGATGATCAGCACAGGACGGATTACGCCAATCTACATCGCTTGTCTCTCGACCTTCCAAACGGAGAACGTGTTCCGCTGTCGGCTGTGGCGCGAGTCTATGAAGCCGGCGGCCCGAACACGATCAATCGAGAGAATGTCCGACGACGAATCACAATTCGCTGCAACCCGACCGATCGAGACCTTGGCAGCGTCGTTGCCGATATTCAGCGAGCCGTTCAGGAGAAAGTCAAATTTCCGGAAGGATACTACATTGAGTTTGGCGGCCAGTTTGAGGCACAGCAGGAGGCGACAAAGCTCATCGCCATTTTGAGTCTGGTCTCGTTGTCAGGTGTGTTTCTGGTCCTCTACACACTGTTCCCGTCTGTCCGCATCGTCTTACAGATCATGTTTGCGTTGCCGATCGCTTTTGTGGGAGGGGCCATTGCATTGTGGCTCACTGGACAGACTTTGACGGTTGCAAGTCTCGTCGGGTTCATTTCGCTGGGAGGGATCGCGGCTCGAAACGGGATTCTGCTCGTTTCTCATTATCTGCATCTCATGCGAGAAGAAGGTGAAGGGTTCACCTATCAGATGATTCTGCGTGGGAGTCTTGAACGCCTCGCACCGGTGTTGATGACGGCTCTGACTGCAGGGATTGGATTGATTCCACTCGTGATCGGTGGCGATCAGCCGGGGAAGGAAATTCTCCATCCCGTCGCCACTGTCATCCTGGGGGGCCTCATTACCTCCACAATTTGCGAGTACCTGATTCACCCTGGTCTGTTCTGGCGATTTAGCGGGAAAGATGC
This sequence comes from Planctomicrobium piriforme, assembly GCA_040393865.1. Classification (GTDB taxonomy): domain Bacteria; phylum Planctomycetota; class Planctomycetia; order Planctomycetales; family Planctomycetaceae; genus Planctomicrobium; species Planctomicrobium piriforme_A. The sequence continues at coordinate 8,097 of JBEBTF010000108.1, read as the reverse complement.
GGAGCATCTGTCTCAGGTCGGGAAGGAACTTGCATAGGAACAGCCCCGTCGGAATGAGATTGAAATTCGTAAGGCCCCTCTCTGTTGATTGCAGGAGGGGCCTTTTCGCATCTGCACTTCAGCACCGAACTACCGTCCATCTACTCCAGGCCGAATCGAGCTCTCTCACCTCGGGTGTTGCATTTGGGGAACGCGAGGACGTTGTTCTGTGGTGAATTTCGAAAACGTCTGTTGGGAATTTGAATCACCGGGTCAACGCACCGATTGAGTGGACTATTAGTGTGGGAGTGATTGTAGGGTGGTGTTGGCTTCGGGGTGGTTCACTTGTAGGAGATATATGTTTTGTGCAGTGTTGTTGTCAGTACAAATCACCCGCATTATCGGAATTGCTCTTCAGGTAAACTGCCCCTGAAACGCACGAACTGATTTGATCTTTTCAAAATTGGTTCCCGGCGAGTTTTTTAGTCAAGTTCAAGACTCATCCCCTTTTGCTCGGGGTAGCATTGTGAACTAAGTTCGAATGACAGCTTAAGGAATGGAATGCTGTTGGCGGATTGCTCCCGGACTGGAGCTTTCTGATCCTCAAGGATGTTTCGAACGACAGTCCACCGTCTGCTATTTCAAAAGGGGAGCAGGATGGATCTGCGAACAACCAGGAACACATTTTATCACGCGAGACTGCTGGGTTTCTCCAGTATCGTTTTGGGGATGTTGTTCTGGGCTGCGACGCTTCAGGCACAGGTTCCTTCAGACGTCCAGGCTGCTGTCAGCAGCGGGACGCAATTGGAGGATCAACGCAACTGGAAAGAAGCGATCGAATTCTATAAACGCGCGCTCAAGCAATGGCCAGAACAAGATGCTCTGAGCCGTGGGCTGCGCCGTTCACAGTTTCAGTTCTCGATCGCTCGTCGCTATAGCGATGACACGTTCGTCCGGTCGTTGAAACCGATGAATCTGGAGACGGCATTGGCACTCTATGATGATGTGCTGATCAATATTCAGAATCATTATGTTGATCCGATCAACACAACCTCTCTTGTTGCTCATGGAACAGAGAGTCTGTGGCTCGCACTCGGGAACCCACGGTTTCTGGATGAAAACCTGTTTGGGGCATCCGACGAGAAGGTGCAGAAACTTCGCCGTGAGCTTTACGACGGTTATTGGAATAAACCAGTGAATGGAATCTCTGGCGCTCGAGCACTCGTTGCTTCTGTCTGTGAACTCTGCAACAAGAGCATCGGTTTGGAGACCGGTCCAATTGTGATGGAGTACATCTTCGGGGCCTGCAACTGTCTGGATGATTATTCCAGCGTGCTGAGCCCAGGTAAGAAGCAGGATCTGTTTGGCAATATTAAAGGAGAGTTTGTCGGGATTGGGATCGTCATGGAAGCCAGCGCCGGCAAAGGAATGAGCCTGACTCAGGTTCTGCCAGAAAGCCCTGCAGCAGAAGCGGGATTGCAGCGAGGTGATTGCATCATCACCGTTGATCGTCGCGATATCCGCAATGCATCGACAGAGGAAGCTGCCGGATTGCTCGCAGGTCGTGCAGGAAGTCGTGTGGAACTTGAGGTCACCAGAGGAACATCGATCATCCGGTTCACCTGCAATCGTCGTGAAGTGAAGGTGAAGAGTATTCCGGTTTACAAGATCATCGATAAAGAACGTGGGATTGCCTACATTCAAATGACAGGCTTCCAGCAGAGCACTGTTGCCGAAATGGATAACGCTCTGAATGAACTGAATCGACAGGGAATGAAGTCGCTGATCTGGGACTTGCGTGAGAATCCAGGTGGACTGCTGACCGCTGCAATTGAAGTGCTGGATCGGTTTCTGGAAGAAGGGGTGATTGTTTCCACCCGTGGACGTGCGGCTGATCAGTCAATGACCTATACCGCTCATCGTCCGGGAACATGGAATACAAAGCTGGTTCTTCTGATTGACGAACACAGTGCGAGTGCGAGTGAAATTGTGGCCGGTGCCGTTCGCGACCACAAACGGGGAGTGATTGTGGGACGCACATCATTCGGCAAATGGAGTGTGCAGTCGATTTATGATTCCCGCTATTCAACTGCCGTTCGACTGACAACCGCCAAGTTCTATTCTCCGAACGGACACACTTGGGGTAAAATCGGCCTGCAACCCGATGTTGTTGTTCAGGACGGTCCAGTAAATCGCAGACTGGGAGAAGTGGATCTGGAGAATGATCCGGATCTCCGTGAAGCACTTCGTCAGCTGCAAGGAAGTGAATTGACTCTTCGATGAGCAATGCGAACGAGCCCGCGAACCCGAAATCATTTCCCTGGTTAACGGGGCGCGGGCTGGGACCTTCTCTGCAATGGTCCGTTGGAACAGATGGACCGCTGACTGCTCTGGGTCTGAGTCGCGAATCCGGCGACATCTATGCCGCAGATCGCACCGGAGCAATTCAGCGGATCGATCGTCGCGGTCGCGTCATTGGGTTAACCCGTCTGTCACCGGCAATCGTCTCTTTGGCCTGGAGTGATGACGGTTCTCAGGGAGTGGTCATTGTCGGTGAGAACGAAGTCATCCGGCTCGGATCAAACCTGAACACGCTCCATAAGTTCATTCTCCCTGATGTCTGCCTGGCTGCCGCTGTTTCTCCTTTTGGGCACCATCTGGCAGTCTCGCTCGCCAACGGCATGACGCTGATCTACAACGAGCGAAATCGCAAAATCGCTCAGTATGAGACGATGCGTCCTCTCTCGTTTCTCCGGTTCTGCGTGACGGAGCCTCTGATTTTTGCCGCTGCTGAGCATGGCTTGATTTGCTGCCATAACTTGTCTGGGGCAGAAATCTGGCGAGAGAACAACCTTTCCAACGTCGGAAAGATAGTCATCACCGGGGAAGGTGATTTGATCTACATGGCGTCGTTTGCTCAGGGAGTTCAAGCGATCAACGGCGACGGCGAGTTTGTTGGTTCTTATATCGTTGAAGGGACTGTGAATCGGGTTGACGCCAGCTATGAACCTGAACGAGTGATCATCTCAACCATCGAGCAGTCTCTTTACTGGCTTGATGCGGATGGGGATCAGCTTTGGCGAACAGAAACCCCGGATCAGATTGTCGATATTCTCTGCGATCCACTTGGGGAATGGGCCGTTGTTGGCTTTCAGGATCAGGGAATCCATCGTCTGAACTGGGCCGATAACGGGACGTGATCCCCCTTCCCGTCGAACATTGGTCTCCTCACGAACTTCCCCACTGAGTGAATGAGTTTGCTGGCTCCTTTGTGATAATTCCTGTGCTCTCGCCCCGATTCTGAGCGGAAGAAATTCGTCTGGGCGAAATCGGCAAAGTTCGCTAGAACATCCCCCATCCTGTAAAAAAGTGGATGGTTTCTCCTTTGAATAGCCCCCTCTCACGCATGGTTTTCTTGCTCGCCAGCATTTTGCTGGCGCCGGGGTGCGGTGCATTTTCACCCAGCAAGGTGCAGTACCCGGACTTTGCGATCCGCCATCCGGAAGCACAGCGGCGGGCGGCTCAGATTCAGGACCCTTATCCTGATGGGAGTGTTGGCCCTTCGGTGAATTTTCGTCCGTTGGGCTTTCAGAACCAGCGTTCTTCCGCTCAACAGGTCAAAGATCGCTACTACTCAGGTTTTCTGCGTTCGAATTTTGGGAATCAGCCTCAAACTTCGGTTCCGCAACCGGGAGCACCTGTCACAACGGGCATGCCCCCCATGCTTGGGCCGAGAATGGCGAAACAGCCCGGCACCCCTCAGTACGGTTATCAGTATCAACCGGCAACAATGCAGGCGGGTGTCGCTCAACCTGGGATGATGCAGGCCAATGCGATTCCAGTAGGGATGATGCCTAATGGAACGGTTCCGATGATGGCGGCGGCTCCCAATGGGACAACTCAATTGATGCCTGGTCAGCCAGCGACGATTCAACCGACTGTCGTTTACCCAGGGGCACTTCACCCCGGTTTAATGCAGATTCCCCCCGGTGCAGTTCAAGGGGCTCCGGTTCCGACTATGGCGTCTCCTTACTATGGAACGGTTCCGCCTGTCTCTGCAGCTCCGGGAGCCTACCGATAACAGTGTCGCCTCACTGATTGGCACGCGGTCATTGGTCTGTCCGGATCGACTTGAGTTGGGACGACGCGATAAGATCATTGAATTGTGAGTTGATCAGAAACGCTCTCCAACTGAATCCGCCGCCGTGATCCGATTACAGATAGTGATTCCGACTCTCGATCAGTCAGGGGCTGAGAAGCAGTTTGCGTTGCTCGCATGTGGACTGCCACGCGATGAGTTCGAAGTTCAGGTGTTGGCGTTGTCCCGTGGCGGGCCTTATGAGGCGGTTCTGCGTGAGAACGGGATTCCGTACCGTATTCTCCATAAACGTGGACGCTTTGATTTGCGACACGTGATGCAGGTGCGAAAGCATCTGAGGAAAGAACGGCCAGACATCGTTCTGTCCTGTCTCTTTGCTGCGAATACCGTAACGCGACTGGCAACGATCGGAATGAAACAACGCCCGATCACGATCATTTCGGAACGGTGTGTCGACTCGTGGAAAGCAGGCTGGCAGCTTCGGCTCGACAGGTTGTTGCGTTCCCGTATGGATCGACTGGTTGCCAATTCGCAAAGTGTCGCTGACTTCTATACGAATCTGGGAATCCCGGCAGAGCAGGTCACAGTCATTCCGAACGGTGTTGAAATCCCGCCGCCACCGACAATGACCAAAAGCGAATTTCTCGTCGGATTAGGGCTGCCTGAAAACTCCAAGATCGGCATGTTTATTGGACGCTTGGCGGCACAAAAGAAAATACAGGATCTGGTCTGGGCCACTCACCTGCTGAAGCAATCTGACCCATCGTATTACTTCCTTGTGATTGGAGATGGCCCGGAACGTTTCTTCCTTGAGAACTTTTCTAAATCATGCGAGACAGATGGCCGAGTGGTCTTCGTTGGTCATCGTAAAGATGCTGCCAGTCTGCTGCACTTTGCTGACGTCTTCTGGTTGAACAGCGATTTCGAAGGGATGTCGAACAGCTTGATGGAAGCGATGTCGTGTGGTGTCCCTGTTGTTGTCAGTGACATTCCACCGAATCGCGAATTAGTTCGCCATGATCAGGATGGCTGGCTGGTCGATCCCGGTGATTGTGCAGGTTTCGCTCAGTTCGCCCTGAGAATGTTTCGGACGCCGGGGCTCTCGCAAAAAGTGGGAGCATCTGCAGCGGAACGGATGAAAGAGGGATTCTCTGTACAGGCGATGATCAATCGCTTCGCCGATCTCTTGCGATCTGAGTATGCGAAGCGGAACGAGTCTTCTTGCTGAACTTCTTCTTCCTGATCTTTGCGAGAGAAAAGGGTTTGATGCGGCGACCGGTGAAGATGACTACGGCCACGCGTTGAGATCAGACGCAACGATAAGCCATGATCGAGAGGTCGTCGGGCTTGGATGGGGCATCCGAATCCGGGAGCAACATTCGTTGTCTGGCCAGTGTCGCCAGTTCCAGAACACCGTCAGCCAGTTTCCCTTTGCGAAGATGCTCGATAATTTCGAACTGCATCAGATTGTCGAACAGGCCGTCCGACGCTAGCAGAACCGTATCTCGGGGGGAGAGAGTCACCCAGGTGCCAAGCTCGACTGACATCTGTTCGCTTCCAATAACATTGGAGACCAGATGGCGGTCGGGATGAAACAGAGCCTGTTCTTCGGTGATCAGTCCAGACTCAACGGCATAGCCGATCGGGGAATGCGAGACGGTGGAAAACTTCAGTCGCCCCCGTTGACTGAAAATCAGGATTTCTGAATCGCCGATATGGTATGTCCGAATACGGCGCCCATTGGTTTCGGCAAGTGCCAAGGTTGTTGCAGACCCCGTCCGCGAGCGTAGCAATCGCTGGTTCGTCCGTTCGATCTCATCGAGAATGATCGTCCGCAGTTCCGGGTTCTTTGTTCCGGAAACCTCGGTTGGAACGGGAACAATCTTGCTGAGCAGGTGATTTCTGGATGGCTTTGTCAGGTGTCTGGTTGCTTTCGCAATCCGGGACTTGATCATCTGGGAGGCGAGATGGCCGTCTCGATGACCGCCAAGTCCGTCCGCGACCAGCAGCACGCCACGCTTTTCACTGAGATTGAATGTGGCGACGGTATCTTCGTTGACGCCCGACTTGAACGGAGAGCGGAAAGTGGCCCATGTCGCATGTCCATCCCCGCATTTTGCCTGGATGACTTCGATTTTTGTATTGGCAACGGCCCCGATTGTATCCAGAAGGGGAGTCGCGCCTGGAGCGTCTTGAACCTGTGCCGGCGTGTTTTCTAACGAAACATCAGTCGCAATAGTCTCAGGCCGATTTGCGTCGGCGACGTTCGGCATAACTCAGAACCCTTGGCTTTAGTCGCAAAAATGCGTTGCGCATCTGTTCCGCGTCACGGAAGCGTCGTTTGGGATTCACATCAATCGCTTTCTGCAGAAAAGCAATGAAATCCGGATGCACACGAGATCGTAATTTTCCAATCGCTGGGGGAGGCCAGGAATACGGCCATTCCGGCCATTCCCCTGTCAACATCCGATAGATGATCAAACCAGCAGAGAAAACGTCAGAACGTTGTGAGGGTTTCCCCATCGCCTGTTCCGGGGCCATATACCCCAGTGTCCCACTGCCAGACCCTTTAATTGTTTTCTGTGCGAACCTGGCGATTCCAAAGTCGCCCAGGCGGAGACGGTCACCAGCAAAAAGAACCATGTTCTCTGGTTTGACGTCGCAGTGAATGATCCGCTGCTGGTGGGCGTAGGCCAACGCTTCCAGCATCTGCTCAGCCATTGAAATTGCCGTTCTCAGCGAGAGCCGGCGCGACAGGCGATCGGCGAGCGTTCGTTCTCCCAGCGGAAACGTAATGACAAAGTGATCATCAATCAGCGAAGCATCCTTGAGCTGCAGGATATTCGGGTGCTCTAGTTTGGCTGCAACGCGAACTTCCCGGCGGAAGTCGCGGAGAGCTTCTGCTGTTGGCTTGATGGTTCGAGGGATCTTTAAGGCGACTCGGACACCTTCGATTGTGTCGAATGCCTGAAACACCGTCGCAAAACCGCCTTCACTGAGACGCTTTTCGATGCGGTATTTCCCCAGTTTTTGACGTGTCCGAATCGACAAGGTGATCACGCCTCTTAAATGGAAACCAAACCGGTTTAATCTCTCAAGTGGCCGGGTAACAGCTGTTTGATCTGATGAAATCCTGCTTCAACGTACCAGAACGGCAACACATCAATTCGTAATCTTGCGGGGACGCAATCTCTGGTGCAATCTCAGATTTCCCCAATACGGTAACACTATCATCGGCCGTTATTGGTGGTGCGAGTAGCATGGCAGGATCAGGTGGAATAATTGGTGGAACCGGAAAGGTTTCCCGGGAATGCCACCTCAGAAACGCCATTATCTTCTGGGCAGTCAGGGCTGCTGAGATCCGTTAAGTTGCAGGGTTCGTCTATGTCGTTGTCTTGGCACTCTGTTTTTGACAGTATTTCTTCTTGTTTTCCTGCTTAATCTGGACTGAAGCAACCTGTATTGGACAGCGGATCATTTGAGTCCGTCGACTCAATTCCGTTGTTGCTTCAACGGCTCCTTCCAGCAAATTCAACAATTCAATTCTTTATTAAATCCGCACAAGTGGAAAGGGTCGACTGATTAAATTTTTCAGCTTCATGCGGAAAATTGGATTTCGTCCTATGAACCCATCCTCAACTGCCCAATCTTTGTGACACCATTTTGAAATGCGGCGGCGTTTCCAGTACGAGGCATTCAGAAAATTGCCTGTGAAAGGTTCTTTGGAATCTCCGTTGCTATCCGCCAACTCCAAAGGCCGGGATGGTCTACACAGATTCCCCGGATTGCCGGTAAAAGCGGTTTGCAACGAGGTGTTCGCCGCAGAAAATGACGACAACCAGCACCAGCAGCAAAGGGTAGATTTCCTGCCCGATATCGGCCGCATTGATGCGATCTTTCAGCTCTTCAAGACTTTCTGCGATCTGATAGCGGTCGACTCCGAGTCGGTCATTTAAGTCCTGATTCGTCAGTCGCGTCAAATTACTTTCTTCCGCAGGGGGATTCACGCTGAACGCCGA
>JBEBTF010000107.1:0-13405 GCA_040393865.1 Planctomicrobium piriforme | reverse complement strand
ACGGCCGCTGCGCGGGCACTCGGTAGAGCAAACTGCTCTAGAATTCCCCAATCACTTCACCGCCGCGGCAGCTGACAAGTGCTGGCAGGATTGCATTGTCCATGTTTTCGCTGAGGAAACGGACGGAACCATCGCCAAGCAATGAGTGTGCTCCACCGGTGTGAGTACTTCCTGCGCTCCATGCATAGATACGACGTTGCGCGTCGCCTGAATATGGACGGTTAATCCCGGAGGTCGCAGAGAGCCAGAACGTGTGCGTGTACTGATTCCAGTAAGGACCGTAGTACACAGACGTTTTTTCCATACGGGATTCGATCGAGAAGATCGTATTGGAAAGACCATCAGTTGCATCGCGAAGGCGACCGGAACCATTGTCGCCAAAGATCCCCTTCAGGTTGTTTGAGTCAGCGCCATAGCTGTACCCTCCAGCTGAATCGAGCTCTGTGGAACGAGAGATCAAGGCGTAGGATGTTCTTTGCCCACGCTCTGTCAGATACGCTGGGTCAGAATACGTTGGAACGTGATTGGTTGAGGTGTATCCGTCTGATGGACACACGAAGAAATTCAGATAGGTGTTCAGTTCAGGCTGTGCAACAAATGGGACAGGGTTGGCAGCACATCCCGAATTGTGCTTCGCCGGTCCAGAGGCAATGTTGAAGTTGATCTTGTTGTAGAGAGCAGTCTGTTCCAGGAACGGCAGAATCATCTGGTGAAGCGTGTGATTCTTGTTCTGCCCACCTGTCCCAAGTCGATCGCAGTTGGCTCGCCCCGGTGCAATCGTGCCTGGAGGCAAAATTGAGTGCACGTCAGCATAGTTGTGGATTGCAAGCCCCAACTGTTTCAGGTTGTTTTTGCACTGTGAACGGCGGGCCGCTTCACGAGCTTGCTGCACAGCTGGCAGCAGCAAAGCGATCAGAATTGCGATAATCGCAATCACGACCAGAAGCTCGATCAGGGTGAATCCTTTTCTGACTTTCTGCATAAACTGAACTTTCTGTTGAACAACGGGTAAAAAATGAGTGAACTGATTCAACGAGATATTGTCTCGTAAGCCAGCAGGGTGAGTTGGTCGAGGAATTCCCTGTGGCATAACTGGGGTAAATCACTGTATTCCAACTGCTTGATGCATCCCTGGCGACATGTTCGCACGCGATCAAGCAAGCTGAGATCTTAATATCTCGTGCAATTTCGGTCTACTTCGTGTCAAAACCTGTTGATTTGACGGATTGGGACTGCCTCTAGCTTTGGCAGAGCAACTGGGGATGCCAATTGAGGCTCTGTTCAGGGATACCCTCTAGCTACTGTGGCAACGGTGAGATCCGTGTTTGCCCCAGTGAATTTGGAGAAATCCACCTAACCGGCACGAAATCGCAGAGAGGTGCCAGCAATCTTCTCTGGTCATTTGCGTCTCGTGAAAGACGTGCTAGACTCCTCAAACTCATCGTTGCCTGACGAGGCTGTTCTTTCAGCCTTTGTCTGTGTTCGGTGCAGTGACAATTGAGGAGAGGTGGCAGAGCGGCTGAATGCACCGGTCTTGAAAACCGGCAACCCGCAAGGGTTCGTGGGTTCAAATCCCACCCTCTCCGCTTGTTGAAAATTAGCCTCCACAAGTTCTTATCAATTAAGAATTTGTGGAGGTTTTTTCGTTATCACAGTTCATTGTGCTAATGGGAGTGTCGCACAGATTGCCCAGGCAGTAAGACGCAGCAAGCATTGTGAAGATGTCTCGGCCCAGTCTCAGGCATCATTCTGGATTCCACTTGGACTTTCATTGGGACGCCGTGAGCTTGACTATCCAACGAAGAAGAAGCATCCCCGAATCACCGATGCTTCAGTGAGAACCACCAAACAAAAAATGCGAGCCGAAATGGCTCGCATTTTTTGTTGACCGCTCTTGGAAAAGTGCCTCCACAAGGGCTCGAACCTTGGACCTACTGATTAAGAGTCAGTTGCTCTACCAACTGAGCTATAGAGGCGGCAGAAGACAAACGGTAATCACAGACGCACCGACATGCAATGGAACAGGCCAACAAAATCTTTCACCCAGGTGATTGTGGTGACTGCAATCGCTCCAAGTCATTCTGTCGACGAGACAAGGGAGTGGGATGCCAGGTTCGCTTCTCTCCACGACACAACCATTTTCTGAACCACTTGGGTATCAGGTAAACAACCAAGGGAGTTGGGCCGTCACTCGAAATAAATCACGACTGATATTGGGAGCAACGGCAACTCGTGGCAGAACAAAGCGATTAGACAAATCCGGAACAGAGAACCCGCATTGGAATGTGAATGACCAGGAATATCCGGCCTCACACAACAGGTCTTGAGTGACGTCGGTGAACGACTCAGGCTGCCCCACCGGATAGCTGAACGCGGTGATCGGATGCCCCAGCATTTCCTCAATACGGGCCTTCGAACTGAAAATTTCGGTTCTCTGAACCTCTTCGGAGCACTGAGACAGAACCGGGTGCGTGACCGTATGTCCCCCAATGTCCATGCCGGAACGATCCATCTCGCGAATCATGTCCCACGTCATCCAGACGTTAGACGCGAGTGCCTGCGGAGCCCGACCGGTTCCGGTTGCCAGTGCCACGGTATTTTCGAATCCGTCCGTCAGCTCGCTCGGCATCGATTTGTAGACATTCAACAACTGAAAAATCGTACTCTCTCGTTCCTCCGGAGTTCTCAGCAGGCAGTTCTGGGGGAGGTGAGTTAGTAAAGAGATTTCCTGTTTTTTCGACGTTCGCACCATCCAGGCGATTTCGTCCCACCATGCCAGAAATGAATGATCAATGAATCCGCTGGTAATAAAAAAAGTCGCCGGAACCTGATGTGATTTGAGGACTTCAAATGCCTGGGTGTAATTATCGCGGTATCCATCATCAAATGTCAGGAGAATGGCCCGACCACGGCTCTTCGGCAAATTGTCGAGATCGCCGATTCGCAGCAGATCAAAATGTTTCTTTAGAAACCGGACCTGCTCGTCAAATTCCTCCTGAGTGGCGCTAAATACACCACGATCGAGATTGGAATTGGCAGGATCTCCAATCCGGTGATAATTGAACACGAGAAGCCCCTGCCACCTGCACAGAGTGCCGGAGAGCGCAGAACCGAGGCCGGTTCGGTCTAATATGGTGGCGAGAAGTTCCTTACGACTCATTCGAGATTCAATTTCCTGCGTAGTTAACGGCGGGAGATTGGACTTGCTCCGAGACCTGCAATTTTCGGATAAGTCCATCTCTAACTTGTCTTGCAGACGCTGCCCGTGTCGCAAAACGATTCCATTGCCATGCAACATCTGGTAATCCGAGCACTAAAAATGACGATCGTACCGGTTCTTTCAACTTGGCATGCCGAACTCATTTCCAAGAGAGAACAGCGAACAACAGGATTTGTGACTCTGGCAGCGTTGCTTTGCCTGATAACTGCTGTTTTTTTGCACAGTACATCGATCGTCGAAGCTCAGGACATCCTCGCAAAACGGTTTCAGCTTTTACAAAAACGCTACAACGAACGCCGTGAACGATTTGTTCGTGAGATGCACCTGATTGCGGATGAATGCGAATCAAAGAGCTTTTTCACAGATGCGGAGATGATTCGCACACGCGCCAAGCCTGTCGATTCCGGGGCGTATCGCCTTGATGATCTACCGGAGACTCTCATTCCCACGTTGCCGCTGACAATGCCCGACGTCGAACGGGAATGGCGAGCAAAACTGCTGAAAACCGAACGGGCTTATGCGTCAGATATCTATAAGATTGCCAGAGACGCACTTCGCCTGGGGTTGCCGAGTTACACCTTTCAACTGGTTCGTGAAGTCGCGTTTCATGATCCAAACAATCCCAGTGCTCGTGGGATGCTGGGCTATGTCACAGACAAGAATCGCTGGACCACTCCGTTCCTGCGAAGGATGTCGCAAACCGGCTTCATCGATCACCCCCGCTTCGGATGGATCGACTCCAAACATGTCGAACGTTACGAGAATGGCGAGCGATTTTACAACAGTCAGTGGATGAGTGCCGAGAAAGAAGCGGCGCTGCGAACAGACCTGAATAACGCCTGGGAAGTAACCACGGAACACTTCCTGGTAAGGACAAATCACAGTCTGGAGAAAGGGGTGGAGATCGCCCGCATGCTCGAGACATTTCATAAGTTCTTTTTGCGAGAATACACCGCGTTCTTTAATTCTCAGCAGCAGATGGAGAAGTTGCTCGACACCGGAACACGGGCGTCATGGGATCCTTCTTCCCGTTATCGAGTCACTTACTTTCGCAACAGGGATGAGTTCGTCTCACACCTGAAAGCACGACAACCGCAGATTGAACTGGCAAACGGTCTTTATCTTCCTCGTGATCGCATGGCGTATTTCTTCAACGAAGAAGACGCTGCAGCTTCCGGAAAACTTGAAGAAACAATGTTTCACGAGGTCACACACCAGCTTCTCGGCGAGAGTCGCAAAGGTCTGTTTGATGTCGGAGAAAGATCCGATTTCTGGGCGGTCGAAGGATTCGCCAGCTACATGGAAAGCTTCACAACTGAAGAAAGAGAACAACAGGTTGGCGACCCCAGACACATCCGCATCTATTGGGCTCGAACCAAGATCATTGATGAGAACGAATATCGTCCGATGCGTGAGTTTATCTCCCTGGGACGACCGGCGTTTCCTTTGCAAGCCGAGGCCTACAATCAGTCCGCGGCCATGGTGCACTTCTTTCTGAACTACAACGACGGCGAGTATCGAGACGCTTTCATCAGTTACCTGTCAGATGTTTACAATCCGGCCAAATCTCGAAAGCAGAGTCTAGAAGATCTCATCGGAGCACGTTACGAGGCGCTCGATGTGCAATTCGTCGACTATCTGAAAGGTCTTCCTTCAGATGCGCCGCCCGGAACGAATGCCGTTCCATTCACAGGGACTCCATGACCTTGCAACTGAATCAGGTCACAATCGGCAACATTCTTACCAGAACATCTGGTTACCTGCAGACTGTTTCCTCGCATTCCTTGCAGCCATATTGCGGGTGTACCTTCGGTCGATCCCTGTGCGGGGTTGGATGCTATGTGCGACACAACGGACATCTGCTGCGTGGACGTCGCTGGGGAGAATTTCTTGACATTCGAGTCAACGCGGCTGAGTCCTATCTGACACACTTCCAGCGAGAACGGAATTGGGCCGAGCGCCAACGAGGTGAATTTTCAATCTTTTGTTCCAGTTCGACTGACCCGTTTCTTCCGCAGGAAAAGACCTATCAAATCACTCGCAGTCTGTTGCTGGCAATGCAACAACAGCCGCCGGATGAATTGATCCTGCAAACACACTCGCCCGGCGTCCTTGATGTCATCGAAATTCTGCAGCGTCTGAACCATCTTTGCCGTCTCAGGGTGCATCTCACAATCGAAACGGATCGCGATCGAATTCCCGGCCTGCCTCCTCCGGCCGCCAGTGTTCAAGCCAGACTCAATGCCTGTCGAGCGCTGCGATCCGCAGGCATTCGTACAGTGGTGACCGTTGCCCCATTGCTGCCGATTGAGAACCCACACACCTTCTTCGAAGAACTCGCTGGCTTCGCGGATGCCGTCGTTATCGATCACTTCATTCAGGGAGACGGCTCTGATGATGGATCACGTACGTTACGCACACCGCTTCCCGAGAAGATGGCCGCAATCGATCCGGCTTCTGTCACCTTGGAGTATCGCGACCAGATCGTCGAAATAGCTCAGCTCTATTTCCCCGGAAATGTCGGAGTAAACATCGACGGCTTCGCAGGGCGCATGCTCCCATAGGTTCATGTCTTCACCATACCGCGGAGTCAGACAACCAAGGCATCAAGCTGAAGGTGCACGGTCAGCTTACCCACCGAAGGCACTGTAGCGACGCACTCCCGCAGCAAACGCGGCGCGATTCACAACCCATAACCCAACGACCCAGCCCAGTTGCACCAACAGAAGTTGTGCCATCTGAGAATGGTCGTAGCGTCCCAGCCAGATTGCCGCAGGTTCAAAAGCCAGAAATCGAAACGGAAGAAGTTGAATAACAGACTGAGCCCAGGGAGGCAGGAAGTCCAAGGGGATCATGTGCCCGGACAGGAAGTAGTTCAACATCATGTAGATGAACAACAGAGAACTGACTTCCAGAAACCAGAAGGCAATCAACCCCAGCAAAGCTTCAATCAGAAACCCCAGCAGAAACGCCATCACAAGGCAGGCAACACAACTGGCAATTGTGAAGAGATCTGGAGTCGGAGGAAAATAACTGCGACACAGCCAGAAGACAAAAATGAACGGGCCAAGCGCCACGCCATAGTACACGATCTTGTGAGCAATGCGGTGCCAGAAGAGATAGCCAAGCATGTCGATTGGCTGAGTCAGAAACTTCTTGATCGACCCGTCTCGCACCTGGGCAGCAATCCCCGTGGCCAGTCCAGGCATACTGGAGAAAGCACGGCCCAGCATGGTCATCAAGTAATAAGCCACCATGTCCTGATAGGTATACCCACCGATTTTTAGATGAGCGTTGTCTGTTCCAACCCCGAAGATAGCTCCCCACAGAAAAATCTGCGTCACAATTGGCAGAAAACGGAACAAGGTTCCTAATGCGAAATCAGCACGATAAACAAGGCGTTCTTCGATGCAGGTGCGCAGGATAATCCAGTTGATCCGCCAGCGGCTGACCCACTCTGAAACCGAAGGCGATGCGATGTCTGCCATCCGAATCAAACCACTCTCTTAACTGAACTTCTTGCACCCACGATCAAACCACTGCATTGACACCTGGCAACAACCCGCCGCGACTCAACAACTATGAAGCAGAAGGAGCCAATTCTCCAACCGGTTGCTTGTCGTGTGTCGAAGAGAACATTTCGGCGATCACTTCCTCTAACGGACGATCGTGTACCCCCACGTCTTCCACTTGATACTGCGCAAGGATGGCCCCCAGTACATCGGGAACTTTGGTTCGTTCTACTTCGATTTTCACCCGGGGGAGAGTCGATTCAAGAACCGTTCCAAATCGTTCGAGTCCAGATGGATTCACCGCAGGGGCGAACTGCAGGCTAATCACTTTGTTCTGGCTGAACCGTTCTACAATCTCTGCTAAGGGGCCATCGTGCTTGATCTGTCCATCGTTGATAATGACAGCACGCTTACAGAGAACTTCGACGTCCTTCATGTAATGGCTCGTCAGGATGACCGTGATTTTTCTCTGAGCCTGATAGTAGCGCAGGAACTCCTGCACACGACGCTGCGAAATGACATCGAGCCCAATCGTCGGCTCATCGAGCAACAGTACCTCTGGACTGTGCAGTAATGCGGCGATCAGTTCCATTCGCATCCGCTCGCCCAGTGAAAGCTCTCGAACTGGTTGAGCAATCAGTTTTCGGACTTCGAGCAAATCAATCAGTTCATCTCGACGATGCTCAAAATCCTCGGCAGGAATTCGATAGATCTCGCGATGCAGCCGGAACGACTCCTGAGCGGGCAAATCCCACCACAACTGATTCTTCTGCCCCATCACAAGTGAAAAGCGACGACGAAACGCGTTTTCACGTTTCCAGGGGACATACCCCAATACTTCCGCATGTCCGGATGTGGGGTAAATCAAGCCTGAGAGGAGTTTCAATGTCGTTGTTTTGCCAGCACCGTTAGGACCGAGGAATGCGACCATTTCCCCCGGTTCAATACGGAAGCTGACATTTCTCACTGCGTCAACCGTCTTGTATTCACGGCGAAACAACCCGCGAACGGATGCCCACAAGCCTTCCTGCTTCTGGTAAACCCGGTAGGTTTTGCAAAGATCCTGAACAACAATGGCTGACATGAAGAATGCAACAATCTGATCTGGATTAAACGAACAGAAGAATCATCTGCGAACGTCAGGCGAATTCAGGTTGCATTCTACCGAGTACCGCACACCCGTACACAGGGACAGCAGCCACTTCCGCATGTGATTCGAAAATCATCCCCGTAAACGTTTGCGACGCCCTTTCACAAAGGACTGAACCACCATATTCCCCATGTCCTGGGCATTGCATGTGGCACTGATTCCTTTTGTCACTTGAGCCATCTGTTCAACAAAGTTCACCAACCCGTAATAGAAGTAGTCCTCAACGAGAGCAAAACTTGAAATCTGAATTCCTTCGCTCGCGCATCGTCGAGCTTCCGCGAGCGTGATTCGGGACGTTTTCTCGGACGGAGGATAGATCAGCAGAATGTCGCGTCCCTCAACATGCGCAGTCGGTTCTCCATCGGTGATCAGAATGATCTGACGATTCGCCGCTGGCTGACGACGCAGGATTCGTCTCGCAAACTGCAAGCCAGCGTGAATATTCGTGAAGTGTTCCGGCACAAATTTGGGAGGATGATCCAGGTTGATGCGCAGATGCACATGTGGATCAAAAAGGCTGACTTTCTTTGGAGCAGAGAGCAGAAGTTCACGCTCGGTCATCGGCGTGGCATAGGTATGGAAACCGACAACTTGTAGAAAGTCATTCTGGTATCGTGAGCGAACCAGCCCCTGCATCGCCATGGCGACCCGTTTGGCCGCACCGTATTTCCCATAGCGGGACATACTGCCAGACATATCCAGCAGAACAACGGTTGCACAACTGGTCTGATAGTCGGTCTCGTAAATCACGAGATCTTCTTCAGCCAGTTCGATGGGAGTTCCACCCCCTTGCCGAACGAGAGCATTCTTCAATGTCTCGTGCAGATTCAGATTGGCAACCGGATCACCAAACTCATACGGCTTGGATTCGTCCTGCACCGTCTGACCGACTCCACGAAAATCCGATTCGTGTCGGCCCAGCTTGTCGCGATTCTGAATGTTGAACAGTTGCTCCAGTGTTCTCTGTTCAACCCGTTTCATCCCCTTGGGCGTCACCCGATACTGCCCATCACGGTCTTTTTCGACCAGTCCACGCTTGATGAGCTTGTCAACAATGTCAGGGTTCTCGTCCGCCCACTGTTCGAATGCAGGAAAAATCTCGTCGCCATGATCCAGAAAATATTCTGAAAGCTGGTCGAAAATCTCATCAGCAGACTGGGGATTGAAACTCTGCGAGCCATCCCATTTTGAGAACTCGAACTGCATGGCACTAAGTCTCCGGAGGGAGTTCTTTCGCGGCATCAACAGATGGCCCCGAGGCTGGATTCACGTCAGCCCCCGCTCCATCAGTTGTCATTTCCGAATGCGGCGATTGTGGCTTTTTTTCTCGTTGCGGTTTGTGACCGCCGCGATCCGCAGGTTCAGGCACGGCCGCCTCTTCTGGCCCACAATCTTCTTCCGTCATCACCAGATCAAGTTCCGGAGGCGTCGGCTTGGCGTAGCGTTTTCCTTCAATCAGCTGCATTTGTGGAGCAGGCTGACGACAGGAGCAGAGAACGGTCGTTTGGGTCGCGGGGACTTTCCGTTCGCGCGAACAGGCCGGGCATCGCCATAAACGTCGAACGTCATTCTGAATACGAACACCGGGGCCGCGCATCGGATTTCCTGTCACCAACCAAAATCAATTCATCGATGAACCTCAATCGTTCATCTTTCCGTCTTTTTCTGATTGTAAACGGCAGAAGCCAATTCAGCGACCCCCTTTACGAAGGTCTGGTAGTAAGACCATCCCAGACAGAGATTTCGCACAGCGGTTTTCCCTGCGAATTCGTGAGCAACCGGTCTGATTGAACGGAAATCCGATGGCGGGAAGTCCCCAAATCGACTGCTGGTAGATCAATTTGAAAAATGCCCTAGAATAAGCTCGTTCTTCACACCGGCTTCTCCTTTTCATCAGCCAACAGGTTCGTCGATGCTGAGTCCTGCACTCCAGAATTCCCGATTCATGAAGGCAGCCCGTTGCGAACCGACGGATTGCACCCCTGTCTGGATCATGCGACAAGCTGGGCGATACCTGCCGGAATACATGGCTGTCCGCAGCAAAGTCACCTTCATCGAGCTGTGCAAGCGTCCAGAACTGGCAGCTGAAGTGACGCTGACCGCCCGCGAAGTTCTGGGCGTCGACGCGGCCATTCTCTTCGCCGATCTGCTGCCGATTCTCGAACCGATGGGCTTCAATCTGGAGTACCAGAAGGGCGAGGGCCCGGTCATTCACAACCCGCTCATGTCAGCCAAAGAGGTTGATCGCGTTCAACCTGTCAACGACCTGTCACTGGTTGACTACGTCTTTGACGCGGTGAAGCTGATTCGTAACCAACTGCCAGCAGACATTCCGTTGCTTGGTTTCGCAGGCGCTCCGTTCACACTGGCTTCCTATGCCATCGAAGGGGGCGGATCAAAGAACTATGTCCGCACGAAGTCCCTGATGTTCGGCGATGAAGCGGCATGGGACGTCCTCATGAGTAAGCTCGTCGACACGCTCGGGCGTTACCTGAACGCACAGGTTGAAGCAGGCTGCCAGGCCGTGCAGATTTTCGATAGTTGGGTCGGCTGCCTCGGTCCTGCAGACTACCGACGCTACGTTCTTCCGTACACAAAACGCCTGATCGAATCACTGCCGAAAGACGTTCCTGTCATCAACTTCCTGACAGGGAATCCAGCGTTGCTGGTGGATCAGGCATCGGCCGGGGGCCAGGTGGTCGGCATCGACTGGCGAGTTGATTTCAAAACCGCACGGCAGGTTGTTGGTCCCAATCGAGCGATTCAGGGAAATCTCGATCCCGTTTCGCTGTACTGTGATATTCCGATTCTCAAACAACGGGTGCAAAACCTGTTGAACGACGCACAGGGTGACGGACACATCTTCAATCTGGGCCACGGTGTTCACCCGGACATGAACCCTGACAATGTCAAAGCCCTCGTCAAGATGGTCCACGAATTGAGCGCCAGATAAACCCGTCTGGAGCATCCAGTCTGTAAACAAATTGAGTCCGTAGCGATTAAGAATGAAACCGCTGCGGACTCATTTCTTTTCGGCATCAGCAACACGGTCTTATCGCTGTTGCAGATACTCTTCAATACGCTCTGCTTTTCTGAGCAGGTAGGGAATATGGCGGTTATTGGCCTCAACAAACTGGGCCAGTAGCCGCATATGATCCTTAAAATCTTCAGTGAACTTGGCATTCTCCTGATCGCGCCAAGTTGAGCTGAGAGCTTCCAGTTGATTCGCCAGCATGGAAGCCTGATCTCCGAGCGTATTGTTGAATTGCTTCAACTTCATGGCGAATGCCCGAAGCTCCTCGGGATTTGCAATTGCCTGTGCCATTTCTGCCCCCATTCCAGAGTGTCGGCGAGAGACTGCGTTCTTTCAGTATAAGAAGAAATTTGCTCTCCACGAAATCCGGAGACGCCTGTTTGCTTTGCGGATCACCTCGACGAGGGGTACCATCCCAAAAGAAAGTAAGAGTGTCGGTCACACAGATTGATCAAATTGCGGAAGAACTCTATTCGCAATGACCCTCCCCGTCCCCTCACCTGAATGAAGCGAGCTCTATGAAACGATCAGCTTTCTGGCTTCCAGCCTGCCTTGCGTTGTGCGTCAACGCTCTCCCGGCAGTCGCCGCTGAACCCAATCAACTGACGAAAAACGAAGAACTGGCTGGCTGGAAACTTCTGTTTGACGGAAAAACCACAACTGGCTGGCGGAACTACAAATCCGACAAAGTCAGCAGCGGCTGGGTTGTTGAAGACGGTGCTCTCGTCCGAAAAGACAAAGGAGCAGGCGACCTCATCACAGATGAACAATACGATTCATTCGAACTGCTGTTGGATTACAAAATCAGCCCGGTTGGAAACAGCGGATTGATGTTCCACGTGCAGGAAACAGAGCCGCGACCTTATCAGACCGGTCCTGAAATCCAGATTCAGGACAACATCGAAGGGAAAGACGTTCAAAAGGCTGGCTGGCTGTATCAGCTTTACCAGCCAGGGAAAGATCGCGTCAGCGGAGAGGTTCTTGACGCAACCCGCGCACCTGGGGAATGGAACCAGTTGTACGTTCGTGTTGCACCAGGCTCAGGCGAAGTCGCAGTGAACGGTGTGCGATACTACACCTTCAACAAAGGCAGTGCCGACTGGAACAAACGAGTCGCCAACAGCAAATTCAAAGACTGGAAGAATTTCGGCAAACCAGAAACTGGCCACATCTGCCTGCAGGATCACAACGACCTCGTTTCGTTCCGGAACATCAAAGTCCGTAAGCTGACACCAGGAAAAACTCCAGATATCTCGACTTCAGAACTCCCGTTGAAGTCGACTCTGGCGTTTCCAAATCTGAAGCTCGATCAGTGGTCACCTGAAAGTGAAAACGGTGTCCCACGTGCTTTCCGCCCCATCGTTGTCACAGCTCCAAAGGACGGCAGCAACCGTCTGTTCGTCGCCGATCAGCATGGCCTCATCTGGTCATTCGACAATAAAGCCGATGTCAAAGAATCCAAGCTGGTTCTCGATATCTCTGATCGCGTGGCCTATAGCGACAAGCAAAACGAAGAAGGTTTTCTGGGACTGACATTCCATCCTAAGTTCAAAGAAAACGGCTACATCTACGTTAACTACACTCCAAAGTCGACACTGCAAACGAACGTCTCTCGCTTCCAGCTGTCAAAGACGGATCCAACCAAGTTTGATCCAGCCAGCGAAAAAATCATCTACACCATCAAGCAGCCATTCTGGAACCACAATGGCGGAACCGTCATCTTTGGCCCAGACGGATACCTTTACATTGCCTTGGGTGACGGCGGCGCAGGAAACGATCCGTTCGACAACGCTCAGAACCTGAGCAACCATTTCGGAAAGATCCTCCGCATCGACGTTGATCGCGAAGAGAACGGCAAACCATACGCCATCCCAGCTGATAACCCATTCGTCAAGACAGAAGGGGCTGCCCCTGAGATTTACGCCTACGGCTTCCGCAACGTCTGGCGTATGGCATTCGACTCCAAGACCAATGTTCTGTGGGCGGCTGACGTCGGCCAGAACATCTGGGAAGAAATCGACCTCGTTGTCAAAGGTGGAAACTACGGCTGGTCACGACGTGAAGGAACTCACCCATTCGGCAACAAAGTCGTCGACGAGTCCTCCTTCATTGATCCAATCTGGGAATACGATCACCAGGTTGGGAAGTCGATCACCGGTGGTTTCGTCTACCGAGGCAAAGCACTTCCTGAACTCGACGGCAAGTACATCTATGCCGACTACGTCACAGGAAAAATCTGGGCTTTGAACTACGACGCTAAAGCCAAGAAGGTCGTCTCCAACGAATCGATTCCAGGACAGGCCATGCCGGTCCTCTCATTCGGGGACGACGCCCAAGGTGAGATCTACTTCTGCATCGTTTCTCCAAACGGGCAGGGGATCTATAAGTTTGAAAAGAAGTAGACCGATCAGGTCAATTCTGATTTCGCTGTAGACCGGTTCGGTCTATCAAGGGGCCTCGCAGCAATCTTCCCAACAGGGAAGATAATT
>JBEBTF010000106.1:0-13504 GCA_040393865.1 Planctomicrobium piriforme | reverse complement strand
TAGCTCGTGGGACAAAAACGCCTTCTTGCAACACAGAAGGCAACGCCAGAAGAATGCAATGAGTTCAGCAGCAAAAGACCGAAACACTCTAGCTTCTCAACCAGGTGACAGCAGCGTACCCGAAGTGAACCAGATATCGAGCCCCGTGAAGAGCCATGAGATCGGCCACATCTTCAGCATCTCGCCACGGAACATGCGCCGCGATGATGTAATGCCCTTCTTTAAGTTCATCAACATGCCGCTGAAAGACATGTTCTTCAGCATCTGAAAAATAGAATCCATGCAGCCGTTCCAGCAGATGAACTCCTTCTTCTCCCCAGTATGCGTTGATGTCATGAATTCCTGAGTCGTTAAGGATCTTCACGACATCATCAAACTGCCGTTCCTTATCGATGACGCCGATCAGTTTCCCAACCGGCGAAGTCACATTCTGGCCGACATCATGGACAGGCTCGAGGCTCATGGTTGGCTCCCTTCAAGCACAAGAGCAGGGACAGACCGAGGCGCAGTGACTGCACGTCGTCACGAATCGGGGTTAACAATCGCCTCTGCAACAATCTGACGGATCATCCAACAGAGACATTCCGCCAGGCCGCGAAGCAATCGCACCCCCTCTATTCGCCAACCTACACCAGAATTGCCGGACTGCGATGGGGAATTTCCTGAATTCACACGACAGAATTTTCCCCTGACGCGGTTTCTACCGGACAACGACACACTTCATGACGCTGGAAGGCTTTTCACAGCAACACCAAGTCCGATCCAGTTAATCCCGCGGAAAATCAAACTGATCCCAACAAACATTCCGATCACCCAGAACGCAGCCGCTGGCCAGTCCTGCAGAATCATAATGCTGAGCACGATATCAATGACCCCACTGACCAGTGGCCATCCCCATGCACCGAACCGATAGACCAGTGCGGCCACAATTTTGAAGATCCCGCCCACCAACAAAAAGCAGGAAACCAACAGAGTTAACGCCAGCAACGCTCCAACCGGAGCTTTCAAGAACAACAGCCCGACCACGATCGACAGAATCCCGGAGAGAAGATGGTAAAAGAAACCACTCCAACACCGACACCAGAACACTCCGATCGTCTCGACAACCCCACTCGCAAGCAGAACAACTCCAATCGCTACTGCCGTCGCCAGCGATGCAACCCCCACGGCACTTAATGCAACACTCCCCAACACAATCAAGCTGATTCCCAACAATACAAACAGAAACCAGTTGCCTCGCAGGGCCGACAACCCATGTTGCAAGTCTGAAAGCAAAGGTTGTTCCTGAACAGTACTCATTATCGCACTTTCCACACATAAGAGGACGACCTGCAACATAAGGCAAACAGGTCACAACAGGTTTCAACACAACATCAATGTGAACGCACTTCGACTGCCAAACGCAGCGACTTCTGAAACAGATCGCATCCACAATCAACGACTGCCTGACTCCCTGGCATCAGCAAAATTTTGCGACAGAAGACGACATTAAGCATGCACCGCAGTGCAATCCCAGCACAGCCCGACGAACAACCTCTAAACACATCACGCCAGCAAGACCGCAAATAGGTCGTATGCTACACACCTATCCCGGCAGAATTATTTTCCAACTCTACATCAAACAACCCAGCCCCCCTAACTATTTTTCCTGCCATACCGAAGAATTACGGAGAGTTGAGAGAGTAATTCTGTACTTGCCACCACAATGGCGGGTAAGCTGAAACGGGGTCCACTGTGACATTCAGAGCAACATGGCGGAAGACTGAACGGACCCGCAGTCCATGAACTTCGCCGAAATCATCACCATTGAGTGAAACACCTCATGTCTAACATACTCAACGGCCTTCCAAGAACGATGAAAGCAGCTGTCTTCGCCGAGCCCGGTCGTATCGTTCTTGAAGACAAACCGATC
This sequence comes from Planctomicrobium piriforme, assembly GCA_040393865.1. Taxonomy (GTDB): domain Bacteria; phylum Planctomycetota; class Planctomycetia; order Planctomycetales; family Planctomycetaceae; genus Planctomicrobium; species Planctomicrobium piriforme_A. The sequence continues at coordinate 11,592 of JBEBTF010000106.1, read as the reverse complement.
CCCCACGTCGGGCCTCTTGATGCACTGATCCGCATCACGATGACCACCATCTGCGGAACCGATATCCACATCATGAAAGGGGAATACCCGGTATCAAAGGGCCTGACAGTTGGCCACGAACCGGTCGGCGTCATCGCACAACTCGGCAATGCGGTCTCTGGATATGAAATCGGGCAACGGGTCATTGCCGGTGCCATTACCCCCTGCGGACACTGCCATTTTTGCCTTGACGGAGTTATGTCTCAATGCGGAGGAAAACCTGCAGGAGGTTGGCGACTTGGAAACACCATCGACGGGTGTCAGGCTGAGTATGTCCTGATCCCGGACGCAATGGTGAACCTGGCTCCAATCCCAGACAATTTGACCGACGAACAAGTTCTGATGTGCCCGGACATCATGAGCACCGGATTCGTTGGAGTTGAGAACGCGAACATTCGAATTGGTGATTCTGTCGCCATCTTCGCACAGGGGCCAATCGGGTTGTGCGCCACAGTGGGAGCCAAACTGGCCGGTGCAACCCAGATCTTTACGATCGATGCCCTCGAACAACGATTGACCGTATCAAGAAAATTCGGCGCCGACGTCACAATCAACTTCCACGAAAAAGATCCCATTCAAGCAATCAAGGAAGAAACCAACGGGCGTGGTGTCGATGTTGCGATCGAGGCACTCGGAACACAGGGCACCTTTGAAAGCTGCCTGCGCGTCCTCCGCCCTGGAGGCACCCTCTCCTCACTGGGAGTTTACTCCGGGAAACTGACCCTCCCCATCGACTCCTTCGCAGCGGGACTCGGAGACTTCAACATCGTCACCTCACTCTGCCCCGGCGGTAAAGAACGAATGCGTCGCCTGATGAACGTCCTGTCATCTGGGCGCGCCGACTTACGACCACTTGTCACCCATCACTACTCTCTCGACCAGATCGAGGACGCCTACGACCTCTTTGCAAACCAACGCGACGGCGTCCTGAAAATCGCCATCACTCCCAACTAAACTGATTCGCTCTATCACGTGATAACGCAGCAGCCTTCTGACAAACGGAAGGCTGCTGCTACACGCCAATCTCTCTCCGCATGATCCACTCGCAGCGCCTGCAGTGAACATTCCAACGGGTGCTCAACACGACACTCCAACTATCTACTCCTGTCTTCGTTTTTCACTACGACCACAAACTTAGGCGTTGACCTAAGTTTTCTCCACAGGTAGCATCATCGATGCAGGTTGGTGACGTCAGGACGGACAGACATGAATCAAGAAAAGCCTCGTTTCTCAAGGGACTGCACCCGATGTCTGCTGTTTTAGAGCCGATTGACCAGATTTTTCGAGCTCTTTCAGATCCAACACGACGGCGTGTGCTGGAGCGATTAAGCACCAGCCCAGCGTCGGTCAGTGAGCTTGCTGAACCCTACGACATGGCACTGCCTTCGTTTGTTCAGCACATGAAAGTACTGGAAGAGTGCGGGCTGGTTAGCTCATCAAAGTCAGGGCGAACTCGCACTTATCGAATTGCCCCGACTCAACTGAAACTCGCCGAAGACTGGCTCGGCCAACAACGGGCGATGTGGGAAAAACGACTCGATCGCCTCGAAGAGTATCTTCTCAAACTCAAGGAACAACGCGATGACTCCAATTCAAATTGAAGTGGACCCCAACCTTGATCTTGTTCTGGAACGGACCATCGATGTGCCTCCGGAACTCGTCTGGGAAGCATGGACCAAACCGGAGCATCTGAAACAATGGTTCTGCCCCAGGCCGTGGTCCGTCTCTCACTGCGAACTCGATCTGCGCCCAGGCGGCATCTTCAAGACCGTCATGAGATCCCCAGAGGGGCAGGACGTTCCCAATGTCGGCAGTATCCTTGAAGTGATTCCACTCAAACGACTGGTCATGACCGACGCGTTGCTTCCCGGTTTCCGTCCGGCGGAGAACGCATTTTTCACCGGAGTTGTCACACTCGAACCTCACGGAACCGGCACGAAATACACCGCAATCGCGATCCATCGAGACGCCGATGGACGTAAACAGCACGAGGCCATGGGGTTCCACGACGGCTGGGGAGCATCTTTAACCCAACTCGTGGAGTATGTGAAAGAAAATTTGATGGCGAAATAGCGTAGAACGTTCGCCTAAGACACATTTCTCCCTCGAAGGCCTGCCGAGCATCAAAGCGGTAGGCCTTTTCTCATCCTATTTAGGAAAAAAGACTTACAGCGCCACCTCAACTAGAGCCGCACTCACTGATATCAACATGGGAGATGCCGGATTCCAGATTCGAAACGCCCCCGGCGGTAAAATCGTCCTGTTTCACATCGAAGTAAGGCGTCAAGCCTATCCGGCCTCTTCTCGCGTTGCGTGGTCCCACTGTGCGGTTACAATGCTCGATTCTCCAAATTTATATCCGGTCTGAACAGAATTGACCGGCCGCGTAAGACAAATGATGCGTGAGCCATGCGGATTTCCCAAAGGCACAACGACTCAATTGCGACCACGGTTGGGATGTGACCGCGAGGAAAGTCATGACGTCAAGTCTCAATACAAATGCCACCGCCGCTGAACAGGACACAATTCTTGTTCTCGACTTTGGTTCACAAACAGCTCAATTGATTGCCCGGCGCGTCCGCGACCAGCAGGTGTTCTGCCAACTCGTCCGACACGATCTGAGTGCTGAACGAATTAAAGAGATTGCCCCAAAGGGATTGATCCTCTCTGGTGGCCCTGCAAGCTGCTACGAACCTGGCTCACCACAACTCGATCCGGAAATTTTCGAGCTCGGGATTCCAATCCTGGGGATCTGCTACGGAATGCAGATCAGCTGCCGAACGCTGGGTTGTGAAGTAAAACCCGGCAAATCCCGTGAATTCGGGCACACCGAGATGGAGTGCGATACCGACAACCTGCTCTTCAAAGGGTTGCCGAAGAAATTCACGACATGGATGAGCCATGGTGATCGCGTAGAGAATCTGGATTCTCAGTTCACCGTGCTGGCGAAAACTTCAGATTGCCCGAACGCTGCCATCAAGCACCGCGAGAAGCCGATCTATGGACTTCAGTTCCACCCTGAAGTTTCACACACACAACACGGCGAACACCTGATCGGGAACTTCATTCGCAACATCTGCGGGTGCAAGGGAACCTGGAAAATCTCCTCGTTCATCGAACAACAGTGCGAAGAAATCCGTGAACGGGTTGGCAAACAACGCGTTATTTGCGGGCTCTCAGGCGGAGTCGATTCTTCAGTCGTTGCCGCATTGCTCTACAAAGCAATCGGTTCACAGCTGACCTGCATTTTCGTGGACAACGGGTTGCTGCGAAAAGGGGAACGTGCACAGGTTGAATACGAATTCAGCGAGCACTTCAAAACCGACTTGCATGTTGTTGATGCCAGCGACCGTTTCCTGAGTGCATTACACAACATCACCGAGCCACAGGCGAAGCGTAAGACAATTGGCAAGCTGTTTATCGACGTCTTCAAAGACGAGGCACTCGCAATTGAAGACGCGCAGTTCCTTGCACAAGGAACGCTGTATCCAGACGTGATCGAATCGGGTGCAAACCCTGACGGTCCCGCCGCCACAATTAAGTATCACCACAACGTCGGTGGACTGCCTGAGCAGCTTGGATTCGAGTTGATCGAGCCGCTGCGAATGCTGTTCAAAGACGAAGTCCGCCGCATGGGGCTGGAACTCGGACTGCCTGATTCTTTGATCTGGCGTCACCCATTCCCTGGTCCCGGACTTGCTGTTCGCTGCCTCGGCAATATCACCCGCGAGCGACTGGAAACTCTTCGGGAAGCAGACGCAATTTTCCTCGAAGAGCTGGTCAATTCCGGAACCTACCGGAAAGTCCAGCAGGCGTTCGCAGTCCTGCTGCCGCTCCAGACCGTCGGAGTCATGGGCGATGCTCGAACCTACGAAGAAGTGATTGCCATTCGGTCGGTTGATACAGACAACTTCATGACAGCAGACTGGTCCAAGCTGCCATACGATCTGCTGCAACGAGTTTCGACCCGCATTATCAACAGCGTGCGAGGCGTGAACCGCGTTGTCTACGACATCAGCAGCAAACCACCAAGCACAATTGAGTGGGAATAATATTCCCTGACTGGCAGCGTCACTCAATCGGGTACGTCCAGTTTGATTTCACGAAGAGGCCTGGCATCAACGCCAGGCCTCTTTTCGTATCACCAACGTGCCAGTTCAGTTCGCGAGAATCAATGCAACTCGATATGCTGATCCGTGAGCAAATCGCTCATCCTGTTTCCGATGCCGCACCAGCGTCATCCTCTCGGAAACAATGATGTACGATCATGTTGTCTGATCGTCAGGTCAGACCTGACTGCCCTGACAGCGAGATCACGTCCACTAGCCTGCGAAGTCGATCACCATGGCCAAATCCACTCCGGTTCTGGATCTGAGAAACATTGGTAAACGATTCCCCGGGGTTGTGGCACTCGATGGCATCACGTTTGATGTGCGGGCTGGAGCCTTCCATGCAATCTGTGGAGAGAACGGAGCTGGAAAAAGCACGTTGATGAAAATCCTCTCTGGGGTACTCACCGAGTACGAAGGGGAATTTCTGATTCGCGGCAATCGCGCCGAGTTCAAATCAACAAGAGACGCAGAACACGCAGGAATCGCCATCATCCATCAAGAGCTGAATCTGGTGGAACAGATGACTGTCGCTGCAAATCTCTTCCTTGGGAGAGAAAAACGTCGCGGGCTTTTTCTCGATGAGAAGGCAATGTGCGATGAAGCCGCTGCGTTACTCAAGCAGCTTGAATGTCCCATCCATCCTCTGGAACGAGTCGCCAATCTGCGAGTGGGCGATCAGCAACTTGTTGAAATCGCCAAGGCACTTTCACTCAATGCGGACATCCTGATCATGGATGAGCCGACAAGCGCGCTGACTGAGAATGAAGTGGAACGTCTCTTTCGCGTGATTGAACGCCTTCAAAAAAGAGGCGTCACCATCCTCTATATTTCACACAAGATGGACGAGGTCTTCCAGAACTCTGACCGGATCACTGTTCTGCGAGATGGGAAGCATGTCAAAACATTAAAAAGTGACGAGACCAGCCCACGCGATATTACTCACCTGATGGTGGGGCGAGAAATTGAAAACATCCGTCTGGCAGAAGACCGTACTCCGGGCGAGACAATACTTGAAGTCCGCAACCTCTCACTGCCACGCCCAGGCCATTCGAATCGATGGCAACTGAAGAACATCTCATTTCAGTTGCGCCGCGGAGAAATCCTTGGAATCGCCGGGTTAATGGGAGCAGGACGCACAGAGTTGATGGAGTGCTTGTTTGGTGCCAACGAGGAACCCATCCAGGGAGAGATCCTCCTGAATCAAACCGTGATGCAGTTCTCTCACCCCGCTGATGCCAAGGCGGCAGGAATTGCGATGGTCACGGAAGACAGAAAACGCCTTGGACTGTTTGCACAAATGAATGTTCGAGAGAACATCTCTATCTGCACCCTGTCTCAATCGCTCTCCGGAAAGATGATCAGCAAAACAAAAGAGCGCACCAGCGTTCAGGAATCGATCGACCGCCTCGGGGTGAAGACATCAAGTTCGGAGGCCGCGATCACCGGACTCTCTGGCGGAAACCAGCAGAAGTGCATTATTGCCCGTTGGTTGAAGACCAATCCCCAAGTGCTGTTGCTGGACGATCCAACCCGTGGAATTGATGTCGGCGCAAAAGCAGAGTTGTATCAGATGATTGATCAGCTTTGTCGGGAAGGAATGTCTCTGATTGTCACGTCCAGCGAGCTTCCGGAACTGATCACCCTTTCCGATCGAATTCTTGTGCTCTGCGAAGGCCGACAGACTGGCGAACTCTCCCGTGCGGAGTTCAGCGAGCAACGCATCATGGAACTCGCCACAACCCCCATCAAAACAGGGGCAGCCTCTGCTTAAGGCCGGAAATCCCCCCACAATTCGTCCGATTTGCCACAAAACTTGGCTCACATGCGATCACAACTCCCTTCCAGTTCGAAGGTTCAATCAAACTTGAGTTCAATTCAAGACTGCACATCAGTTTTACCGATAAAAACAAAACACACCCGCACACTCACCGCAACCACTACGTTCGACGGTAACAAATCCAGAGATTTGCCACGGCCGAATCTGAATCGTAAGCACCCACCTCAATGGACTCAGCGATCTCGACTGCAATACCTGGTCGAAGCTGGAGGAAACTTCTCCTCACGCTTTCGACCTTCGGGATTCTTGTCTCGCTGTGTCTCAACGCCTACGGTCAACACTCCGCAGGACCTGTAAATCTCTTCGATGCAGGGGAAATTGCGCCCCCATCGGCCGCGTTGCAGAACAGTTCTGCCGGCACCTCAGGGATGTCGCTCAGCGACGCCAGCATTCCCAATGAACCTTCAGTGCTGATCCCCGAGGAAGGGGATGCAGACGACCTGCTTCTGCAGTCATTACTGAATGATGTCGCAGCACTGCAGAATCGAATCAAAACGCTGGAAGACGAGAAATCATCCAAAGAGAAGAAACCAGAAGAAAAGAAGAAGACCTATCCCAACGCCAAGATCACAGGATTCACACAGCTCGACGGAGGCCTCTTCGATCAAAGCGAAGTGAACAAGGAGACCGTTGGGAATATGCAAAACGGATTAGGATTTCGTCGCGCCCGCCTTGCGATCACTGGCGGCGTTTCAGACTTCACCCGATATCAACTGGAAATGGATTTCGCGACGGCAGGGCGTCCGAGCTTCTTCGACACATGGATCGAACAAAGTAACCTCCCTGTTGTCGGCACGGCAAAGATTGGCCAGTATTGCCAGCCATTCAGTGTCGATGCACTCACCGGTTTTCGAAACCTGACCTTTCTCGAACGGTCGCTTCCGTTTCTCGCCTTCGTTCCCTTCCGCCGAGTTGGGGGACAGTTCGCTGATACGTCTGACGACGAGATGACCCAATGGGCAGTCAGTCTCTTCCGGACAGGCGGCTACAAGAATGCTCCTCTTGGTGATAACCGATATGCCACCGATATCGGCGATGTTGGCGGGATTTCGCTTTCAACACGTGTGACTCACCTGATCGCCTATGATCAACACGCGAACGACGCGTACCTCTGGCATCTTGGGGCAAGCTACAACCTCAGCTTTCTGGGAGCAGATACCGCAGAAGGAAGTACGACAAAGATCCCCTTCTACAGAACCCGAGTGCTGCCGGAATTTGGATTGTTGGGATATTCCGAAGACTCACAACCCTTCGGATTCGCCTATGCCGGAACACCTTCCTTCATTGACTCCGGACAATACCCTGCGGACGCGTTCCACCTCTTCGGGCTGGAAACGGTCTGGCAAAATGGGCCGTGGGGAGCACAGGCAGAATGGATGGCCACTGTTGTTGACAGTATGGTCGGGAATATCTTTTACAATGGGGCCTATGCTCAGCTCGCCTATCGCCTGACAGGGGAGCATCGTGAGTACAACAAGAAAACCGGAACGCTCGGCCGACTCGTCCCCAAAAACGACTTCTACTCGTTCAAGGATCGTGGCATTCAAGGCTGGGGAGCATGGGAAGTGGCGGGGCGTCTGTCATTCGTCGACATCCGCAATCCTGACAGCCTGAATGGGCATTACCTCAACGGCTCATCGGCCATCGGAAACGGAACACTTGTCGACAGCACTCTGGGATTCACGTGGTTCATTAACGTTCACACCAAAATCCAAGGGAACTGGATTCACTGTATGCTGGATAACGTCGACAAAGGAAACAGCACCGCAAACCTTTTCGTCACACGTTTTCAGGTCGACTTTTAGACCGTCTCAGTTAGTAGTCGTGTAGCCGCGCAGCAGATTCGCGATCAGATCGATCGATGACTACGTGAACTCTTCCATGTCAATCCTGTGACAGGCAGCGAGATGGGCGATGTTGACTCGCTGGAGTAACTGGTTTGTCCTTCTGATCTCCCGTGATGTCGACGAGACAATGACCGAGGCCGCGTCACAGACGCTTTTCGCTGTGTGAGATCGAGAGCGACGTTCGTTTCGAACACGAGATCATGAAAGCTGCGACCGTCCGGGCGTACAATCGCAAAAAGGGCATCAATCAGGGAACAGGCTGACAGCACCAACAAAATGGTCAGCCCCAACTGGTCCAGTCCCATCGCGGTAAAACAGCGCAAACTGATGATTCCCCAGATCGGCAGCAACTGAATCATGGAGCGTTGAAACAGCAACGACCGCTTGGGCTGCAATCCATGAATATCGATCACCCGAATCTGCATCATTTTTTTGCCAGGTGAGTACCCGGAAACCCCTTGGATCGACGCAGCCACGAGAATGGCCAGCAGATTGATCGGAACTTCCAGCGTCATCTGAACAGCATTCCCCCAGTACTCCAGACTGCCACGCAACACCATGCGAGCAAACTGGATCATCAGGAACATGACTGACAGATCGATTGCCCATGCCATGGACCGCACGACCCGGCCGGCGACAGGCAATACGACAGGCTGCAGCTTCTCGAGTTCTTCGAGCAGGTCGTCATAGTTGTCGAAACGATCTTTAGGCTCTTTCGCCAGCATTCGCTCCAACAGCACCTTCCATCCGCCGGGCAATTCTTCCGGCCACTTTTGAGGAAAATCAACGCTGGAGTTGATGTGCGCCATGATGCGCGACATCACCGGTTGACCATCCACCTGATACGGAAGCCGGCCGAATGTCATTTCGAACAGGACGATCCCCAGACTGTAAATATCCGAGCGATGGTCCGTTCCTTCGCCTCGACACGCTTCCGGCGAAAGGTAATTCGGAGTTCCCGAAATCGCTGTTGAATCAGTGGAAATCAAATCAACAGGCCGTGCCAATCCGAAGTCCGAGAGTTTCACCACACCACTTCGGGCGATAAGCAGATTCGCAGGCTTGATGTCTCCGTGAACAATGTGAAACTGTTCCGCCGCCTTCAGTGCATGTGCTGTCTGAATCGCAACGTTGACGATTTCGGAGAACTCCAACGGTTGCCGGCGCATCCTCGATTCCAGTGTTTCACCGGAAACGTATTCCATGGCGAGAAACGGGGTTTCTCCATAAGCATCGACATAATAAACCTGCACAACATTTGGATGTGAGATTCTCGCCTGAGCTCGGGCTTCTTCAAGAAGCCGCTGCATACAACGGGCTTCTGTCTGGTTATTCCGTTTGTGGTTTGACGTCCGGATAATCTTGATGGCGACGTCACGCTCCAGCGACTCATCGACGGCTCGATAAACTTCCCCCATGCCCCCTTGCCCAAGCTGTTCCAGAATCCGGAAGTGCTTAAGCCGTTGCATCGCAGGAGAATCAAACTCCTCCATTGGCTGTTCGAACCGTTCAACCACCGGTTCCGGGCAGCCAATGATCGTCATGTCGCCTTTGTGAAATTCAGACGCAGGAATCTCACGGTCGCAAAGCAGGCAACGACGATCCTGATCATTGATCAGCGCGATCGTGTTGCCACACACGCAACGATAGGGGACGACAGAGAGGAGGTCATGTAGCTCCATAGACTGGAAGGCTAGCTCAACTGCATCAATTGGAAGCAAAAAAATTCCGAATACGATCAAATTGTCGCATCGAATTCATTCTGAAACGATTAACCCAGCATAAATGCATTATTTCACCCGTCGCAAATTGGCATCACGTGTCAATTCGTCAACATTCCCATCAGCGTCTGGCAAACAGAATACGGTTCTCAAAGAGAGAATCCGCGCCTCCCTGCGGTCGCCTCCCACGAAACAGGTCCGCCTGTTAGGATACACCATTCGACGATCGACATTGATGTGACACAAATCGGGCAGAAAACGTCCGCAACCGAGACAGAACCACCAACGGTTCCTCAGGTTACATCAAAAAAAGCAACTTCGAATCCGCACTTGAGAATGCCTAAACCCTTGTGACCACCACCGGTTGCTGAGGAGGCTGCATTCTTAAAGAAGTTCCAGACTGTTTGAAATCCCATGGCGAACGTGCTTCAACTCGACGAAACCGCATTCTCTCTCTGGCAGGCATTGGCCGGACAGGGCCTTGTTCCACTGACTCAGCTGGCGACAAACCTGAAGGTGGACCAGTCCCGCCTGATGGCATCCGCTGTCGAAGCGGCCAACGGCGGATTTATCGCGATTCATGAAACGGAAGAAGACGAACTCGTCCCCGTCGAAAACGCAGCCGAACTCATCCACAACGGACTCCCGGAGCGTCTTGCACTCCGCCTTCTGATCGACGCAGGCGGACAGATTGCGACCGGTGATTTCGCCAAAGCAGCCTCCGCCGCCAAAATCGCGGTCAATGAAGTTTTCAAATGGGGAGCGGCTCGCGGGTGGATTGAAAAGGACAAACAAGGCGTTCGTATCACCGATGCAGGCCGAACAGCGGCCACCACAAACGAACTGGATGCGGACGAAGCGGCACTGATCCAAGTGGCTGGCAGCGTTGTGGCGGTGGATTCACTGGCCAATCCAGAACGGATTCGAGCACTGCTCGGAAAACGTGGCGAACTCGCAAAAATCAAACCGCGCACCAGACGCTCACTCGCTCTTACAGAAGCAGGCGCGGAACTGCTGGCCAGCGGTCAGGTACAAGTGAAGAAAGAACGCAATCTTCTGACTTCAGAAGACCTGACCAGCGGAGCCTGGCGGGAAGTCACCTTGCGTCCTTATGACGTCACTCTTCCAGCCGAGACAATTCATCCGGCAAAGATCCACCCCCTCCGCAAGATCATCGAACAAACTCGGCGTGCCTACCTGGAAATGGGATTCACAGAAGTGGTTTCCCCAATGGTTGAGTCGTCGTTCTGGAATTTCGACGCCCTCTTCCAGCCTCAGGATCACCCGGCGCGAGACATGCAGGACACGTTCTATATGGACGAGCCAAGCATGACCGAGCTGCCATCGGACGCCGCATTGGTCGATCGGGTTCGACGTGCCCACGAGGACGGCGGAGACACCGGATCAGAAGGCTGGGGCTATAAATGGTCGCCTGAACGAGCTCGACAGGTGGTATTACGCACCCACACGACAGCATCGACGATTCGTGCCCTCGCCCGAAATCCAAATCCGCCGATGAAATCGTTCTGCGTCGGCTGGGTCTGCCGCAATGAAACAATGAGCTACAAACACCTGCCGGTCTTCCACCAGGTCGACGGCATCGTGATCGATGAGCACGCCTCGCTGGCCTCATTGCTGGGAACTCTGGAAACCTTCTACAAGAAGATGGGCTTCAAACAAGTGAAGTTCAAACCAGCGTTCTACCCCTACACTGAGCCAAGCGTCGATGTCGTGGTGTATCTCGAAAGCCGTAAGAAATGGATCGAGATGGGCGGAGCCGGGATCTTCCGTCCAGAAGTCACGGAACCACTCGGGTGCAAACATCCTGTTCTCGCCTGGGGCCTGGGAATGGAGCGTCTGGCAATGATCCGCTATCGCCTCAGCGACATTCGCGAACTCTATCAGGGACGAATTGAAGCCCTGCAGGAAATGGCCCTCGCCCAATAGCACACGACCTCGGTTGTTCATTCAACAACAAAACTCGCACAGAATCCTCAGTGGAATCTGTGCGAGTTTTTTATTTGAACAAATCGGCC
>JBEBTF010000105.1:0-13600 GCA_040393865.1 Planctomicrobium piriforme | reverse complement strand
GATGCTCCGGCAGAGCCTGAGAAGAAGCTGTCGCCTTTAGAACTGGCCCGCCAACAGGGAGCGGCAAAGCCGAAGGAACAAACAGCCCCGCCTGCGGAAGAAAAGAAACTTTCACCGCTCGAACTCGCAAGACTTCAAGGCGCGGCAAAGAAACCTCCGGTCTCTGATGATGCTGCCCCACCATCGGGAGAATGAGACTTCCCTGGTGACAACCGGTCCCCTGATTCGCGACCTTTCACAACATGACCCTCACGTTCTGGAACGGAGTCACTGCCCAATGAGTCAACTACCTGCAGCCTATTCAACACTGGTTGACGAACTCAAAGAACTTGCGGTTTTGCGGTCGTGTGCTGCATTGCTGGGATGGGACGAGCAGACGAATCTTCCTGCTCACGGAGCAGAACATCGCGCCAACCAGCTGGCACTTCTGGCCGGGATGTGCCACGAAAAAGCAACTCATCCCAGAATCAAAGACTTGCTTGAGAAGCTCACCGACGAAGCGGAACTCGGTGGCGCCGATTCCGTCGAAGCAGCAAACGTTCGTGAAGCCCGTCGGAACTATCAGCGGTCAACCAAACTGCCTCGGCAACTGGTTGAAGAGCTTTCCCGCGTTTCCACTCTGGCACAGCAGGCATGGATTGAAGCCCGACAACAGAGCAACTTTGATAAGTTTGAGCCATGGCTGACCAAAATGGTCGAGCTGAAACGGGAAGAAGCAGACGCACAGGGAAGCGCAAGCGGGATTCGCTATGACGCACTGCTGGAAGACTATGAACCCGGCGCGACTGTCGAACAGTTGAATGCCGTGTTCTCTCCACTTAGAGAACATCTTGTGGAATTAGTCTCAGCGATTCGAGACTCAGGGATTCAACCAGACATCTCTATTCTGGAACGGCAATACCCGGTTGATGTTCAGAAATCGCTGAGCATCGAAGCCGCAAAAATGATTGGCTTCAATTTCGATGCCGGTCGACTGGATATCGCGGCTCATCCATTCTGTTCCGGGATCGGGCCGGGTGATTGTCGATTAACGACAAGATACAACGAACACCATTTCTCAGGGGCCTTGTTTGGCACTCTGCACGAAGCTGGACACGGAATCTATGAACAGGGACTCCCAACCGAAGCTTTCGGGCTCGGTGCCGGTGACTCCTGTTCCCTTGGTATCCACGAGTCGCAATCACGCATGTGGGAGAATCTGGTCGGCCGCAGCCATGCCTTCTGGGAGTTCTTCTATCCGCACACGCAGCAGTCCTTCCCAGCGGCTTTGCGAGACGTCACGCTGGAACAATTTTACCAGGCTATCAACGATGTGCGTCCAAGCTGGATTCGTGTCGAAGCAGATGAAGTGACTTACAATCTCCATATCATGTTGCGATTTGAGATTGAACAGGAACTGATTTCTGGCAACGTCGCAGCGAAAGATGTTCCGGAAGTCTGGAACGATGCCTTCACCAGATACTTCGGAATGACTCCGACTTCGGCGTCCCAGGGATGCCTGCAGGACGTTCACTGGAGTGCTGGCCTGTTTGGATACTTCCCGACCTATTCGCTGGGAAATATGTACGCGAGCCAGTTCTTCGAAAAAGCGAATTCCGACCTCGGCGATCTTCACGCCATGTTCCGCCAAGGTGAGTTCCAGCCGTTGAAAGACTGGTTACGAACAAACATTCACACACAGGGACGCCGCTATTCCGCTCCAAAACTGGTTGAAGTTGTCACCGGACAACCGTTGAGTTCAGAGCCGCTGTTGCGACACCTGAAATCAAAGTTCGGTGCGATTTACCAACTCTAGACCGTATCGGTCTATCATGTGGCCACACAGCAAAAGAGCCGTACGACAAATCGTACGGCTCTTTTTCGTATCAGAATGAACAGTATCAACACTTCAAATTACAGCCACTTATAGCCATCCAGCAGTGCTGCCGATAATGGTGAAGATCGCCAGAGCCAGCACGTACCAGCCGAACCAGATCAGCTTTCTGGCAGCAACCACTCGCAACAGCCCCCTCAATGCGACGACGCCCACAATGAAGGCCACAAACATTCCAATCGCCAGATTCCCAAACTCAATGGTCATGGGCGGGCTATCAAACAACAACTCTTTCATAACTGCGCCTGCAATTGCAGGAACAGCGATATAGAAAGAAAAATTGGCTGCCGCATCCCTACGGACGCCTAACAACAATGCAGCAACAATGGTACTTCCGGACCGAGAAACGCCGGGCAGGGGAGCGAGTGCCTGCAGACATCCAATGAAGAAGGCGTCACGAAGATTGATCTCCTGCATGGTTCGGGTGCCACTGTCGATCCGAGGAGTCAGGAACAAAAGCCCTGCGGTATAAAGTAACCCAAGGCCAGCAATGAATGAGGAGTTCGATGCTTCCTTAAAGACTTTTCCGAACAACAAGGCAGCAATCACAACCGGAAGTGTGGCGACGATGATAGCCAGTACCAGTTTCGGTTGCTTAAACGCCGGGATGATATCCTTGCGGTAAACGAGCAGAATGGACATCAGTGTCCCGAAATGCAGCGCAATGTTGAGAGACAGGTTCTCTGTCTTATGCCCCAACATGGATTCGACGATCACAAGGTGACCATCAGAGCTGATGGGCAGAAACTCAGAAATCCCCTGTACAATGCCCAGGAGGACAATTTCCCACAAGCTCATATCGTTTCACCTTAATCGATTTACAGCCGCTACAAAGAAATTCGATTCCAGACCGGTCGGTCTCTCATGTGGCCGCACAGAAGCCTTCTCGATATGAGATAAGCCGAAGCCCGCGTGTCAGATACGCTCTCCCCTCTCAGGAATTGCTCTCAGGTGATCGCTGTTCAGCTGATGAAAACATTCGTATCCGATAGCGAGATCAGGGAACCTTAACCAAACACCCGGAACCACCGCCAGATAGATTCTCGCATCGGCGTTCACCAAAGCGTTGGCTTCCGGTTTGACATCTGCTGAATCCGTCTTAGCATCTTACGGAATACGAATCAGGTGCCGAAGAGGGTGTCTCTCAACGGAGAATAGGGAAGACGGTGTAAATCCGTCGCGGTCCCGCCGCTGTAATTGGGGACAATTCACACAAAGGCCACTGTACAACGTTTGTACGGGAAGGCGTGTGAGTTGGAAGATCCAGAAGCCAGAAGACCTGCCTGCAGTTCGTTCCACTTTATCGCTTGGTCGTTTGTGTGATCTCACTTGAATCCAGATCGAACGGCCGTTGGCAACGAGGAATTGTCATGAAGTTTGCAGCGTGCGCAGAAAATGCGTCCCTGGGTTTCCGCAGGCATCAGCCCAATCGAAGGTCAGGATTTACCCTGATTGAACTGCTGGTGGTGATTGCCATCATCGCCATTCTTGTTTCGCTCTTGTTGCCAGCAGTGCAACAGGCACGTGAAGCGGCTCGCCGCACAGAATGCCGTAATCGTCTGAAGCAAATTGTGCTGGCAATGCACAACTATGCCGACGTCCACCGCGAGATGCTGGTTCCGTATGTCGTAGAAGATTCCAAGCGACTGCCTGGTCTGTTGACCTATGCGGATGTCGGAACCGCCCAATTCTGGTTCGGAGTGGTGAACTACGACGAACCTGACCGGACCAAACAGCTCGAATACCACAAAGGCCCATTGGCACCTTACATCGAAGCAAGTTATGCCAGCTTCCAGTGCCCTAACTTCGGCCCAGAGCAGATGGAGGAGGTCCGTTTCGGAAAGCCGGCCTCCGGGTTTGGATACAACGGAAACTATCTCTCACGCGGAGCCGGTGTCGATTACGACGCGTTCCCTCATGTTTACAGCAAGCTCCCGTTAGCGAAACGCTTCCGTGACGTGACTTCAATGTCACAGACAATTGCGTTTGCAGACTCTGCACAATTGGCCTGTGTCGACTGGCCAGGCTGTACTCAGAACAATCTCAAAGAAATCTGGCTCCTGGGAACTCCCAGCGACTACCCCAATGCGTGGGCTTCGCCAATGCCGAGCATTCACTTCCGCCACTCTGGTGCCGCGAATGTCGCCTTCCTTGATGGGCATGTCGAAACCTGGGGCTTTGGCTGGAAAGAACCTGGCTCCGGAAACGCCGAACGGATGCAGAAAGAACGACTGGGGTTCATTGGGAACAGCCTGCAGGATCCACTGAAATGCGACGAGTGGTATGACCTCGACTAGAGCAGTTTGCTCTACCGAGTGCCCGCGCAGCGGCCGTCTCGATTGATGAAACGCTACACGCCGCGTGGCGGAAGCGTGGAAATTATTTTGCAAGGTGCTCTAGACCGTATCGGTCTAGCATGTGGCCGCGCAGCAGCTCTCTTAACAATCAGAAGCTGCTGCCATTTCATTTCGTCGGTCAGTCCCCCTCTCAGGGTGTTTTCTAACACACTTCGTTGAGGCCAGAATGGTCTTCAACATTCAGTGGAGAATCCAGTGCGTCCATTTCTACTGTGCCAGCCGCTTTGCCTGGCATTGCTTCTTACTCTTTTTGCGACCTCCGTCGGATGCGAACGCCGGCCGCGTCGTGAAGTCGGAACCCTGCCAACGGTCTTCGTCGACACAAAGTCAAAAGAGCTGTTCGTTGCCCCTCCAGGAACAGCAGAAATTCCATTGCATCCGACGACAGCCAAAGCAACGCTGTCCCATGCGTTGTACTGCTCCTCGTGCAGAGCCTGGCATCCGGTTCCTCCGCCAGACGTCCTGATGCGTCAGGGAAAATTGAGGAACTGCCCCAAGTCGAAACAGGAGATGCGGAACGACGGACCGATCCCGGAGACGGCAACGAAGCTCACTCCTACGCAGAATTAGACCGGGTCGGCACAGCAGCTTACTGACCTCGTCCCCAGCGACGGACAAGTTCAACAGGCACTCCGAGTTGATCGCAAATCCGCCCGACAATGAAGTCGATCAGATCGAGCATGCATGTCGGATGATGATAGAACCCTGGCATCGCAGGAAGGATCACAGCCCCTGCGTCTGTCAGGGTTTTCATGTTCTGAAGCGGAATCGTTCCCAGCGGCGTCTCACGCGGAACAACCACAAGTTTTCGCCGCTCCTTGAGGTGCACATCCGCCGCGCGATGAATCAGGTTCGTCGAGATCCCATTCGCAAGACTGGCCAATGTTCCCATCGAGCAGGGGCAGACGACCATGCCTGAGGTCAAAAAAGACCCACTCGCTATCCCGGCATTGTAGTCATGACTCGAATGGTAAATCAGATTCGCATGATCCAGCGACAACATCGGTCGGTCTGGTTGCGAGTAATCTGCGTGAATTTTTTGAATCAGTTGCTTCAGGCTCCCCAAGGGGTCGGCTTGAAACAAATCCATCGTCACAGGAGCTTTCAGTTCCTCCTGAAAAACTTTGATTGCTGCAGAACTCAGAGTGAGATGGACCTGGTATCCAGCCGACAGCAAAACTTCCAGCAGACGAATCCCATACGCCGCGCCACTCGCGCCGGTCATGGCAACGACGAAACGTTCTGTATTCAAAGAAGACTCTGAACGAGCTCGCATCGCTGTTGGTATCCTTGATCCTGTTTTCAGTCAGCCACTGCTGCCGTGTCAGCAGAAGAGATCCACACGGCAGGCAACGACTCTGAAAGCTGTAGTGCGGAAAGTGTAAAAACGGAATGCCGCTTCCCCAGACGCCCCTGATTTCACGAACGGCATCAGGTCTTGCGATTTGATTCGTTCGCTGGTTCTTTCTTCGCTTCGTCGTCCTCTTGAGGAGCGGCTTCGGAAGAGACTCGATCCATTGCACTGGGGTTCGCCTGATAAACGAGTGCCATCCAGATGCTTCTGGCATACGGATTGAACCAGACGGGAAACAGACAGAGGAACCCGATACAGATCCAGAAAACGGTGGTGTGATCGAGCTGCAAACCAAATGCGAGCAACCAGTACAAGCCCGTTCCGATCACCACCGTTGTCGCATAGTTGGGATAAATCGATCCGATGTAGAACCCGGGCGCTGGTGCGAATGAGAGACCGCAATTGGGGCAGGCATCATGCATTTTGGTGTACGAACGGAAGAGTTTCCCCTTCAGACACCGAGGACAGCGTAGTCGTAAAGCGGCAATGATCCGGACCATGGGACTTTCAATTTCGATCGAGACCAGTTCGGTCTATCTGGTGGCCGCGCAGCAGCCTTTTCATTAGGAAAAAGGGTGAACACCGCGCGTGCCGGAAACGCCACTCTATTTCGAGAAGTGCTCTCATATCGCGGCTAAAACTCACCCCGATTCGCAGGCAACCACTCAAAACGTCGACACATCTTTGCGTATCATTCCAGAATGATACGCAACACCTCCATCGGGATTCAAAAATTCCGTCTGGCGGGAACTGCATTTCGCCGATTGCGCGTCCTGAATTCTCAAGATCTGAAATCAGACACCTGAAATTGGCGTGTGTCCCGAATCTTCGCGTCGGACGCGTTCGAATTAGGCAGTTGTCTCAGGTTCGGATGAAGAGGATGGCTCAGAAGGAGCTGGTTCGGCTTGTGCTGGTTTTTCAGTGACCACTTCCTCAGGCGGAAGCGGAGGCAGCAGCATGATTTCGCCAAAATCGTTGGGCTGTTCACATCGGAACCCGTGGTGACGAATCAGTTCCAGCACGGCAAGGAACATCCCGATGATCTTGCTGCGAATGGATTCGGTTCCGAAGAGTGTCGAAAACTCCACTCGCCCTTGCTCGCGGATCAGTGCTCCGATCTGCTCAACATAGGTTTGAATCGGCGTTTCGTCATACCGGATCGTCGAGTTGGATTCGACTTCTTTACGTTTCAGGATGCGCCCCAGCGCACTGACCAGGTCCCACAACTCGACTTCTTTAATGCGATCCGCCGCAGGGTCCTTTCCGGACGACGGACGTTCATCTGTCAGTCGTGGATAGCGTTCCTGCCATTGCTGGGCTCGTTCATCCAGCTTGTTCGCAGCGTCCTTGAATTGCTTGTAATCCAGCAATTGCCGAATCAGATCGGATCTGGGATCACCATTGGCGTTCATTGCCACGGCCAGATCTTCGTCTTCGTTCTTGGTTGGCAACACACTTCGGCTTTTGATTTCGACCAGTGTGCTGGCCATCACCACGAAATCGCCAACCAGGTCGAGATCGAGGGTCTGCAGAACTTCCAGAAACTCGTGGAACTGTTGCGCAATTCTGGCAATGGGCAAATCAACGATATCGACCTCGTTCCGACGAACGAGGTAAAGCAGCAGATCCAATGGACCTGTGAACAGATCAAGTTCCACCCGATAGGACATGAATTACATTACAGGAGCACAATGCGTTCGCTGCATCTGGAAATGAGAACAGCCGCCAACTCAATTGGTTGGCGGCTGCAGGATATCAGATTGAAACCGATTCCGGGACACCCTTTTCAGAGAGAAGTCCTCTCAAACACAGGTCCCAAAATCCGTTAACTCGTCCGTCTCAAAATCCCTACTTTACGGTTCCGTGGAAGCCGTTCTCGTGGAGAGCCTTCAATGTTTCAGCGAGGCTCACGCTGTCCCCTTTCACAACAACTTTTCCGGATCGGGCTTCCGAGGTGACAGTCTTCACTCCCGGAACACCTTTGAGTGCTCCCTGAACCGCCTTCACACACGCACCACAGCACAGGTGCAGACCGTTAATCTGAACTTCGTTCTGTTTCTTGCTGGCATCGATAGTAAAGTCTGGGCCTGGACGCGATGGTGTACCGTAATAGCCACCTTTGGCGAGCGCTGTCAGACCAGCGAGTGCAGCTTCATCATCTTTGGCTTCAAAGGTGACAGTTTCATCGTCCTGAGAGACCTTCAGGCCTGTCACTCCGGTGACGCCGGTCATGGCCTTGGTCACACCTTTAACACATCCACCGCAGCAGAGGTGAACACCTTCGACCTTCACCTGTTCAGCCATGACAGCTTGTACGCTGAACAACGAAATTGCCAAAGCAGCCATCAACTGGTGTGAGAATCTCATTTGATATCCTCGGATTTCCAAGTGTTAGGGAGGCAATGTTCTCTTTGCCTGTCGATTTTAGAGCAGTTTGCTCTACCGAGTGCCCGCGCAGCAGCCGTTTTGATTTGATGAAACACAACTCACCGCGTGGCGGAAGCGTGGATATCATTTCGCAAGGTGCTCTAGGCAAGACATCATTCCCGATTTATATGGAACGACGCAGTTCTCACCATACCACCAACTCTGCTTCATCGCCAGATCGAAGTATGCGAATTGCACTTACCTGTCACGTCGTCCCTGCCGCGAGTGCGCCAAACCGTTTCAGTGTCTCCAAAAGAAAACGCTCCAGCAGGAACTCTGCTGGAGCGTTCGTAACTTATGATCCAACCTGTCCCATTAAGGACAGGTGAGCCATCCTGCCGAGGCGTTATGCCCGAGCCAGAATCAACGAGACATTCTGTCCGCCGAATCCAGAGTTGTTGGTCATCACAGCGTTCACAGGAACCTGTCGGGCCACGTTCGGGATGTAATCCAGATCGCAGTCTGGATCTGGATACTCATAGTTAATTGTCGGCGGAAGCACGTTTTCGGCCAACGCATACAGCGAGAAGATCGCTTCCAGAGCACCGCAAGCAGCAACCAGGTGACCGGTCATACTCTTGGTACTTGAGATCGGCGTCTTGTAGGCGTGTTCTCCCAAACCAGTCTTCAGTGCCAGCGTTTCCGTCTTGTCGTTGGCGCCGGTACTGGTTCCGTGAGCATTCACATACGAAATGTCTTCTGGATTCAGCTTGGCATTCGCCAAAGCGGCTTTAATCGCGCGAGCCAGGCCATTTCCATCTGGCGGAATGTCTGTAATTCGGTACGCATCGCATGCGACCCCGTAGCCGAGGACTTCCCCATAGATCTTTGCCCCGCGTTGCTTGGCGTGCTCATATTCTTCGAGCACGAGCATCGCTCCCCCTTCACCCATGACGAAGCCGTCACGTTCCCGGTCGAATGGGCGAGAGGCCGCTTGTGGGTTATCGTTGCGACGGGACAATGCCGTCAGCAATGAGAAGCCGGTCACTCCATATTGGTGAATCATGCAGTGGGCTCCCCCGACAATCATGATGTCAGCCAGACCATTACGAATGAAGTCACGGCCTTCGCCAATGGCCTGAGCCGAAGCGGCACATGCTGTCAGAGTGTTGGCGTTCGGTCCCTGTGCTCCAAACAGACCTGCAATTCTCGCAGACAGCATGTTTGGCTCAAGGAATCCTTCCGCTCTCGGATTCATCCGCTGCAAAGCGAGTTCGGTGAAACGGTCCATGCCGAAGTCGGCAGATTCATCGAGAGAATCTGTGATCATCCCCATGAACTGGTTGAAATTCTGTCCCCCTTCACCAGCGCCGAGGTACACCCCGAAACGAGTGCGGTCTTTAATATTCGCGATATCCAGCCCGGAATCCTGAACCGCCTGAACTGCGGCCGCAATTCCGTATGGCAGATGCTCGGTTGCGTAGTTGAGAGACTCAACGACATCAGGAGGACACCAGTTCAGGAGATTGAAGTTCCGAACTTCGGCAGCAAACGTAGTTGGATATCCAGTGGTATCAAACCGAGTGATCGGGCCGATACCAGACTTTCCTTCCAGAACTGCTTTCCAGGCAGTACGAGGATCGTGTCCAACGGGACATACACAACCAACACCAGTGACTACGACACGTCTGCTCATTGCGCAGAGAATCCTTTACTGCTGAACTTCGAAGGCCGCTGTGACGTGCCTCGCGGTTCAATCTGTTTCAATACACTTTCAATCATCAATCCCGGGGGCGAGCGTCAACATCAGCCCCAGTTTTGATTTCGGCTACAGAGATTCCAGAAATTGATATGGATTCTCTAACGACGGGTCAGCCACTCCCTGAAAACCATCGCGTCGACTTCTTCTCACCGAATCAAATTCACACTCAAGCAATCTGAAACGAGTGGCGAAGCAGGGATTTCAACCGAAAATTCGGAGCAACAGATTATAGTTGGTTCTACCGATTCCGTAACGATCGAAGGCCGACGAAATTTTGACCATTCCAGCGAATCCGTGAAATAGCAAAACTAAGACAGGGACATCGAACTGAAGATTTTCGGAAAGTGGGGTGGTAAGAATTCACTCTTTTTCTGAATCAGTCAGAAGAAATCCCAACATAACCCTCTTTCTCGAATAAACTTGAGTCGTGACAAAAATTGCGTCTCTCAGATCGAATACGACTGAAACCTCCCAGACGGGGGGAGCTCGACCGTATTCTTTAATCTGAAAAAACTCCCCTTATCGAAAATGGGAGAACAAACATGACACCTGAAAATTCGCAGCCGCCATCGCGCCGAGAGTACATCCCAGGCGTCTGCAACTTGGGACGAAACGAAGTTATTGCCAGATATCTCACGGCAATAATAGGTTACGTCACCACGGCAGTGCTCGCTTTCTTTCTGATTGTCAATCAGATTCCACTGCTGTTCCGGCTGGTTGTTTTCATTCCGGCTTTCATCGGCTCGATCGGATTTTTGCAAGGGTTCTGGAGATTCTGCGTTGCCTACGGCATTCGAGGCGTCTTTAATGTCAGCAGTTCCATCGGAAAGACAGACACCGTGGAGCAAGCAGAATTTCGGAAAAAGGACCGACGAACCGCTTTCGTGATCATCTGGCTGTCGGCGCTGATCGCATCTTGTGTCACGGCAATCGTCTGCGTCTATCCGAAGTGACCTCGCCCTCTTTCAAGTTCAATGCATGTGTTTTCACTGATACACAGATGGCTTCCGACATCCTTTGTTGATGTGAGAAAACCGTGGTTGCACATCGCACCACCATGCGTTAAACCCAAACAATCCTCCCCATCTTAACGTCAACTTTTCTTAGACTGGCTGCCGAGAAACGGCTTTTCCTATGAAAGTCCACCAGCTACTGGACCATTACGGCATTACTGAGAACCCATTTGCTCAGGAAGATGCCGCCTCCGACCAGGTCTTTCGTGACCATTGCTTGAATGGCACGCATCATCCGGCCTGGGACAAGATCTACGGAGACCCAGGCACGCCGGCAACTTCGGTTGTCTTCGGCGAACAGGGGAGTGGGAAGACGGCACTGCGACTGCAGATTGTCGGCAAACTTCAGAAATACAATCTGGAGCATCCGAACGAACGGGCGTTCATCGTTCAGTACGAAGACTTCAACCCGTTCCTTGATACGTTTCGGGATCGGCTTTCCAACCGACAACGTAAACCAGAACGTGCCCTGCAGAACTGGCGTCTCTGGGACCACCTCGACAGCATTCTCACGCTGGCCGTCAGTCGTCTTTCCGATACATTGCGAAACGATGGGCGGGACCAGAAAGACGAATCGCACAATATTTCTCTCGATGCCATCGCCAAACTGACTCGTCCCCAGAAACGGGACATCCAGTTGCTTTCGGCATTCTATGACCATAACCGCGACGTCTCGCTGCCCTATCGCTGGGCGAGCCTGAGACGCAAATTGCGGTATTCAAACTGGAAGGCGCACTGGGACATTGCATTGGGCGTCGCAGGAACAATCGCCGCATTAGGTCTCACGATCTGGCTCGGCGGCTCCATCAAAGCAATTTTCCTGAACTGGTGGATCTGGCTGATCGTTCTCGGATTCTGGACTCCATTGATCTGGCGTCAGCTGAAGTGCTGGTGGACCGCCTGGAGCGTTCAGCGACAGGTTCGAGTTGTAGATCACAACATCGGCACACTCCGCAAAATTCTGACACAATTCGAACAGTCAGAGCTGATTGGACAACCCTATCCAGGTCGTCCGCGAGGCGATGACCGCTACGAAATGTTGAGTCGCCTTCAAGCAATTCTGAAAACGCTCGGCTTCACCAGTATCGTCGTGCTGATGGATCGTGTTGACGAACCGCATCTGGTCCATGGCTCCCCTGAGCGAATCAAAGACCTTGTGTGGCCGCTCTTCGACAACAAGTTTTTGAAGCACCCTGGCGTCGCTTTCAAACTGCTGTTACCAGCGACAGTTGTCCCGTATCTGAATCGTCAGGAGAAAGATTTCTACGAACGATCCAGACTCGACAAACAGAACCTGATCCTGTCCCTGAGTTGGACCGGTCAGGGACTGTATGACGTCGCGAATGACCGAATCCGCGCCTGTGCGAAACTCGGCGATAAATCGATCTCGGTGAAAGATCTGTTCGACCCGTCGATTACAGAAGCAGAACTGGTGGGGATCTTCGATCGCCTGCGTGCCCCGCGACATCTCTTCAAATTTCTGTATCGACTGTTCATTGAACATTGCAGCAGATACACCGATGACACCCCAACCTGGAAGATTCAACGAGACACATTGCAGTCAACGCTGTCTCTCTTCATGCGGGATCTGGAAGCCTATGACCAGAAGCTCGGAACAGGCTGATCTTCACACAATCTGCTGATTGAATCTCCAGACTCATAACGACAGGAGCGGGCCCCCCATTCGAGATGTCCCGCTCCTGTTCATTTCAACTGAGTCAAGTTCCCAACTTGCCAGACAACTCAGCCAGCGCTGCCTGGATTTCTTCTCGAACACTCTCATCCAATTCCACCGAAAGCCGTTCCATCAGGCTCACTCGTGCGGCAGCCGTTCCTATTTCTCCGAGAGCCCAGGCAACCGTTGCGCGAACAACAGGATCACTGTGATTCAATGTTCGGCTCAGCGCAGGCACGGCCTCTGATTGCTTGGAATTTCCCAACACAATCGCCGCATTTCGAGCCATGTTTGCAGCTCCAGGGCGGGACAGGGGCGTCTTGCCCAGTTCAGATCGGAATGTCTGTTCATCCAGTTCAAGGAACTCCAGAGCAGA
Organism: Planctomicrobium piriforme; assembly: GCA_040393865.1. Classification (GTDB taxonomy): domain Bacteria; phylum Planctomycetota; class Planctomycetia; order Planctomycetales; family Planctomycetaceae; genus Planctomicrobium; species Planctomicrobium piriforme_A. Next base: position 823 of record JBEBTF010000105.1, on the reverse strand, counting down.
TCGATGCGTCGCCTGAATTGGCTGCAACTGCGGTTCCAATGCAGGCGTCGCCTTCCGGTTCCATGGACAGACCTGCTGGCAGACGTCGCAACCAAAAATCCAGTCCTGAACCCCAGCACGCAACTCGCGAGGAATCGGCTCACCTCGAAGTTCGATCGTCAGATAGGCAATACATTTTCTGGCATCAAGCACATGCGGGCCAACAAACGCATCAGTCGGACAGGCATCCAGACAGCGTGTACACGTTCCGCAATGACTGGAAAAATGCGGCGGATCAGGCGGAAGTGGGGTATCCGTCAGAATTCCCCCGAGGAAGAAGTAACTGCCAGCATGCTTGTTGATCAGCATGGTGTTCTTGCCGAACCAGCCGAGTCCGGCTCGCTTTGCAAGATCACGTTCCAGCAGCGGGGCAGTATCAACTGTCACCCGACTGTGCGATTCTGGACGGCTCTCACGAATCACCGCGGCAAGCTTCTTAAGCCGTGTTCGCATCAGGTCATGATAGTCCGCTGTTCCTTGAGCATACGCCGCAACGCGACCATGGCCAGGAATCGCAGGCCGCCCGGGACCATAGTTCATCGCCACGACGACAATCGAACACACGCCATGCATGACTCCGGTTTGATCAGCGTAAGCATCTTCACGACGCTTGAGATAATTCATCTCTCCCTGATAACCCTGCTGCAACCAATCCTGAAAATACTCCAGAGTCTCCGGACGTGCAGCGGCAGTGATTCCAACAAGCGAAAACCCAAGTTCTGCCCCTTGGCTTTTAATGCGGTTCGCCAGTTCCTGATCACTTATCGTCACGCAGGGAATTCCC
>JBEBTF010000104.1:0-13695 GCA_040393865.1 Planctomicrobium piriforme | reverse complement strand
GCAGCAAGTGGGTCTCCTTTTGACTCGCCATCATGGATGTCTGCGACTCCAGCAGGCACGCCAGCTCAGGCCGACACATTCCAGAAAGAGCTGCCTGCGAAGGAAAGCGTCGGGACGGCATTTGTGGCCTCTTCCGATCGCTTCGAGCCATCTCCGACGGATGATGTTTCACAGCGCCAACAGCGTCTGAGGGTCCGTGCGTTGATGTCGCAGGCCCATTCCAGTGAGATTCGAGGCGAACTGCATTCGGCCTATCGCAGTGCACTTCTTGCCGAAAAGATTGCGGCGGAGCATCAGCTGAAATTCTCGGCTGATGAGGAGAATCCAGCGGAATTTGCTCGCACGATCTCTGCGAGGATTTTCAAAAACAGTCCATCTCATCAGATCGCCAAGGCTCCGCAGGAAGCTGTTGGATCTTTCGGTGAAGCGACCAGAGAAGCCGCTTCAGAGTCTTTTGCCTTTGCTGCGAAGCCTGAGGTTTCTCCTTTCCAGATGCCACAAGCTCAGGCTGCCCAGACCGCTCAATCGCCGATTGCTCAGTCTCAGGTGTCTCAACCTCAGCTTTCGCAACCTGAAAAAACCGTCGCCAGCCACGCGAGTTCTCCATTCGATTCGCCGTTCAATGAGCGATTTGCGACTTGGGTGGCGGCCCCGACAGCACCAACTGTTGCGAAGACCGTTGAACCATCCAGCGTGAAGTCCACTTCAATTGGGGAAGTCGCGTCGATTCCGAAGACGACTTCGCAGCGGTTTAAAGCGACAACATTGGGATCGTCGGACGCGTTGCCGGAGATTCGTCCTGGAACTGCATCTGAAGGCGGTTCAAGGGGAGATCTGGCTGCGAATGGGACAGACCCTTGGAGCGCGTTTCCAGCAGGTCAGTCGACCCCAACGTTGACACAAACGTCTGCGACTCCTTCCGGATTTCCTGCGAAAGAGCTGCAGGCGAATGCGGCAAACCTGCGCAACAATGTTGAGTTTGCTGTCGCCGAGGCAACCCGATCTGTAAGCGAACCACGTCCATTCCATGGAATTGGCGACACGGCTCACTCTCGGTTATTACCTGATCAAAGTCTTGCGTCTGCGACTATTGGACGGCATCGTCCAATGCTCGAAGCTCCGTCGGTCCCTGCACCACCACTGGAGTTGGTTCAGAATCAGTCAACGTTGCAGTTTGACGATCCGTTCGCTGACGCAGCAGTCGCCGATGAGGAAGTGAAACCAGCGACGACCGCGAGTAACAAAACCCTTTGGATTGTGATTGGCTTGCTCGGTGCCGGAGTGGCCACGGTATTCGGTCTGAAGCGGTCTCGCGATCGTGATGAAGAGGAGGCACATGATACCCCTTCTCTTGAAATGCCGGTTGCCCAGAGTGAATCGTCTGCAGCCGATGAAAACGTGCAGTTCAAGATTAAACGGGCCGCATAGTTCGGTTCGGTAAACGTATTCTCAACGTGAAGCAGGGATCATCAACTCGAAAGAGCGGATGATCCCTGCTTTAATTTTGTGGCGTGGGCAAGCGGGGGCAAAATCGATCGGGCTTATTCCCAGTCACCAGAGAAGACTTCAGTGGCTGGTCCGGTCATGAAGACTTCCCCGGATTCCGCCCATTCCAGGGTCAGGTCACCGCCAGGCAAATGGCAAAGAACTTTGCGATCTGTCAGGCCATTGAGAACCCCGGCGACAAGTGATGCACAGGCTCCGGTGCCACACGCCTGTGTCTCTCCGCTGCCACGTTCCCAGACTCGCATCTGAGTTTCGGATCGGGAGATAACTTTGATGAATTCAGCATTCACACGGCGGGGAAATGCCGGGTGCACTTCCACTTGAGGCCCGATTCCATGAACGAGGTGATCGTTCAGTTCATCAACAAATGTTACGCAGTGAGGGTTCCCCATCGAGATCGCGGTGACATGCAGCGTTGTTCCGCCGACTTCCAGTGGAACGTTGACAGGAGGCGTCCCTGTGAGTGTTGTTGGAATCAGGTCTGCTTCCAGAATGGGGTGGCCCATGTTGACTCGGACCTGCTGAACCCGTCCATCGACAGGAAAGACCTGAAGAGTCAGGACTCCCCTGCCCGTCTCGATCTTCAGTTCTTCTTTCTGGGCGATTCCATGGTCATAGACGAACTTGGCGACGCAACGAACGCCATTGCCGCACATTTCTGATTCGCTGCCATCGGCGTTGTACATCCGCATTCTGGCATCTGCCTTGTCGGATGGACAAATCAGAATCAACCCGTCACCGCCGACCCCGGTGTGACGATCGCTGATTTTTCGTGCGAGTGCAGGAATGTCTTCCGGCAACGCCTCTTTGAAGGCGTTGACATAAACGTAATCGTTGCCGGCTCCGTGCATTTTTGTGAACCGCATCTCGCAAACTTCCTTTTAGATATAAACGAATCCGAGTCGTGATTCCGGAGCGCTGGGAGTCGACTCATTCTCGTTGGCCTAATGAGGCGGATTAGATGTGGGAAATTGAATTGTTATGGTGAAGATCGAGACTGTCGAGACTCGGTAAACCGGTCAGAGAAAACTGGTCGGTTTGGGGCGAGTCCGTCTGGTGTCTGCTTCGGTTATTTCCATTTATAGGGTTTGGATCTTGATGTTTCACCTGCACAGCATTGTTTCAGAACGCACCGTGGGAACACGACTTCCAGTCCGGAACTGGCGTGGCTCAGGCTGGAATCCTGCGGCTGTTTTCCAGAGTCTCGCGATGATGCGATCTCTTTTTACGTGACGACTTGCAAAATATGACTTTCTCAACTACTTTGTGGGCTTCCATTTTGGGAGCTTTGACACGGCTCATTGAATGAATCCGAGTCGTGGCGAATCAGCCAACTCGAAGGTCAGAATTGTCCTGCATTGCAGATGCGATTCTGAAGTCATACGTTCGGTTGCCATCGTCAACACGAATTGCCAGAGACCAGACAGAAAGCGGAAAGTTCGGGAACATGGGAGTTAAGAAGACAGGCAAGGGTCGTCGCAAATTGGGTCGCAAGAAGCGTCGTATGCGTGCTAAGATCCGCCACCGTAAATAGTCTGGATGGATCAGGGGTGTTGGGCATGCCTTCCCCTGCCCAGTTTTGGGTAGGAAGTGGCAGGTTTACTGCCTTTGGTCGTTTGCGTCCCTAAAGAGTTTCGAGCAAGCACGCCTTCATTGCGTGGGTTTGCTCTGGCCTTTGGGTGCATTGTTTTGTTGCGATGTGCTGCGCGAACGTTGCTCTTCATCTCAGGGAGAGCAACGCGCAGGCTCGTATTCTTACATCGTGCCAGCTTTGAAGCTGATGGCATGCGATGTTTCGCAGGGTTTTCTCCTCCTGCTGACCGCTTTTAAAAACACTGCCTCAAATCATGTGGTGTGTTTGTGCGCGCGATTGAATCGTTTTTCTGTTCAGTGGTCTGTTGCGTGCCCCTTCTCTTTATTGAATCACCGGCAGCAGGCTTTTCTATGCTCTCCTTCTCTTGCCAGTGAAAGCCAGCTTGTCATTGCTGTGCCGTTCTCTTTACGGTTCTGTAAAGATGATTGAACAGTCAGCTTGTCAGGAGTGCCGATTGTATCTATTTTGATGGTTGTAGGACGATTCGGAGCGCAGGCCGCGTCGCCGCTTCTATTTGATAGAACCATTTGGAGGCATTGACGATGTCGCTGTTTGCGTCATTTCTTAACGATGAACTTGGCGCGGTCCTGTCTGCTGAGACCGCTTTGCTAGGCACATTGGCCGTTGTGGGAGCAACTGTTGGCCTGTCGACCGTCTCGACTGCCGTTGACGACGAACTGGCCGAGGTGGCCTATTCTTTCCGAAGTCTTGATCAGAGCTATTCATTTGAGGGGCGGCGGAGCGGCTCCGCCTGGACAGCGGGGTCGAGCTTTATTCAGCGCCCGGCTGCAGAATCAATCGAAGAGCTTCGCAACCAATATGAACAGAAGAAATCCGAAGCCATTCCTCAAGAGGGCGGCGAAGCTGCAGAGCCTGCCGAGTAGCCTTGTCAGGCTATGTTATTCAGCCGTTGTTATCCGGCCGTTGAACGTGCACCGGGAGTCAATGGCCGCGCCTGTTCCCGGTGTTTAACCTGAAGTTGGCCGTAGTGCTTGTGTTTCTCAGGCACTGCGGCGAAGTTCAGCGGCTTCGGCTGATTCGTTCTCTTCTTCAGCCTCGCGTTGTGCCATCAACTCCAGTTGAGAAAGCGAGTATTCTTGTTCCAGCTTGACTTCTTCTGTCATGGCTGGAGTAGTTTGCGTTTCAACCGAGACGGCTGTTTCTTTCGTTGTGGATTGAAGGCGAGCGATTTCGGCGAGCAATGCTCGGGCTCCGCTTTTTCGACCTGCTTCTGCTTTTTGCAGGTAATCCAGCCCATTGGCCAGCACATGCAGGAGTTCTTCTGGCGAAATTTGTGATTCGCTCTGCTGGGCTTCCGGGAGTGCGATTTCTTCCTGGTCAACGCTAAAGACGAAGCTCCCGATTTCGATCAGATCTCCGCGGTGCAGTTCGCTTTCACGAATTGTTTGCCCGTTCACCTTCAGTGGGGGATCGGCTACGAAAGCGTCAATCCACAGGCTGTTCCCTTGTGGAATGATAATGCTGTGCAGGATCGGAATCTGCCCACCGAGTTGCAGATGGCAGTTACTTCCCGACCCAATCAGGAATCGGTTTCCCTCGATTGGACGGCGCGGATACTGGGAACGCCCACGTTCAATTACCAACACGAAGCTGGAACTGGCGGATGATGCTGTTTCCATGACACGTCCTCGGAAGCTTCTGCAATATAAATAGCGTGATGGGCGGTTCGAGAGTCGCGACCTGCCGTTTCATTTCATGTCATCGGCAGAGGTCGGGGGAGCGATTTATGTCAAATTGCACCTCTGGTGGTGGTTTCTGTTAATGAATTGATTTCACGTGACTTAATCGGAATTGACTACCAATACACGCTTGCAGAAGGGCCGTTATTGCGAGTGTTTCGGCAGCGATTGCCGATTGGGGGCTGGCTTTCTGCGGGACGCCGGACTCATGTTGTGGTTCTGATCGTTGATTTTTAGTGTTATGAAACACTCTGGACCTCTCCCTCCAGTCTCCTTCTGTTGCCTCAGGAGTCACAGGCATGCGTCGATTTTCCGCTTCGGTCATGTTGTTTCTGCTTCTTGTTGTCGGGGGGACGGCAGAGGTGCAAGCTGGTGGAAAAGGTTGGAACTATCAGCTTCCGGCTGGTCGGCCCATTCGTCCCCGAGTGCTTCCCTACGACGATCAGATGAAGGCCGTCATTTGTACAAATCGCCCTGTTCCTCCGAACTGGATTATTGTTGGGATCCAGAATTCCCCAGCATGTAACGGACTGGGAAAGAATGCCTGGGTCATTCAACGCCTGCCGAACTATCCAGGTGCAGATATGATTATTTGCGGAAATCAACCGATTCCGCCGGGCTGGGCTGCTGTTGAAAGTGTCCGTACGGTCTATTGCGGCCACGGTGTAAACGGAATTCGCATTCGTAAGATGTAAAAGCGGTGGCTGTTCTCAGATGAATAACATCGAGAAGAACGCCCTCCACTGCTCTGCGGCATTCAGCTTTGTTGTTCTCTCAGGAATGCTTCAGATTTCCTGAATTCTCGCAGGGGATTTTCGGCCAATAGGTCCGGAAATCACCCCTCGAACTTATTCTGCTCTGAAAATCATTCAGATGGTTGTGGGGTGGGATGTTTGGTCTAGAATGAGGAAATCGGAGTCAACGAACTCACACGCCTTGAGAGGAGAATGAATCGATGGCCTATACTCTGCCACCGCTGCCGTACGCTTATGACGCACTGGAGCCACACATTGATGCACGCACGATGGAAATCCATCACACGAAGCATCATCAGGCTTACATCACAAATGTGAACAAAGCGCTGGAAGGTCATCCTGAACTGGCTGCAAAGTCAGTTGAAGATCTCGTGAAAGATCTTTCTTCTGTTCCTGAGTCCATTCGCACTGCTGTTCGCAATAATGGCGGCGGTCACGCGAACCACACTCTGTTCTGGACCATTCTGAAGCCAGCTGGCGGCGGCGAGCCAACCGGCGCATTGGCTGAAGCAATCAAGAATGAACTTGGCGGGTTCGATAAGTTCAAAACTGACTTCAATGCTGCTGCAGCAACCCGATTCGGAAGCGGTTGGGCCTGGCTGTCTGTCGACAAAGCTGGCAAGCTTGTCCTCGAAAGCACTCCAAATCAGGACAACCCACTGTCAGAAGGCCGAACCCCGATCCTCGGTCTCGATGTTTGGGAACACGCCTATTACCTGCACTACCAGAACCGTCGCCCAGACTACATCGCGGCATTCTGGAATCTGGTGAACTGGGAAGAAGTCAGCCGCCGTTACGCTGCTGCAAAGTAGTTCCCTTCCCATCCCTGAAGTCGCACGGAACTCAGGGGATCAGGAAGACTGAATAAGCAATGAACGCGGGGAGACGGAACGTGTCTCGCCCGCGTTCATTCGTTTGATGCACTCTGCTCGCGCTAACGCGTCGACTGGATGACTTGCTCTGTGCTGCTTGTAAATGGATTGAAAACCGGCAGTCTCTTAAGACTCTGGCAGTGCAACTTGCGTGTAGTGGTGCAGCATAATTCCCGCCGCGATCCCGACGTTCAGGGAGTCGATCTTTTCTGCCATCGGGATCATGATCTTCTGGTCTGCAAGTTCCGTGATTTCTGGCGGCAACCCGTCTGCTTCGTTGCCAAGAATCAGGATCATTCGCGCCGGCCGTTTTGCCGTTGCGAGAGCGATTGCCTGTTCGTCCAGGACACTTGCCAGAGCGGAATACCCGAACTCTTGGCGCATGCGTTGCAAGTCGTCAGTGAAGGAGGTCGTTTCTCGAATTGGAAAGAGAAACGCATTTCCCATCGAGATGCGGAGGGTTCTGCGACAGAACGGGTCTGCGGAGCGATTACCAACGAGCAGGCCGTCGGCTCCAAATGCGGCAGAGATGCGGATAATTGTTCCCAGATTGTCGGGATCAGCTGTATGGGGGCAGGCGACGATGAGCCGTGGTTTCCCGTCATTGGCAAACCACTGGTCGACCGCCGGGCTCTGTTTCCGGTACCCGCAGGCGAGCATCCCGTTGTGAAACTGGTATCCAACTAAAGGCTCGAGCGCTGCCAGTGGAGCCACAAAGACCGGGACGTCTTCAGGGACTGTTGGAGGGAGCCGACGCAAGTGTGAGTCCGCAACAAGAATCGATGCGATCTGGAAGTCGCTTTCGATCAGGCGTTCTACAAGCCGAATGCCTTCCGCAACGAAGAGCCCTGACCAGCGCGTCAGGTTGGTGGCCTTCAGATTGCGATAAGGTTCCAGGCGGGGATCGTCGAGTGATTCAAGAGGGATAACAGGCATCGTTCTTTGAGCGGACACTTGATAGACCGAATCGGTCTAGACGGGGATGGTGGTGGTGACGGACGGTCGTGAAACTTCTCGATACAGATTCATTGTTGCGTCCATCATATGATCGACGTGGAACTGCTCCTGAATTCGTCGTCGACCACAGGCTCCCATCTCTCTCGCGCGGTCAGGGTTATCGAGCAGATACCGCATTCGTTCAGCAAGTGCGACATCGTCAGATGGAGGGACCAGTAAGCCGGTCATCCCATCGACCACAACACTGAAGACCCCGCCGGAATCGCAGGCAATGACAGGCAGGCCCCAAGCCATTGCGTCGAGGATCGTCGAGCCGAGTCCCTGCTTGAGCGCTGGCAGAACAAAAATGTCCATTGCCTTCAATGCCGAACTGAAGTCGAGCAGGTTCGGAAGGATTGTGACCGCATGTGAAATTTGCAGGTCGAGTGCGAGTCGTCGCAGTGATCTTTCTTCAGGTCCAGATCCGGCGATCACAAATAAAGTATCTGGACGTCCCTTCAGGATTCGTACTGCCGCACGCAGAAAGTGTTGGATTCCCTTACCCGCTTCGAGTGGTCCGGCGGTGCCAATCACTGGCGCCCGACCGGACGAGAAAAGCTGGGAGAGTTCCGAATCTTTCGGGGGCATCACTCCACTGGGGACAACAGTGACGAGTGACTCGGGAATCCTGGTGCGTTCCAGCAGTTCGTTTTTGACCGATTCGCTTACCGTGATTACGCGCTGACACCACTGCTGGTCGATCTGAAATCGTTCTCGATCTCGAAGGTAATCGTGAACCGTGACAACATAAGGGCATTGAAGCCTGCGGGCGAACCAGGCCCCAGCGGAGTGCAAACTCCGGTGCTGAATGTCGATGATCGTGGGAACTTTTGAGCGGAAGTCACTGGCCAGAAAACGGCATGTGACCGGACCGACCAGTGGCCAGTTCAGATATCGAGCGGTGCGTGTTTCGACCGAGTTGACCGGCAACTTTGTTGCAGAGTCGGTTGCCACGATCCGAAGTGACACGCCTTGCTTGGGCAATCGAACTGCAAGTGACTGTGTTCGAGCAGAACTGCCTCGCAATTGAGACGTTCCCGATAACATCAAGACGTTGAGCCGATCACTTGCCTCGTTCAGAGCCACAACTCTCAGTACCCTTTTTGTCTGTTATTCAACTCTTGGATTGCAGATTTGTGATGCACCACCGCGCAGGGACTACTTTCGCAACCCGAGAGGCTTGTTAAAGATTTCGTTCATGATGAACGCGTTCTTCAACTCACCGCGATTGCGAAAACGGGTTGCTAACGCAACGGCTGGACTGGCATTCGCTGCGAGCGTGTCATTCGTAACGACCTGTCTGGTCGACGTGAGTAACCCTGTCAGTTGTCTTGCGTCTGGTGTCGCGGGAGCAGCTTGGGCGGCTGGCTGCGGTGCAAAGCTTCCAGAGTTTGAGCCTGCCCCGATCGGTCTCAGGTCCTGATTCTGATCGTTGAAGACACTGCTTTGCTTGGTGACTGGCTCAGCAGCTTGACGAGACTGTTGCTTGTTGCCTCGTCGTTCTCCTGCGGCACGCTGTTGTTTTCGCTGTTGTTTGCTTGTCTGTTCCCGCCAGATTTCTTCCCGGGAAGGAGGCGGCTGTCGACGAGGTTGTTGGGGCTGTCTGGAAGACTGTCGAGCATTTGGCATCTCAACAACAACGACATCTCCCGAGGGAGCACGGCGCTGATTGGGCATGTTGCCTTGCTGAGGGCCCTGCTTTGTCTGTTGCAGGAACTTTTCAATCTCGCTGGTGACTCGTTTTGACTGCTCGGCTTTTTTGGCGTTCCCCTGCGGGTCTTCTGCCTTCGTTTTGAGGTAGTTGAACAGCCACGAGAAAAACGCGACGACAAAGAAAATCAGAAAGCCGAAGTCGCCATCAGCTAACAGCGCAAATGAAGAATCGATGATCATCGCGTTTTCCTTCAATGTCTGCTGGCATGATCGACTCGGCTGTTACGTTTTCAGAGTTGATCGTCGTTTGGTGTGATGAACCGGTTCGCTTTGATGGGAAGAAAGCGAACCGGTGCAACGTGTATTCCCGTCTCATTTATTTTGCCTCGTAGAGATCACTGCAGAAAGAGCAAATTCACGGATTTGCTTGGTCTCTGCTGGTGGAACGAGGATTCGTCACCGTCTTTTATCGTCGTGAGGCTGGAGACACTTCGTCACCGACTCCGGCAATTGCGGCTCGCATCGAGGTGTCCGCCTGAACGTTCTTCAACTCGTAATAGTCCAGAAGACCGATTTTGTTTTCGCGAAATGCCTTGGCGATCGCCATTGGGACTTCCGCTTCTGCCAATACGACTTCCGCGCGATTCTCGGTTGTTTTGGCGACCATTTCCTGTTCCCGAGCGGCGGCTGTTGCCCGGCGTTGTTCTGCCCGCGCCTGAGCAACTCGCATATCGGCTTCTGCCTGATCCGCCTGCAATCGGGCACCAATGTTGTCACCGACATCGATGTCTGCGATATCGATGGAGACGATTTCGAAGGCTGTTTGTGCTTCCAGTCCTTGATTCAACACGGTTTGGGAAATGCGGTCCGGGTTGGCAAGAACGGCTTTATAGGATTGTGTCGAACCGATTGCCTGAACAATCCCCTGCCCGACGCGAGCGATCACGGTTTCTTCAGTTGCTCCCCCGATGAGCTGTTGAATGTTCGTGCGCACTGTCACGCGAGCCCGAGCTTTCAACTGAATTCCGTCTCCGGCGACTGCATCAAGCGTGCCTGCTGACTTCTTCGGGTCCGGGCAGTCGATCACTTTGGGATAAACGCTGGTGCGGACGGCATCGAGGACATCGCGTCCGGCCAGATCAATTGCCTGAGCAATCTGCCAATCCATATCAATCCCGGCCCGTTGAGCTGCAATCAGGGCGCGGATCACGTTCGGGACGTTTCCACCAGCGAGATAGTGAGCTTCCAGTGCTCGTGTGGTGATCTTGTTATTGCCGGTCAACCCGGACTGCACTGCCATGATTTTGCTGCGGACAATGATGTCCGGACGGACTTTCCGGATCGACATCATGATGAGTTGGGTCATTGTGATCCCTGCACTCGTCATTTTGCTCTGAATCCACAGACCGAAATATTTGGCGAAAACTGCAATGAAAATCAGCAGCAGGATGAAGCCAACGCCAAGCACTGCAATCCAAAATCCAGGTCCCATGCGTGCCTCTGGTCTCTATTCTGATGGAGAATCTCGCCTTTGTACTCAACGTATTACCATACGTGTATTTGCGTGCAATTCGCAAGTCAAGAGCCCTATTCTCTCCTGTTGCAGATGGCGAGAAGAAGGATTGTCTGGGGAACGGGTTGCGATCACGTCAGGTTCACTGATTCTGAACGGAAAGGTGCATTTGATGGTATTGCTGGCTGGGATGGAATTGGTTGTCTGATGAAAAAAGTCTCGATTCGTTTTCAGGATTCTGTTATGTATCCGCGAGCTTTACGACGTTTGTTGACGCAAACACTGAATTGGTTGCTGGTTCGGAGTGAATGAGAATGATCGGAATGTCGTTTCGCAGGGGCATCGTGTCGGCTGCAATGTTTGTTGTGGCCTGTTCGTCGATGGTTTCCGCTCAAGAGACTGCATCAGCAACAGATGCCATCAAGCTGCGTTATCAGTTTCAGGTGGGGCAGGTTGTTCGCTACGTCGTGGCAATGAACGATGACTATAAGATTCAGGTGGGCGCGACAGTCGACGAGCCGTATTCGCATCAGAATTCCACTAAGTCGTATCGCGTGAAGTCTGTGAACCCGGACGGGTCCGCTGTCCTGGAACTGACAATTGAAAGTGCTCAGTTAGAGATCTTTCAGAACGGCGAGAAAATGTCGTTTGACAGTACTAAACCCGCCTCGGGAGATCGTCAGGCGGTCTTTCTGGCATTGGATGCACTCGTAGGAAAGCCGCACCTGCAGGTGACGATCAACCCTGTCGGAGCCGTTTCCGATTACAAGGCGATGGTGCCGCATGGACAGGTGCCGAGCGATCCCACAACTGCGGCTTTTGATGTGTTGTTTCCGCTTCCAGAGAACGCGGTTAAGGTGGGAGAGACCTGGAAAGATGACTTCACCGTCGATATCGCTCTCGAAGAGGGTTCGAGTCTGAAGAAACAGGTCAAAATGCAACGAGTGAACACTCTTCAATCTTTGAAGGATGGAATCGCTCAGATCGACGTCAAAACCCGTTCTCTCACTGTCCTTGATGGTCCGACTGCCGAAATGCAGATGTTGAGACGCCTTCCTAAAGGGACCGTGGTGATCGACACCAAACAAGGATTGCTCGTCAGTAAGTCCTTCAGTCAGGACAATACGGTGACCAATTTTGACGGGGGAGCCTCGCTGATTCAGTTTCGCCAGAAACAGGATGAGAAAATGATTTCTGGAGGACCGGCGGCGACGAGCGCAAAGAATTAGCGAACTTGCGCAACTCCAGCGAGCTTTTTGAAGACGCACCCCCCGTTTGGCTCAGTGTTTGCCCTGATTCGCGTCCTTGATGCCGGAATTCAACACGTATAAACTGTGGTGAAGCTCTTTAGAGACCCAAGAGACGTATGATTCGGGGCGTCAGGAGAGTCGTTGCCCTGCCTTCTTTATAGTCGTGTCCGTGTGGCGTGTCTGTCGGGGAGAATCTTAGGGAGTCGCCGGTGCTTTTTCTTGAGGTTCGGCGAGGACCGACGTTGACATCAGGTTACGAGTTGGGGCGCGCGGTTTCGAAGTGGTTTGAAGTTTTCTGAATGTTTGTCGTTGTTCGGGTTGTTGTTTTTCTGACGTTACCGGAGTTGAATTCAAATGGGTGTGATGCGGTTTTCCCTCCATCCGCCCATTTCGTCGTTGCTGGCTGCTGACTCGGTTCAGGCCTATCTTTCCGGCATGGACGGGCGAATTTTCCCGACCAAAGTTGCACTGTGTGATTCTGAACTCACCTTGCAGCGTCCAATGTCGGATAGTTGCAAGCTGAATATCGCCTGGCCGGTGGCTGGTCGGGGGACTCCTGTGCTGACGACGACGTCGCTCAGAGAGCGTGAACAGCCGTATGATCTGGTGTTGGAACTGGCTCGCGGTAAACTCTCGGAAGTTCGTGACTCATCTGCAGCCTGGGAACAGGCTGGGATGGTGATTCCAGAGGCGTTCTCACGCGTGCATCGCGAGGCTTTTGAGCTATTGGCCCGGGCATGCACTGCTTTGAGCGGTGACCCGAATATCGCTGTCTGGGCAACGCAGTCTATTGAAAAATCATGTTACGCAGCTTCGCTGATCATGGATGCTTACACCATTCAGCGATTGACTAATATTCGTCGGACCCATCATCAGTCGCCGGGATTGCTGGGGGGAGTCGTTGATCAGACGATTCTGACTCCGTCTGGCAGCAAGATCTTTCAGCAGGCGTTCAATACGGCCTCGATTCCGATTGATTGGAAGACGATTGAGTCGACGGAAGGAACTTATTGCTGGGACCCGATCGATCGACTGGTGAATCACTGTTCTGAGCAGCGTTATGTGCTTCGTGGTGGTCCATTGATTGATCTCAGCCGTGGTGGGTTGCCTCACTGGCTGGCTCCTTGGGCAAATGATTTTCAAAATCTTCCCAGCTTTGTTTGTGACTACATCGAGACCGCTGTGAATCGCTATCAGGGGCGGATTCGTCTCTGGGAAGTTTCTTCATACGGAAATACTGGAGGCGCCTTGGGGCTGGGGGAGGACTTCTGTCTGGCGCTCGTTGCCCGCACCCTTGAGGCCGCGACACGAACCGATAGCGAAGGACAATTCTTCATTCGGATTGAATCCCCTTGGGGGGAATATCAACGGCACGGTCTTCACCGTTTGTCGCCGTTTCAGTTCGTGGATGCGCTGGTTCGCTCCAATCTTGGCCTGTCTGGGGTCACGCTGGATATCAATGTCGGGTATGGGCCAGATGCCTGCTTTACCAGAGAGATGCTGTCGATTTCAAAGTTGATCGATCTCTGGAGCATGTTGCAGGTTCAGATTCATGTGAATATCGCCTGCCCATCCAGCAGTCAGCCGGATTCTCTGGCGACCGGTCCGTTTCAGGTTGAGAACTCTGTCTGGAAGCACGATTGGTCTGAAGAGGCCCAGATGGAATGGGTCGAACAGGTGGTCCCTGTGCTGTTGGCGAAACCCGCCGTCACCGGAGTGTTCCTGAGTCACTTCAGCGATGCTGTGCCGCATCGCTACCCTCACGCTGGGTTGATCAACGCGGATGGTCGTACGAAGCCCATGCTTGAGCCGCTGCGTCGTCAGTTGCACAATGATCTGAGTTAGTGATCTGAGTT
>JBEBTF010000103.1:0-14072 GCA_040393865.1 Planctomicrobium piriforme | reverse complement strand
GACGGTGCTCCACTCGCTGGAGCAATTGTCCTGTTCGAGCCTAAGACGTCCGGCGCCGCCTCAAGTGGTACTACCAAGGAAGACGGGAAGTACACGCTGATTTATTCCGCATCTGAAGACGGTGCTGTCATTGGCGAGCACACCGTCCGCATTACGCGACAAGAGATGGATATGGGACCAGAAACGTTACCAGCAGTTTACAATGCTCGATCAACACTGACCGCAACCGTGAACGCCGGTAAGAACGAACTCAACTTTGCATTGGAAAGTAAACCCAAGAAGAAGTAGCAAACTCAGACTGACGAATGATCAGACCGCTCCAGCCCAGGTTTGGATTGGAGCGGTCTTTGCTTTTGATCTTTGCTTTTACTCGCCTTGGCGTTTGAGCTTCTCTCGGACGTCGCGAATGGTCGCTTCCGCGGTTTCCACACTGTCGCTCAGGCAGGTGATGTGCCCCATTTTGCGACCGGGGCGTGCCTTCGGCTTTCCATACAAGTGGAGATGAATCCCGGGAATACTTAAAGCAGCCTCCCAGTCCGGTGCCTGAGTGTCGCTCCAGAGGTCTCCCAGCAGGTTCGCCATCGCCGCAGGTTGCAGTTGCTCTGTTGACCCCAATGGGAGCCCACAAACTGCTCTTAATTGCTGTTCAAATTGCGATGTGACATGAGCATTGAGAGTCAGGTGCCCGGAATTATGTGTCCTTGGGGCAATCTCATTGATGAGGATGTCTCCGGATTTTGTCAGAAACATTTCGACGCACAGCACGCCAACGACATCCAGTGACGTCATCACCGTCTGCGTGATTTCAAGGGCGCGCCGTTTCAATGCTTCACTGAATCCGACAGCAGGAGAAATTGAGACATCCAGAATATGGTTTGCATGCTTATTGAGAATCGGATCGTAACAGGCAACATCCCCTTGTGGGTTTCTCGCTGCAATCACCGAAAATTCGCATTCATAATCGACGACCGCTTCAAGAATGGCTTCCTGCCCAGCAAAGCCTGTCCAGACTGCTGCGGGATCGTCGCTCTTCTTGATGAACTTCTGACCTTTCCCGTCATAGCCCCAGTTGGCAGTTTTCAGAATTCCCTGATCGCCAAAAGCGGCGAGCGCGGAAATCAATTCGGATTCCGAACTGACAGCCTGAAAATCTGCCGTTGGCAACCCGAATGAGCGGAGGGTCGTCTTCTCCCGAAGGCGGTTTTGAGCGGCCATCAGCACAGCAGGGCCGGGGCGAACAGGAACGTACTTTTCCAGAACGTTCAACGTTTCAACCGGGACATTTTCAAACTCGAGCGTGACAACATCCACTCGCTTCACATAATCTTTCAGGCGATCGAGATCACTGTATTTTGTGTCCCATTCCCGATCTGCGACCTGTCCTGCAGGCGAATTCGTTTCAGGGCCAAAAACATGCACTCCGTACCCTAGTTGTCGCGCTGCAATCGCAAGCATTCTCCCCAGCTGTCCGCTGCCGAGAATACCAATTGTGGAGCCAGGTAAAATTGCCTGCGTCATTACGGGAACGCTTTCAGACCAGTCAGGTCTTACGGGAGGAGTGAACTTTGCGAAAGGGGCGACCGGACGATGTTCTATTCGCACGCGAACACGCGACGCGATATTAGTTTGAAAAATTCTCTAACTCGGAGTCTTCCAGCACGCTGTCTGTCTGCCGCTGCTGAAATTCTTCCAATTGTCGACTCAGGTCCGGGCGTGTCGTTGCCAGAATTCGAACGGCAAGCAGTCCTGCATTTTTACTTCCCGCGGTTCCAATCGCCAATGTGGCAACAGGAATTCCCCCTGGCATCTGAACAATCGACAGCAATGAATCGAGCCCATTAAGAGCTTTACTTTGAACAGGCACTCCGAGCACTGGCAGAATTGTATGGGCAGCCACCATCCCTGGCAGGTGAGCCGCTCCTCCCGCTCCAGCAATAATCACTTGAATGCCGCGACCGGCCGCCGTCTTTGCGTACTCGGTCATCCAGTCTGGGGTACGATGAGCGGACACCACCCGACACTCGTGAGGAACGCCGAACTGAGTCAGCATTTCCGACGCCGATTTCATAGTTTCCCAGTCGGATTTGCTCCCCATGATGACACCCACCAACGGGTTAGACTCAGACATTTGCAGTGCTCCGTTTGAAATTTCGTCGCTGATCCGGCCAGCGTCCCTCTCCCAAAGATTGATGACCCAGCCGCTTCCGTGCAACCAGAGGCCATGCAAAACGGCAGTACAACTGAGCTACCTGAATCTGCCTGGACCTCATTGCCGCTCAGAATCCCCTTTCAGTCAGGTGCTTCCGTTTCAAAAGCCCGCCGGAAGCCGGACGCCCACCTGAGTGGGAAAATCCAGACTGATCGGGACTATCAGATAGGTTGGTCACTCGCAGGGCATCCGTCAGGCTGCTAGGATGCAACGCTCAAAATTGTCGCGATCCCCCGGAAGTTGTTCATTTTCAATAATGAATTCCAGTTGACCGCTGGCACTGCTGGGGACGCCATCAAGCTGTTTTCCCGCCAGAATTGTGCAGGAAGCAGCAGGCAAAACTTATTACACAGTATTGATTTGAAAATTTCGGACGAGGCAACTCATGCGACGGTATTTGATCGCCGGTAACTGGAAAATGAACACCACTCGGGCAAGCGGTGTTGCACTGGCACAAGCACTGGCCGAGCGAGCAAAAGAAGCAACAGCCTACGTCGACGTTCTGGTCGCCCCTCCTTTTCCATACCTGATTCCGGTTGTTGAAGCCGTTTCTGGAAGCGGAATTGTTGTCGGTGCCCAGAATGCTTCCCCAGAAGCGCCCGGCGCGTTCACCGGCGAAGTTGCTCTCGAAATGTTGAGCGACGTTGGCGTGAAATCCGTCATTCTCGGACATAGCGAACGCCGCCAGTTCTACGGTGACACCGACGCATTCATCAACCGCAAACTGTTGGCGACACGCGAGAAAGGATTGCAAGCAATCTTTTGTGTCGGCGAACTTCTCGAAGAACGCCAGTCCAACAAAACCGAAGCGGTTCTCGATGCACAACTCGAAGGGGGCCTGAAGGACGTCACCGCCGAGCAGATGGCTGACGTCGTGATTGCTTACGAGCCAGTCTGGGCAATCGGAACGGGACTGACTGCGACTCCAGAGCAGGCAGAATCCGCTCATGCTCATATTCGCAAATGGCTCGAAACCCGCTACACTGCCGATGTTGCGAATGCCACCCGGATTCTCTATGGCGGTAGCGTGAAGGCAAACAATGCCGAAACGCTGCTTTCACAGCCGAATGTGGACGGAGCGTTGGTCGGAGGCGCCAGCCTGAAAGCTGACGATTTCCTGCCAATCATCGAAGCCGGTGTGAAACTCAGCAAATAAAGCAGTGTTCAGGGAAAGACAAAGTTCAGTGGGCACCGCGCTCGATTTATACAGATCTGACGCGGACTGAACAGAAGTTGATGGGCCATCCCGATGGTGTGGCACACAGGAAACTGATAACCAGAATCGATTTGAGATTTCACTGGAGCAAAGGATCGCTCTGGATGAGCTGAAAGGGATCCCTCGTGGATACGACTTGGTTGGCATTTATTCTTCAAGTGATGCTGCTGTTTGTTGGACTCTTCCTGATCGGGATTATCCTCCTCCAGCGTGGGCGCGGCGGCGGTCTGGCCGGTGCGTTCGGAGGAACTGGCGGGCAGAGTGCCTTCGGTGCAAAAGCTGGCGACATCTTTACGTGGATCACTGTTGGCGCAGCCGCTATTTGGGTTTTGCTGGCCGGAATCGGTGGATGCGTAATGCGTCAGTCGGAGTCCCAGTTTGCAAAAGAGAACCTTCCTCAAGCGGAGCTGGTTGCTCCAACCGACAACACAACCTCAGACGACAGCTTGATCCCGGAATCACCTGCTGGGTCAATGACTCCAGAAGCAGGTTCGACCTCGGGAACTGCCGCTCCTGCAGCAACAGAAACAGCTCCAAAGGCTGATTCAATGCCAGCAGCAGCCCCAAAGACCGAAACTCCACCGGCTGAAACACCGAAACCGGAAACTCCAAAACCGGCAGAGCCTGCAAAGCCTGAGCCTGCTAAACCAGAGGCCGAAAAGGCAGACGCCCCGAAGGCTGATGCTCCAAAGACCGAATCGCCAGCTCCGGCGGAGAAGGCTCCAGAAAAGCCAGCTGACGCTCCAAAAGAAGAGAAACCTGCTGCAGAGGAAACTCAGCCAGCTCCCGCCACTGAAAAACAGTAGTAATCAAAAGGTTCTCCGTGCTACTAAGTATGACGGGGCACGGTGATGCCTCGACCCAAAACGAACGACTGAGTGTGACCGTTGAGGCGCGGAGTGTGAACAACCGCCACCTCAAGGTCACGGTCCGCTGCCCGGATTCGTTTATTGCGCTTGAGTCGAATATTGATCGAGTGGTCCGCGAGGTCATTTCTCGCGGAACACTGACGATCCATGTTCATGTTCGCCATCAGAATCAGCTTTCAACATACAACGTAAATCCTGTCGTTGCCCGACAGTATTTTGACCAGCTGAATGAGCTCTCTCAGGCTGTTGGCATTGCCTCTCCCCCCGACGTAACAGCTCTGCTGTCGTTGCCCGGTGTGGTTGATGGTCGCGAAAACCGATCCGTCGAGGAATCGGACTGGCCGATTCTGGAAGAGGCTTTAATTGGTGCCCTCGAAAACCTGCAGAACTTCCGTCGCCAGGAAGGGCTTGCAATGGGGAACGAGCTTAAGCAACTTTGTGATCAGATCGAGGAACAGTCAGAGCACATCGCTGTTCGCGCTCCGCTGGTTGTGGCCGAATACCGCGAGCGGATCAAGACTCGACTGAACGAGATCCTGAGCACAAACGGGATTAAAGTCGAAGACAAAGACTTGATCCGCGAAGTGAGCGTCTACGCTGACCGTTGTGACATCACAGAAGAATTGGCGCGTTTGCGTTCTCACTTAAAACAGTACCGAACGCTGCTGGACTCCGACGTTTCAAACGGACGCAAGCTGGAGTTTCTGGGTCAGGAACTCTTCCGTGAGATCAACACAACAGGCTCCAAAGCCAATGACGTGGAGATTGCACATCGCGTTGTTGAGATGAAAGCCGCGATCGAGAAGATGCGTGAGATTGTGATGAATGTGGAATAGCGTCCGCTGAACAGCAGACAACGAGAATTCCAACATTGAAAGCGAGTCGGGCTCCTGAATATTCAGGAGCCCGTTTTTATTTCCAGAGTCTCGACGGACTGACTATCTCGATTTTGATTTTGGGCGAACCGCTTTCCCTGCACATCGCGCCGCAAACCATCGTGGAATCAAACGAGGACCGTGAGTGAGCAAAGAGTTCATGGTTCCGTCAGTGACCAGACTCCGCTTCTTATCGAGTCCCCTGAGTGCAGTCGCAACAACCTGCTTTACAGAACGAGGAGCCCCCAGCGCGGCCTCCTCAGCAGAAGCACGAGTGAACAGTTCGGTTGACGTCGTCCCAGGGCACATGCCCATCACAACAACGTTTCGATCACGGCATTCTTCAGACAGCGCAACCGAGAATGAAATCACGAACGCTTTGCTTGCCGCATAAACCGCGAGATAGGGGATTGGCTGAAAGCCTGCCACTGACGCGATGTTGATCACGCCGCCGCAGCGTCGTTCCAGCATCCCGGGAAGAAACGCATGGGTGAGTCCAACAACAGCAGCCACGTTCACCATGACTTCGGCGTGATCCACCGCCGGATCGATTGTTTCAAATGCCCCGTGTGTCATGAAGCCGGCGTTGTTAACCAGCAAGTCAACAGTCAGCCCCAGCTTGCTGACGGCCTGAGACACTTCCTGCACGGAAGACTCCAGCCTCAGGTCAGCAGTAATGATTTCTGCACGAACGGAAAACTGTTGCCGGATTTCCTGGGCAAGGGAGACCATTCGTTCTTCTGATCGGGCAACCAGAATCACATTCATTCCGCGGCGGGAGAGTTCGCGAACAAACTCGGCTCCGATACCGGACGACGCACCAGTGACCAGTGCCGTCTTGCCTTTGTACTGAAACATTGGGCGATCCTTCTGCATGATGAACCCTGAGACCTGCAACGATATGCATTCCGGGCGACGATGCAAAGCTTGTGAAGAATTGAGGCCTCTCCGGCGGGGTTCAACGCATCAAAGAAAGAGAGAGCAAAGAGGCTGCCTCAAAAAGAAAAAGCCGATGAATTCTGAAATCAGAACTCATCGGCTTGAAGTGAAGAGGCGCAGCCCGGATTCGAACCGGGGAAATAACGGATTTGCAATCCGTCGCCTTAGGCCGCTTGGCTACTGCGCCATTCTTGTGCCATTTAGAATCGGACAGATGGCGTCAGGACTTTGAGCAAATCCGTCTATTTCGCAACATCAACCAAATCAGGCACGTTTGGCAATTTGAGCCGGGTTGCAATCGCAACTCACGTCAGCAAACTCGCCGCAGGTTATCTATTCATCGTTGCAGAGTCAAACTCAAAAACAGCTCCCTTTCGGGAATTCCCCTGGCAGTTAAAAACCATGTTGTCACAACCCCTGTTGACCCAATCAGAGCCTGTGCGTAGCATCATCGTATGGAAGTCTTGTTGCGTCTGACACTTTGCCTGACCATGCTGTTCTGCAGCGTTCCGGTTTACGGGATGCCGCTGAAGGGGATGTGTTGTACTCAGGCGTCAAATGCATCAAAGGCCACTTGTTGCTCCGGTGAGACCGATGAGCAGAGTTGCTGTTGCAAGTCGGAACAAGGGGCAGTTCAAGACCAGAGTGACGCGGTCGCCAGTTGCTGTTCGCTCGTGACCGACAGTGGTTCCGGCGAATCTCCTGCCAATCGATCATTTGATTCTGAAGTTCTTGTTTCCCATCACTCTCACTGTGGAGGGGATCAATGCCCCTGCGCCACTCAAGGGTGCTGTGTAACAACGACGACCACCGTTCTTTTAGTCTACCAGTCGGCGACCTCTTTCGTGTCGCCTGACGGACCTTCAGCTGGCCTTGTGGTCGGTGAAGATGCCTTTGAAAGTCGCGGAGACAAACCACTTCTCCCTCCTCCGAAAGTTCTGGCTTGAACTGAGTGTGCGCAGAACGGATCTGTTCCGTTCCCTCTTTTCCTCGTTTGCATTTCACCTGTTGAGATGCAACCTGCGAACCGATGGTGTTGCACCTCTGTAATGCACATTGCAAGAAGGTTCCCCCTTCTTGATGCACAGCCAGACCATTCCGACACGTTGTCGAGTGGATTCTTCAGAGCGAGCTGCTCTGAACTTTCAAATGAGATCTATTGGAGAAACTTCCATGTCGAATCGTATTCTTGCTCTCGCGGCTTCATGTCTGAGTCTCGTTGTCTTGGCGCTCGCTGTCAGCAGTGCAACAGCACAGCCTGGCGGAACGACAAAGAACAGCTGCTGCGTTCCCGGGGCTGCGTGTTGCGTCCCTGGAGCGGCTTGCTGCGAAGGTGCCCTGAACGATTGCTGCAAGCCAGGTGCCGAATGCTGTGTCCCTGGAGCCGAATGCTGCGTCCCTGGTGCCAACAGCGCAACAGCTTCTGCACCAAACTGCTGCGTCGTGAAAGCGGCCTGCTGCGAAGTGAAGTCTTCATGCTGCGTTGAGGACGCCAAACCTGAGTGCTGTGTGGCGAAGCTTGAATGCTGCGTCGAAGGCGCCGCTTGCTGCAAATAGTTGACGCAAATCACCGGCAGGAATCTCAATTGGGAATCACTGCCGGGAATTGCCTGAAACCGGCAGGGGCTGGATGACACATAACGAAATCCTGCCCCTGCATTTCAGCAAGTAATCCTCTGCACTCGAGTGTGACTGCGATGTGATCAAGACCAGTTCTGTCTTCCATATCACCACGTAAATGGACTCCCACCAGGAAGCCTGACTGTTCCGTGAGAATGTTGCAGTTGAGGATGAGGATTGCCTTAATCAAAGCGAGGCCAGTCTTGTCGACAAGTTTCGACGAGACTGGCTTTTTGTCTTACACACTTGTGCCTTACTCACTCTCATTCACCCGCCTGGCAGACACGCCTCTTTTTCAGTTTCCCCCAGTCGGCGCGCAAGAACACCGGAAAAAAGCCAAAAGCCACTCAGCGAAGGGCAGAGCCTGTCACTGAGTGGCTTCGGTGTTTTAACAACCTGAACGATTCAACAGGAATTAACTGGCAATCAATTCTGGTCGGGAATACGTGGGCTCGATCTTTGGATCACGCCAGTTGAATCCCTGACGAATCGCCGCGTTGGCCATGTGCAAGAGCAGCTTGCGATCAATCAGTGGACACAACAAATCTGGCAGAGCCGTCATTGTATTTGTTGAATCGAACTCTGGATCGTCTTTCCAGTATGAGTGGTAGACTTCCATGTGTTTGTAGAAGAGCTGTTCGATTTCCTGATCACCGCTCATCGCGTTGCCGGAACCGATAAACTTCACTCCGTACATGCCGCAGACTTCTTCGAGAATGTCTCGCATCAGGCGGACAGTCACAGGCACGCGAGGTGTCAGGTGGTATGTCTGCTGGTGAAGTTGTGGGTTGACCACGATCCGGGCCATTGCTTCAGAAACCCAGTCAACCGGAACGAAGTTTTTGCGTTCGATTCCGTCAACGTTGATCTTGAAGTCGCCGCCACGCAGCTTACCGGTGAAGTCCGGCGTTGCCATACTCTGGGAAAGTGTGACACTCAACTGGAGCATTGCGTAGAAGTTATGGAAAGTGAATGTCAGCCCTGACTGGCTGTCCCCGAGAATAATCGCCGGCCGGAAGACAGTGACAGATTTCAGGAAATCTGACCCACGAACCATTTCTTCAGCTTCAACCTTACTTGCTTCGTAAGGGTTGGCGAATTCCTGGCCGACATTCAACTCGGACTCGTAAACGCGTCCTGTTCGCATCCCGGCAACGTAAGCTGTCGAGACATGAAAGAAGTTCTCGATTCCGGCCTGTTGACAGAAATCCAGAATGTTTCGCGTTCCACCGACGTTTGAGCGCCAAGGTTCGCTGTTTCGACCTGTACTGACAAATGACAGACTGGCCGCGTTGTGAATGACAGATTCGCAGTTTTCAGCAGCCCAGCGCAGTTCAGGACCGGTCAGTCCCAAATCTGGGCTAACGATATCCCCGCAAAGGACTTTAGGGCGAGGCAAAGGGCGTTGCAGAAGCTTCTCCCAGACCCGCATTGCAGCTTCGATCCGCATGTAAGGATCGTTGCGGCGACTGGGGCGAACCAGCACCGCGAGCGGCACATCCCGGGTGAGGAGATCTTTCATGAGGTAGCGTCCCAGCAAACCGGTCGCTCCCGTCAACAATACATGTCCCATAAACTTTTTGTCCTTAACCCGTGGTACTGCGTGCGACAATGACTTCAGCCAACATCTGTTGAAGTGGTCGGTGTCGCGTTCCCTTTTGTTTAAAGAGCATGCGCCCTTAGGAAAAAGAGTTCTGACAGAGTCACGTTGGCTAAATTTGGAATCGGGTCATCGAACGAATCCGTCCCAGTTCGCTCGAGGCTTCGTTGAAGAATCATCCACCTGAAAACACCCTTGGTCAAGAGCATCGGTGCGTAGACGCACTACTCTTAAAGCAGATTCTCAGCGTGTTGTCGCTTCGTATCTTCTGGGAAAAATTTCCATTCTAAGGTGTGCCCGGTGTGTTGTTTACCGAGATTTTAGAAAACAAGGCTCAAGTTTGAATGCGGTCCTGTTGCATCCATGAGACAGACCAGCTGGAGGAGCAGAAACCGTGTCTACATCACCCCTCGCACTCGAGTTATTTTCGGTAACTGCGGCAAAATTATAGCAAAATCCAGAGGAATGACCAGCATTCTTGCTTGGACGGGAACCCATTGGTGCATTACCCTACCGCTATGCCTCAAAAACCGTAAAGCGTCTTGATGTTCCCTAAGTCTTGGGGACCTCCGTTTTTGAGCCAATTACAGCAAACATCTGAAATCATTCCGACGGTTACCACTGAAATTCCAGAGTTTTTCGCAGACAGTTAGTTTGAACCGGACTAATTCCTGTTAACTGGCGAAACGTTGCAATTTCAACCAACCGCTCGTCCTGAATTCAAACTGAATCACTAAACATAAATTGGGTCGATCAGAGTGTATCGCGGCGTCTGTCAAATCTGGGAAATTTCACGGTCAGTTTTGCCGTTTGAATCCCGTTTTGACTTTGTGCTCAATCAAAGCACATTTGACGTCCAATCGCTTCGGTCCGGGTATGCCAACACAACAAAGGTGCCTCAAGGGGTTCGCAGTCCACAAAATCTGAAATGGACAAAAAGCGATCCCCTGCAAGGCATGTCGTTGCACCCCCTGACCACATGTCGGGTCCAACCTCGCGAAAAATTCCATCTCGTCCCCGCTGAGAATCTGACCTCTCGATTGAAAAATCCAGAGACGTTTCAGTTGCAGGCCTCTTACGAGACCCGCACCAGCAACCTGCGATCATTCCCGGAAACGCGTCAACAGGCTCAATGCAGCCGGACGTCAGAAGCCGGGCTTGCCCTGCAAATTCACGACGAGTCGAATCCACATCTCGCGCAGGCCAACCGCTTTGCGATGCACCTTGTTCGTCCACCACGACGAAGAGGGATCAATGAAAAAAGAGATGCTGATCAATGTCCTCCAACCAGAGGAAAGCCGCATCGCCATTGTTGAAGATGGCATCCTTGAGGAACTGTACGTTGAACGTACAAGTGCGGAAGGCTACGTCGGAAACGTCTACAAAGGACGCGTTGTCAACATCGAGCCGAGTATTCAGGCGGTGTTTGTT
The DNA here is from genome assembly GCA_040393865.1 of Planctomicrobium piriforme. Classification (GTDB taxonomy): domain Bacteria; phylum Planctomycetota; class Planctomycetia; order Planctomycetales; family Planctomycetaceae; genus Planctomicrobium; species Planctomicrobium piriforme_A. The sequence goes on along the minus strand of JBEBTF010000103.1, from coordinate 3,313 downwards.
GACTTCGGAGTGGGCCGAAATGGCTTCCTTCACGTCAGTGACGTTGAATACCAGTATTACAAGCATCTGCTTGACGATCGCGAACGCCAGGAAGTCGAGCGGGGACGGAACTCCAAGCTCAACGAGCGCAGTTCACGAAACAAGCCACCGATTCAGGATATTTTCCAACGCGGCAGCGAAGTTCTGATTCAGGTCATCAAAGAGGGGATTGGCAACAAAGGTCCAACTCTTTCAACCTATATCAGCATCCCCGGACGCTATCTCGTGCTGATGCCAGGCCTGAACCGCCTGGGAGTCAGCCGGAAAATCGCCGACGAAGACACACGGCGTGATCTCCGCAAAGTACTGAAGGCCTTGGCCCCACCAGCAGGGCTCGGGTTCATCATTCGTACCGCAGGTGTGGATCGGACTGCCAAAGACCTGCAACGCGATATGAACTATCTGTTGCGTCTCTGGAAGACGATCGTTCGCCGCCTTGAGAAGTTTCCTTCTCCGATCGATATCTACGAAGAGAGTGACATGATCACTCGAACAATTCGGGATATCTATCACACAGATATCGAGTCCATCTGGATTGACGAAGCCGCTGCTTACGAACGTGCTCGCGAGTTCATGAAAGTTGTCCTCCCGAAGCATGTCGACCGCGTGAAGTATTACGACGGCAAAGAGCCGATCTTCAATCACTACAAGATCGAGCCGGAAATCGACAAGATCCAAAGTCGCCGCGTGCCACTGCGAGGCGGTGGGTCACTTGTTATCGACCAGACAGAAGCGCTGGTCGCAATCGACGTCAACAGCGGAAGTTCCCGCTCGGCGGACGATGCAGAACGTGCTGCTTATCAGGTGAACCTGGAGGCGGCCGAAGAGATTGCACGCCAGATTCGGCTTCGCGACCTCGGTGGGGTCATCGTGAACGACTTCATCGATATGCGGGACGAAAAGCATCGTCGCGGGGTCGAGCGAAAGCTGCGCAGCTGCGTCGAGCGTGATCGCGCCCGTACCAAAGTCTTGCGAATCAGCCCATTCGGCCTGATTGAAATGACACGGCAACGAATCCGTCCTTCATTGCGTCGCAGCACATACGAGGACTGCCCATGTTGTCTCGGTGCCGGTCAGGTGAAAACAGCGGAGAGCATGGCCATCGAAGTGATGCGGGCTCTGATGCTGGCTGCTTCAGGCCAAGATGTTGCCGAAGTTCGTGTTGAAGTTCACCAGCGTGTTGCTGACTACATGATCAACAAGAAGCGTCGGGAACTGATTGCTTTGGAAGAGCGTTACGGAGTTCAGGTTCGAGTTCAGACTGGGGTAAACGTCAGCCCTGCTCACCTTGTGGCACGGTGTTTCAACAAGATTGGAACACCATTAAAAAGCCATGAGATTTCTTAGGCCTACACCCCTGAATAAATCTCACGTGAACTCATAAACATTAGCAAATGAGACTCCTGAGTGATCTGCTGCATGCAGGGCTCAGGAGTCTTGTAATTCTGCACAGGAAGCCTGAGTTTTCCGAATTAAATCACGCCAGAGAACGTCCCGTAGAGATCGCATCACGACATTCAATTCTGACAATGCACAGGAGTGCATTCCAAGAGTTTAACAACAATAACATTGTTGATATCAAACTTGGCCCACTCTTTGCTTTAAGCCTGTTTCGAGTCATGTTGCGTGTTGTTTCGCTGAAAACTGGGCCACTGAAATGACCACTTCGAATTGTCGCTGCCTCATTTCGCTGCAGTGTCATTCACGGTGTGCTTCGAAGTGCAAAATTATTCGGAAGCGACACAAACAGCTCACCAGAAAACGGATGCAGATATCTGGTGCTGTCTATTAAGGAAAAGCGGGATTGGGCTGTGGATTCCAATTTTGGGCTAACGTTTGATTCAGGTATGCGAAAGCGATGATTCAAACGAAGCTAAAAAATGACGAAATCTCACTTTTTCAAAAAGTTTCACGCATTCGTACGAAGTTTTTGCCTTGTTGTGCGGTGAATTGTGAGAAGAATACTGCGACCCGTTTGCAGGTGAGCTTTCGTTTTGTCTTTCGTAAGAGATGTTCTCTTGCGACACTTGTTTCGTAGACGGGGTGGAGAATATTTAGATGAAGATGCTGCGTAGAGGGTTTACTCTCATCGAGTTGCTGGTGGTCATTGCGATCATCGCAATTCTTATTGCCTTGTTGCTGCCTGCCGTCCAGCAGGCTCGTGAAGCCGCCCGCCGATCCCAGTGTAAGAACAACCTGAAGCAGCTCGGCCTCGCTCTCCACAACTACCACGACGTGTTCAACCGGTTCCCACCGGGTTACGTCGATACTCAGTTCCGTTCAGGCTACTCAGCTGGTAACGCACAGAGTGCAAACGGTCTGTGGGCCTGGTCAGCAATGATCCTGCCATACATCGAAGCAACCACAACTTACAACTTGTTGCAGCCAGGAACTCAGGGGATTGACCCAATCCTGACCGAAGCTTATCAGGCAACCCCAACTCAGCGAGGGATTGCTCTGAAGACCCCGATTCAAGCGTTCCTCTGCCCATCTGACACTGCTCCACCAATCAACGATCAGCGTGCACTTGTTGCTAACCAGTTCTTGCCATCCAGCAGCTACGTTGGTGTGAACGGCAACTGGGTTCCAATGAACGATCGCAGCTCAAGCGCTGTTGACGGCCAGGCAGGTGCAACCGGTCTGTTCTACCGTAACAGCAACCTGGGTATCCGCGACATGACCGACGGAACCAGCAACACTGTCGTTATTGGGGAACGTGCATGGAAAGTTAAGACGACCAACCCATACTCTGGCGTCCTGTTTGCTGTTCGTGGGCTGGGTGCAGGTACTACTGCGGCCGCCACTTACACAGCTTCAACAGCAACTCAAGGTGGAACAACAGCACGAACAGTTACTCCAGGTAACGGCGTTCAGATCGGCGACGCTCTGGGCGGTGCTGTGACACGCATCAACGAAGGTGAATCTTCTGGTGCAACTGTTACTGTCGTCGGTTCAAACGGCTTCAGCAGTTCACACACTGGCGGTGCTCACTTCCTGATGGGTGACGGTGCTGTGAAGTTCGTCAACGAGAACCTGTCTCACGTCCTCAGCTCAGGCGTTGAATCGAACAGCGTTTTCGAACTCCTGATTGCGATTCGTGACGGTCAGCCAATCGGCGAATTCTAAGCCTTGCTGATTGAGATCGCTTGAAAAAGTGAAGCCGGCCATCCAACTAACTGGATGGCCGGCTTTTTTGTTTGCAATCAAGTTTTGCTTATGCCTGAAGGTTCTCTCTCTGCGGCGTTCCGTTGTCGAAACGCTCACCATTAGAGCA
>JBEBTF010000102.1:0-14078 GCA_040393865.1 Planctomicrobium piriforme | reverse complement strand
TGTGCGTTCTTGACGAAAGCGGACACTGTCAGATCTAACGCAGAAGCTTCAGTTGAAACGTTTCCGGGTTGCCCCCAGTCAGAGAAACCACTTCCGCGCCGATTGATTGGCTGGGAATCCTCCAGCTCACGTCGAGAGAGATCCTCTTGACGATCAATTCGATTCTTCAGCTCGATATCATCGTCATTGATCTTGTTGAGTTCTCGCTGTTCGTCGGCTGTGATATCCCGGTCTTCACCTTCTGCTCGGTCGATGATTTCTTTGAAGCGATTTCGAAGTTGCCCGCGACGTTCTCGCAGTGCTTTCGTGGAAGGCATTTATGAATCCTGAAGTTCGATTTCAAGTTGCAATAATTTAACGCGGCCTGGTCACATCTAACGATGCGATGTGCTTCTTACGCCCTTGCCAGATTCGCGACGACAGTTGGCTTCATTCCGCCTGCAATCCACTGTTCAATGATGTTTGCAGGCCATCGGACCAGCCTGGAGCCGACCTTAACCGGCGCCGGAATCCGTCCCTTCTCCGACCAGATTTCAATTGTTCTTTCCGTGACTCCCACGATTGCTGCGACTTCTTTCTTTGTCAGCAGTCGCAATGAAAGAACCTTATCGTTAGCGACGGTGAACATACCGTTCCCCCTCTCTCTGAGATTGCAGACTTCAGACAGTGCTTCGCGAAGAGATGCGAAGCATTCACGCCGCTATAGCTTTCGGAAGTTTCGCGATTTTTTTTCGGGGAATGTGGCAGATTTTGCCGGAGCGGGAGAAGAATTCCGGGGGGCTTAAAATCATGCCGGGCAGAATCTCAACTATGTCCCGTTGCGAACGTCATTGGGCAATGCAGTACAAAACGCAGTCACCAATTAAAAAGCCCCGTAAAACACTAGGTTTTCGGGGCCTGAATTGGTCCTGTCGCGACCACTCTCTTTCCCTCTTTGCTCAGGGGACTTAGCTTTTACGGCTTTTCTTTGCGAGGCTTTGACCCCATTCACAGCTGTTCTGTTGCGTAACATAGGTGTGCAATGCAGGACTTTGGGGGCAACTTTGATCTTCGGTTGAGCTCTCCAAAAGAGTCGCACTGTCATTGGTTGTCTCTTTGAAGGCTCTCTTCAACGGGATGCCTGTTGATGGTTACAAAACAGTTTTAGAGCGGTGTCTGCCTTGGGGGATTGGGCAGATCTCCCTGCATCGCGGTTCGGTATGTTATGTGGCCGCTCTGTCGCTTTCTCGATAACGAAGGACGGAATGCTGTGGGTGCCAGAATCTCTGCAGCACTATTTCTCTACTTGCTCCAATTGTGTGATCTTCCAGATTTTCAGGGAGTGACCTGCAAGGACCGCGAACCACTGTTCATCTGGCGAGAGTGCAATATCTCCATGGTATCCAGGGAGATAGTACTGTCGCTGTTTTGTCTCCGTGTTGAATACTGTGGTACTCGTCTTGTTGGTAGTAAACCAAAGACGCCCGTCGTCAGTCGCATTGCTCTCGCGGGCATTCTCTGCACCTTCGGTGATCTGCTTGATCTCGCCGTTCAGAGGATCAATCAGGCGAAATGAATGTCCTGTAGTCGCCGCGCTGATGAATTGTCCGCGTGAAGTCAGTTGCATCCGAGTCAGGTTTTCGTAAGGGAGAGCTTCCATACTCGTTGTCCTGATCAAATCTCCGGTCGTGAGAGACTGATTTTCGAGAATGACTTTCCCTTTTTGGACATTTGCGTCAGAGGGGCTTTCATACGAAGCGATGTAAAGTGTGTCATCCGGGAGGATCACCACCGATTCAACGATGCCGACAGTGGGTTTCCATTCACGCAGAATGTGTCCGCTGTTCGTATCCAGGATAAGGATTGCGGATTGTTTTGGGGCTGACTGGTCCCGCTGCAAGGCGACAATGTGGCTCCCATCTTTGCTGACGCTCAGGTGCGTGACTGTATGTCCCTCACGAACCTGTCTCCATTCGATTGGTTGTTCAGTGGAATGATCTAATCGTACTTTTGCTATGGTGCCATGCTCTGTCCCAACGATGACCGAGCCCTTGTTCAGATACGCAATTCGGAACAGCCCTTGTAAATCCAGTCGGAATTCTTCGAGTTCTTCTTTCTCGCGATGTGCCATGAAGAGCCGGTCCCATCCTCCAAAGATGAGCTTTTCGCTGTCTGGTGTCCAGGTGATGACCTTTAGACCATTAGGGATGTTTTCAGAAATCGTGAGCTCATGGTGTGGTGGCGGGAAATGGACTTGCAGGGGAGTATTTTCGTCGCGTCTTTGGCCTGAAATGAGTCGGCCATGATTCCCGTTTTCTGAGGAATCAATGATTTTCTCGCCATTGGGTTCATCGAGGTGATACAGCGCGATCGTTGAATTGTCTGGTGTCTGGTGACGCGAGGGAACGAAGTTGGAGTGATAGTGGGCTCCGCGACGAATGTGGATTTCATCAACTCCACCCTGAAACAATGTTTCTGCTCCATGCCATGCGGCAGATCCGAAAACCCAAGAGGCTGAGGCAGGGTCTCTCGGAGCGGTTCGTTGTGCAGTTGCGACAAGCTGGCCATCAAGATAAAGGCGATTTTCGAGTTGGTCATCGATGACTGCCGCAAGATGTGCGAAGCGATCTTGTGGCATAGGAAGGCGGCTTTGGGAAAGTGTTCCGTCTGCTCCTGATGCCGTCGCCGAGACCCTGATCATTGGAAAATTCCAGTTCGTCGCAATGACAGAGGTTTCGTTGTGAAAGAAGAACTCACTGGCGGGGTGGAACTGACGCGGCACCTGCCACGCCCACATTTCAATGGTGAGAGGGCCTTTTCCGTCATCAATCAACGGGGTTTCAATTCGGGATGTGACGCCGTCGAGTTCTGCATAACGACCGGTGATTTCTGGAGGAAGTTTGGCTGCGCTCGCGATCTCCGGTGCCATAGGCATCTTGCTGGCATTGGCGTCGTTTGTCTCTTGAATGGTGATTCGTGCAATGTCTTTGCTGTCCGGAAGAATCTCGACGTGCTTTACGTCACTTGGAATTTCGATGGTGGTTTGAGATCCGTCTTTTCTCTGAAGCGTTAAGATGATGACCCCAAACAAGACTGCCGCTGCAACTCCCCCGAAGCCGATGATAAGTTTGCGTCCTTGTGGAGGGGGAATGCGTTGTGTTGGCTGGGTGGCCAGTGGAGTCGTCGGTTGCGAATCCTTCGTTGAGTGTTGAACTGCACTAAGACTGTCGAACGGCAATTGCAGGCTGGCGATTCGGGCGAGTTCGGCAGAGACTTCTTCTGCAGAACTCGGACGTTCTTCCGGAACCTTCGAGATCAGTCGCATGATCAGATCGGAAAGCGGCTTGGGAATGCCGGGACGCACTTCCACAGGCGGAGCCGGATTGAAGTTCGCAATCTTGTTCAATGTCGAGATGATGGATTCTCCCGAGAAGGGCTGAATGCCTGTCATCATGCGGTAGAGAAGAACACCAAGGCTGAACAGGTCGCTTCGGATGTTCGCTGGGATCCCTGCTGCTTGTTCCGGAGCCATATAGGCAGGGGTTCCCATTACGGCCCCGTTGATCGTGACTCCCTGACCTTCGTCCTGATCGACACTTCGGGCCAGGCCAAAATCGAGAATTGTCACCGTGGCGTGAGGACCTTCCAGCCAGATATTACTTGGCTTGATATCCCGGTGAATCAGTCCTTGTTTGTGAGCGGCGTCAAGCCCTTCGGTGATTTCCTGCGCAATACGACACGCTTCTTCAACTGGAAGTCTGCCTTCACGCTTTAGTCGCGAATCGAGTGACTCCCCTTTCAGGACAGGCATTACAAGAAACAGAGTCTGGTCTGCTTCGCCTACCGCATAGATTCTTAATACATGTTTGTGTTCGACTGCGGCCATTGCTCGAGCTTCCCGTAGGAATCGTGCTTTTGCAGTCGCTGTTGAAGCGAGATCACTCGCGATCACCTTAATGGCGACTTTGCGTCGCAGTTGAGTGTCCTCTGCAAGATAAACTGCTCCCATTCCTCCTTTGCCCAATATGCTTAGTAAGGTGAAGTCTCCAAGTTTAGCTGGGAGCTTTACTGCAGACTGCCCCACCGGGGGCGTGTTGTCTTGCGCATCCCCGAAGCCGACCGTGTGATTGAGTTCAGGTGAGTCGTTGTCGTTCACTAGCTGATCAAACCGTCGAATGATTGAGATGCGATGCCGAATCTCCTCCGCAAATTCTGGATGTTCCTGGCAAAGCTCATCGATGCTGATGTCGCGGCCCTGTTCGTATTGCTCGAACCAGTTGTCTACGAGTGATTGAATTTGAAACTCGGACATGCTGAACACCAATTATTTTCTGAGTGATAATAATGTCAGAAGCGTATCCTTATCTGGGGATTGCCGACAATGACATTTGTTCGGTAATGCTTTCGCTCCGGGAGATCGTGATCTCTGTGGGTGCATTCGGTTCGCGTGCGATGTGTGTGTTGTTCCTTACTGAGCATATAAGCGAGAACTGACGCAGAAAGAGGACAAACAATCCTCTGAATATGAATCGACAGCGAGAGACAGGGCGGTTAGGATCAAACTTGGCGTGAGCTGATAGGAGTGTGATTTGTGATTGCTTTCGAGATTTCAGTCACATCGGTGCAGAGTTGAGAAGAAATCTGGTCGATTGAATGAGAGCCTGAATCCGGTCTGTTTAACGCATGTGCGATAAGTCTGGCAAGAATCGATGAGCGACGCATCGTTTTCGACGAATAACCTGCATCAACTGGTCGACCGTATACAAAATGGAAATACGGAGGCGAGAAACGAACTCCTCAGAATCGTTTCTGGTCGTTTGGAACGTCTTGCCAGTCGAATGTTGCGGACCTTTCCCGGTGTCAACCGTTGGGAAGAGACCGGAGATGTAGTCCAGGCATCGAGTCTGCGACTGTTAAGGGCGCTTGAATCATTGAAGCCCAGTAACACTCGCGCCTTCTTTGGGCTGGCGGCTCAGCAAATTCGTCGCGAACTGATTGATCTGAACCGACATTATCTGGGAACATACGGCGCTGGCAGACATCTCGTGGGTGGCGCGACGATCTGCTCTGGAGAAAGTCCGTCAGGAAACGCTTTCGATGTGGCTGATCCACACCTGACAGAGGATCAGCTTGCCGAACTGGAACGATGGGAAGAGTTTCATAAAGCAGTAGAGATGCTCTCAAATGAACATCGCGAACTGGTGGGGCTCATCTATTATCATGGCTGGAGACAGGCTCAAATTGCAGAACTTCTGGAAGTCGATCCCAGAACTGTCCGACGTCATTGGCAGGCTGCGTGTTTGCGTCTTTATGAGTTGCTGAACGGACGCCTTCCTGAAACCGGAAGACGCAGTTAACTCTTCTGCGTTGTTACCTAATCGACTTCAACTGAGTGGCCGGCTTCAGTTGTGACCCTTCGTTTCTTTCCGAAAGTCCGACGATCTCGCGTCACAAAGTCGCTGAAGAATCTGAGACATCCGGTCTTATTGAATCCCTCTTTATTATAGAACTTGATAAACGAACCCCGGTCAGTTGTCCTTCCGACCGGGATTCATTTTGCGCTCTCGGGCTAAATCGACTTCGTTAAAACAGAGAGTCGGTCTGCAGTATGTCGTATTTGTCAGCGAATCATCCCACAGTTTCCTGGGCAACGACGTGCACTTGTGCGACGTCTTCACTTATGTGATGAGCGTCCAACACAACAGTTGCCAGGTCTGTCGAGCATTCGACTGGCAATGGAAGTGTTTCGTTGATCGATGGCGGAGTAGCGTCGCCCTCTGCGAATGAAGATTCGGCAATCTCGGGCTCAAGCGATTCGACCGATTCCGAAATGAGAGCTTCGTCATTCGGCTGAGTTTCGACGGTCCCTTCCAGAACTTTTCCAGGGTCAGAGAAGCTCACCTTGGGCGGCGGTGCGACCCATTCACGGAGATGTTGGCCAACACGCTCATAGAATTCCAGAATCAGACCTTGCGTGTCCTGTACGAATGTCTGTGATCCTTTGAATCGTCCGGCCAAGTCTTTTGAAACAATGATTTCAAAAGCCACTGGTGGCAATGTTGTCTTGTCTGACAAAGCAACATCAGGGTTTAACTTAAGTGTAGCCAGGGTGGCAAAAGTGTCAGGTGTTCGCGATGGCCATGACACTTTAACAATCAGCCCATCATCTGGGACATTTTTTAGTTGTCCAAGAATCCAGTTGATGCGGGCCTTTGCCCTGACGCGATCCTCAGGTGCTTTCAGTTTCATTGAGCATGAGACCGTTCGACGTTTGAAGTCGACAGCAAATCGGATTCGTGATGCGGCATGTGGGATTTCAAATTCCGTATCCAGAACATGGCCTGTGGCCAATGACTGACAATCATCCGCAAGTCGTTTCAGTGGATCTTGAAGGTAGTCACGTTTAAGTGGGACTGTCACGCTCTGTCCAACTGCGACGCTCATCTCAAGAGACAGGCTCCGAATAAACTGGTGCCAGCTGCCGACGCTCTCCGCAACCTCAGGAGACGATTTGTTGACTGGCATTCCACTATGAATGGTTCCACAAACATCTTTCCATTCAGAATTCATTCGGTCGAATGACAGAATGCCGGAACTGGGGTGTTGCAGGTATCGCACAAATTCCGTGAGAATATAACCTTGATCGTGGTCAGCAACTCCATAGTGCTTGGTCCACATGATCGCCTCCGTAATCAGGTGCATCCATGACCAGTGATAGACGGAAGCGTTCCGCAGCTTAATCTTGTTGAGTTGCAGAGGATGATGGGTTGAATCAGCAACAGACAAATTTGAGATCGTAATGACCGCATCAATTCCGTGTTCTTTGCAGAGATCGAGATACGACTCAATTTGCTCTTTGTTCAGATCGGCCTTGCCAATCTTGCTTTCGACCAGAGCTCGCCATTCTTTATTGCCTGTTTTGACAATCAACAGCCCATCTGGACGGATTCGATTTGCAGGATCACCTTTTAAAACAACCTCCGTGAATCCTTGTATTTTCGATGTCTTGCCAACACGGACTCCAAGGGAGTTTAAAAGGCCTTTTCCAAATTCTTCCACCGACATCATGGTTGCCAGGAGAATTGAAGTAATGCGGCATTCCCGGCTAGTGTCTGCAACTGATGGAATCAGGCGGGCTTTTTCCCCGCTAATTAGAAAATCAGGACGAGGAAGGTCAAATAAAGCCATTGTGTAGCCCTTGTGCATATTTTAAATGAATGGCCCAGCACAGAGGATAATATTCTGCCTTCCAATGAACCGAAGTGCAACGAACGAGAAAAAACGATATGTTCACATGCGAGAAGATTATGTAATGAACCAGCGTCAAGAATAGTGCTTGGAGAGAACGGAAATCACACTTCTGTTGTAGTAAATTGAGAATCAGAAACGTTATTGGCTCTTTCACAGTTCTGCGAAAGAGCCAATAACTTTATTACTTTGTTACTTCGTTTGTGTCTTCTGAGGTTGTGCCGGAGCGGACGGTGCCGATTTCAATCCGACGGTGTTCACTGAGATGACACGATAGCTGTACTTCTTTCCTGCTTCTGCAGTCGTGTCGGTATACTCCATCACGACGAGCGGTTGAGTCGGCGTGTCGCTGTATTGCAGATTTTGGAAGACTGGTCGTCCAAACGGGTTCTTCCCTTGTTCTGGAAGCGTGGCCAGTGTCTTACCATCGCGTTCAACAATGAAATTGGCGAGTCCACTCTCCAGGTCTGCCACGGCATTCCATGAAATGACGTTTCCGTTCACTTGGACGTTTGAAGGGGGCGGGGGAGGAGTTTCGTCCACGACCTTAGTGTCTTTGACATACTGCATCCAAGCTTGTGCAATCGCCTGACTCGGATGCCATGACGCCTTGAGCGGATCGCCTTTGAAATCCTGAAACGCTGCTGCTTCTGTTCCGGTTGGAAGTGACAGCCACACATCGTTCAACGGCATCGCGGCGAGCTTATTGTCGTTGTTTTTAGAGAGTCGGAGGCTCAGGCAGGCATCCAACCAAGGAATTGCAAAGTAGCGTTGATTCCCACATTCATGAGCGGTGAGCGGATCAACAGAAACACTGACGAGTCCCCCTTTGGGACGGACTTCGTTAAAGAAAACTTCGTTTGCCGGCCAGACGGCGGCAAATCGGCCTTCTTTATCAGCTACGCCCTCGTTGGTTCCCAGGTTACACATGATGGGAACCTGTAGTGCAGCATCAGGCAGTTGATGTGCTTTGATCGACGGACGGTCCGGGTTCGGCTGTAATTGCGGAACTCCTGAACGTAGCCAGGCCGCGGCGACGCGTTCTGGATAGAGCAGTGTCATGCCTCCGGCCCAATGCCCTCCGCCGCTGTGCCCCCAGAGTGCCCAAGGGACTTCAGCGAGTTCAGGATGTCCCGACTTCTTGCCAAGGTCTGCGAGTCCTTTCAGAAAGGCATTGCCTGACCCGTTTCGAGGATCGCACCACATCTGGCAATCAGCTTTCTCCGGCTGTTCGTAAGCAGGGGAGAGTAAAGCACACTGATGCTTTCGTGCGAGTGCCTGCCAATGCAGGTCATAAGCACCTGTCAGCCCGGACTTGCAAGATCCTTCCCCACAGCCGTGCTGATGAACAATGACTCCTTTAAGAACTTTAACTTCTGGTGGAATCCAGATGGTATAGTTCACGCCGAAAATTAACTCACCATCCTGCGTTGATGGCTCATAGCGAACTCGGTAGTAGGGGGGATTGGCTTCCGGGAAAACATCGTACGGGGCCGGTTGCGCCATCAAGGTCGAAACCATGATCAACGGAAACAAAGTCGCAATTAGGATACGCCTTAGACAACACCTGATCATTAAAGCAGCCTTTCCCGGAGAATGGACGTGATCGTGATTCAGTCAGAAGTCAGATTGCGACGACACTGCTGATGCAAGAGTAATCTGGGGCGATCTCCCAATCACAAGTTCAGCAGAAATCTGTCGGCAGTTGACTGTAGCAACTGTCAGTTCTCCTTAGCTATGGTACAGGCAGCCTTGACCACGATAGAATTGCGATCACTCGCTGATAGTTTGTCTGGCTGCACTGATGTGCCTGGTTGGTTGTCTCTGGATGCATGTGCTTCAACAGGAACGATGTCGCTTGCAACGTGGAATTGGGTTCTGATTCGATGAATTGGGAAAGTGACACTCAGGTCGTTGATCAGATCTACCGCAAGGAATCACGGCGTGTCTTTGCAACGCTGGTTCGTTTGTTGGGAAATTTTGATCTTGCTGAAGAAGCAATGCATGAAGCCTTTGTTGTTGCAGCAAAGAGATGGCCACTTGATGGCGTCCCTGAGAATCCCCGCGCCTGGCTGATTTCGACGGGCCGCTTTAAAGCGGTTGATCTGATTCGCAGGCAACATCGTTTCGTTGAGAGTTACGCGGAGATTGCCGCCAGGATCGATCAGATTACAGCCGCAAATGTGGCGAAGGCGGATTCCGAGATTGAAGATGACCGGCTGCGAATGATCTTTACCTGTTGTCACCCTGCCATCGCACCTGAGATTCAGATTGCGTTGACTCTGAGAGAAGTTTGTGGGTTGACGACGGACGAAATTGCGAGCGCCTTCCTGATGCGTGCATCGACCATGGCGCAAAGAATCGTCCGTGGGAAGAACAAAATCAAAGAAGCCGGGATTCCGTTTGTTATCCCTGCCAAGTCTGACCTTCCAGAGCGAATCGATTCTGTTCTGACGGTGATCTATCTTGTTTATAACGAAGGCTACTCTGCGTCGTCAGGGGCGGTGCATACCAGAACGGACCTGACGAGCGAGGCAATCCGGCTGTGCAGACTTGTGTTGGATCTGTTAGGAGGTCTCGACCGGTACGCGGCATCTGCAAACCAATCAGTTTCCGCGAGTGGTCAACTCCCCGATCCCCATTTGACGGGGAGTCCGGATCAGTCTCTCAGTTCTGAAACGATGGGACTTCTCGCGTTAATGCTTTTGCAGGAATCACGACGCCCGGCTCGCACTTCCCCACAAGGAGATCTTGTGCTGCTGGAAGAGCAGGATCGGTCGCTGTGGGATCAGGAGATGATTCTGGAAGGAACGCAACTGGTTCACGAATCTTTTAAGTCCGGCACAATCGGAGCATTTACGATTCAGGCTGCGATCTCTGCTGTCCACGCGTCGGCATCCTCTCCAGCCGAGACGGACTGGACAGAGATTGTTGGATTGTATGACCTGCTGAATGAATGCTCGCCGTCGCCCGTTATTCAGCTGAATCGGGCGGTTGCAGTTGCGATGCGGGATGGCCCATTGGCCGGTCTCGCCCTGATCGACAACCTTCTGCAGAGTGAACAACTCTCAGAGTATCACCTTGCGTATGCCGCGAAGGCTGATCTCTGTCGTCGTCTTGGTCGACGGGATGAGGCCCTTGCAAACTACGGTCATGCACTGGGATTGGCGAAACAAGATCCGGAGCGTCGCTTTCTGGAGCGTCGGATCGAGCAACTGCGTCAGGCGGGAAGTTCCTCAATCTCATGATTGAGGTGTGCCCGCCATGACAGATCACCAGACACGAGGAGTCCGGGCAGTTTTTGTGGGGCGCGGGATTTTACTATTTGTTTGTACAACGCCTGTTGCACGAACAAGCGAGTGATCGAACCTGCCTAAAACTCTCCTGTGACTTCTCCGCCGGCCCGTGTGCCCAAAGCACGCCAGATACTTAAGTCGATGTTCTCATTGATTGTTCTGACTGAACCGTCGACGAGAGCAGAGTTGACGACGCCGGTGTGATAACTTCGTGTTGTGATAACAGCGTAAGTTGCCGCCGTCGAGCTCGTTGCTTCCTGCTGGGAAGTGTAATCGATATCAAGACCTGCAGGACAATCGTTGCCGCTTGATGTCATGTCACTCGCAGCAGGAATCCTGGCGTTGGGCCCCGCTGTGGTTGTGAAGCCGATGTGGTGAACACGTCCATCTGGCCACTCCGTATGGCCGTTCGGTCGGCACCATGAAAACGATGACGGGATTTTTGCGATCACTTCATTGAGCGAAGGACCAGGTGCCGCAGTCCCTCCTACTGGGGCAGAGTTTCTTCCATAACGTTGACGTGCACGAACTTCAGAGATCAGAAGCGTGTGACTTGTTCCGTCAATGAAATTTTTGAGCCCAATTCGGGAGTTGGGACCGAATGCGCCGTCTCCAATTTGCCCGTTGGTTGGATTGTAAACGAGCCATGTCCCAAAGTTGACACCGTAGGTGGTTGGGAACAGAGGGCTGGCAAGTTTGGGGCTGACATCTCTCGGATTGTCAGAATTAGGATCAGTTGGACACGAAAACATCGCAATCTTCAACCCGCTCAAAACGGCCTGGTCATCCCAGGCGATTGTCAAATTGATTTGTCTGAAGAGATTGCCCTGATCGAGAAAGGGGAGAATTCGCCCATGCACTCCCCACGACGCGTTCGTGTTAATGTCTCCTGTCGTCGTGATGGATGCTGACGGCGGGAAGTACTTAAACATCGCTTCGTAATTATGGAGGGCGAGTGCAAATTGTTTGAGGTTATTTTTGCATTGGGTTCGTCGGGCAGCTTCACGTGCCTGCTGAACGGCTGGCAAGAGAAGGGCGATCAGAATCGCAATAATTGCGATCACGACCAGTAATTCAATCAGAGTAAACCCGTGTCTTCCTGCTGCGGACTTGTTGTTCTGATTCAACGGGAGTGACATGGATTTCTCTTTTCGTACGTTCGGAACAAGACTCTGAAAGACTGGAGCGCTTGTGGATGACATCATGTGGAATAATGCCAAACGCCATTTTACTGCGATACGGGTAAACTCTCTATGAATGTCATCTTCAACAGAAAAAGCGTACGAAAGAGAAAACTTGTGATAAAGGATCCTCTTCCGTACGCTCGGTTCCGTTTCGAGCATTCATCCAGTGATGCGGCTTTTCCAATCGGATGCCGGACACTGGATGTCAGTGCAATTTAGGTGTACGCACAGATAAACAGTATTCAGTTTCAGCTGTTTATAGTCCCGGCTTAGGAGGAGTAACGAGTTCGCCGAAAGGGAACACTCCTCGGCTGTTCACCTTGCGTTTGAACACCTTATCGCCTGCTGTGACATAGAGTGTGTCGAGTTCAGGGCCGCCGAAGACAACGTTAGCAAGTGGTCCCGGTTGCGGCTTCTCGATGATCAGATTGACACGGCCTGGTTGATCGAGCACCTGCAACCCGACTCTTGTGCAGACATAGGTGTGTCCCAGGGAATCCACTGTCACCCCGTCCGCACCGCTACGGGATGCATCATCAGCGAGATGGAGCCAGCCATAGGTTTGCTTATAGGCCAGGCTTCCATCTGGTTGAATCTGAAATGACCATGTCATTCGTCCAACGGAATCTGCAACGGTCAGCAGTGATTGATCCGGTGATACGACCAGTCCATTCGGATTTGCGATTCCGGTGTCAACGACTTTCTTTTCACCTTTGGAATTGAATCCCCAGACCTGTTTGTTTGCTGGATCAGTGAAGAAGCCCTGTCCGTTCGGAAGGATGACGATGTCGTTCGAATCGACGCCATCGACGACGACTTCTTTTGTTCCGTCTGCGGAAAAACGCACGATCTGCTTTGCACCCATTTCGCAGCAATAGAGCTTGCCATCGGCGCCAAAGACGAGTCCGTTAGGACGTTTGGCATTCTCCACGAACACACTGACTTTGCCGTCGAGTCCAATCTTGTGAATCTTTCCATTAGGGATGTCAGTAAAGAAAACCTCACCTTTACGGTTAACTGCAGGGCCTTCGGTGAACTTATGCCCGCTGCTGACTTCCTGCCATTTTTCTCCGTCAATCAGGATATCCATGCGTGATTTCTGGGGCGGGGCTGCCTTCACCGGCTCGGGATAGTCCTTCCAGATATAACGCACAATCTCCGGCATGATTGGAGCTGCGCCCTTATTGTTGTGACCTTCGGTTCCCCATTTATGCGCAACTTCGTAACCGGAGTACTTCAGGGCGGAGAGCATGTCGAGATTGGCGGTGTACCAGTCTCCAGCGTAAATGTTCAGGTCACCTGTTCCATCTTCAAGGAAGACACGAATCGGCTTTGGTTCCGTTTTACGAATCAATGTTGGAAACGCATCAGCTCCGCGGAGGCCGACGTAGGTTCCAATGGTGCTGATCACCCGACGAAACTGATCCGGCCGTTCCCAGGCAACATTGAACGCACAGATCGCTCCTGAACTTGCGCCTCCAATTGCCCGATCGTTCGGGTCATCGCTCAGGTTATATTCCTTCTTGACTTCTGGCAGAATTTCTTCGATCAGGAATCGGGCGTACCGATCTCCAAGTGCGTCGTATTCGTAGCTGCGGTTGAATCTCGGTTGAGCCTTGTCGTGGGCAGCAGGCAGCACCCCCGGTTCAATGAAGATCCCGATCTGAACTGGGATTTCCTTCTTGTGGATCAGGTTGTCCAGAACAGGAATCATGTTCCAGCCGGTTGCTCGTCCCAGTCCATCCTGAAGAACGAGAACACATGTCTTTTTTGCAGGATCGTATTGCTCAGGGACATAGAGCCAGTAGTTGCGAACCGTGCCGGGGAAAATCTTACTTTTCCACTGAATTGGTCCGACAATTTTCCCCTTCGGGACTCCTTCTTGTGGCTTGGAGTCTTCACTTAATTCGGGAGTCTGAGCCATCACCAAGGATGTCAGGAGAAGCAAACAGGTACCCGCAACAGCTGTACGCAACCAAAACATGCATATTCCTTGAATGAGTTGAGTTCAATTCAAAATGAACAGATGCGTTTCCTTGGGCATCTTCTCTAAACGTTTGTGTCGCTGCAATCGACTGTAGCGGAAGAAAAAGTCCTTTTGTGGATAACGATTTAGGGAATATCTGCCTGATCAGTTGCTGTTTTGTTTTCTGACCGATAGAGTACGTGCCCTGCCAGAGGCAGACTGATTGAATTTGGATGTTTCATTTGAAATATCAGCATTGAATTCATTATGGTCTGACCAATGAAGATTTTTCGCTCGGGTGGCGAAACTGGCAGACGCGCTAGCTTGAGGTGCTAGTGCCCGTTACTGGGCTTGCAGGTTCGAATCCTGTCCCGAGCATTTGAAAGCCGTGTGATGAGAGCGATT
>JBEBTF010000101.1:0-14176 GCA_040393865.1 Planctomicrobium piriforme | reverse complement strand
TCGATTTCGCAGGGAACTTTGACGTTCCTGCTTCTGGAATTGGGGGAGTTTGCTGTGGTTCACTCGTCGGGCTGCAAAGAAGTACGCGGCGACTCCTCCGAGGATCACAACGCCGAGAGTAATCAGTTCCTGAGTTGTCAGGCTGTAATTTGCCGGGGGCACACTGGGTCTGGCCAGGGCGAAGATCAGCGACGCGAACGCGAGAATTCGCAGCAATAACAGGGTCAGATGCCGCAAACGCATCCGCCGCGTGCTTTGCTGCTGCTTTTGTTTCAGCAGGCGTAATGCTGGGAAATCGAGCTTCCGGGGCTTCTGTTTGAGGAGAAAGTGAAGAATGACCGGCACGGCCAGCGAGAATAAACCCAGCAGCAGCGGAGAGTTCAGGAATGACATCGCCGATTACAACTGTTGAAGGGGAAACAATCGACTCCGCCTGAACCGACGGAGTCGTGCCGGTGATTACCAGTTCACTTCAATATTCATTTCAACTCGATGACTGGTCTCGATCACGATTGCGGGTGGTCTTCGTCGTGGTGGTAATCGAGATCGTCATCGTTGGAATCGTCCAGCGTGTCGTGTGCATCAGGATCGTTCTGGGAACTTCCTGCGCCAGACTTCCGTTTGGTCAGCGGATCACGCCATGATCGCACTTGCTGGAGGAATTCTTCTCGTGTCAATTCGACAGGAAAGACTTCCAGATCTGCTTCCATTCCCGGGCGGCCCCCTTCTTCCGGATGGGCAGCAGCAAAGACTTCGCGTTCCAGAGACCGTAGCCAGTCAGGAACATCGATTCCTGATCCCCACGAGTCTTCCAGATACTCGTCAACTTCTTCTCGAAGCAAATCAAACGTCGCAGATTCTTTCGGTTCGATGGAACGGGCGTCCGCAACTGACTGGTTGACGAGTGCCAGAATCCGATTCACCGCCAACGGCTTGATGAACCGTTCTTTCAGATGATCGGTGATGGTCGGCATTCGCATGCCATATCGACGCTGAAGTTTTTGCAGGTCGGCAAGGTGCTGATCGGCAATCTCTGACGTCTGGAGTGCGAAGATTGCTTCCCGGAGTTCAGCGGCTTCCAGCAGTTGATTCCGTACAAGAACCTCGTGCAGAATGATTTGCGGCGTCAGGTTCCAATAGTCGCGGTCGTAGACCGCTTCCAGCCGAAGGAAATCAAGCAGGCTGTAGATCTGCTCGCCATAGTCAGACTGCGTCGTTGTCGTGTTGTATTCGAGGAATCGATCGAAGCGGTCAACAATGATGGAATAGACCTGTTCCAGGCACCATTCAGCGTCGTCCCGATCGATGACTCCGGAGTCGAGATCTTCGAGAAGACGAATCGGCCGCATCGGGTCCTGTTCTTCTTCAAGATAATCAAGGAACCAGTCGACCCCGTTGTGCAGAATCGCTCGCAGGTTGCCAAGTGTGAGCTGGCTGGCGTGAAATAGATCGTGTCCGTATCGTTTGATGAACTCGCAGATTTCTTCCCATTCATCGCCTTTGCGGACACCATCGACAGCGGAAATTCGCATGGTGCGGCTGTGTTCCAGCCAGAGCCATTGATACGGCTCGATAATTTGTCCCAAGGCTTCGACGAGATCCTCTGTGTCAACCGGTCCGTTAGACCATGTTTTGACGCTTCTGACCAGCGCGTCGAGTGTACTTCTCAATGCGATGGAGAACAGGCGGTCAAACTCGGTGATCGCCTGACCTTTCGGGCGATACTTTCGCTCCATGCGGAACGCAGTGAACAGTGTATGCCATGTTTCTCGAAGCAAGCCGAGACGTGGCAATTCACGCAGCAGAAACCGAACGACAGACTGCAATGCCTGCGTACGCAGAATCTGCCCAGGCGCACCTCCACTTTCGAGTGGAATATACAGCAGAGGATTGCGTGAGAGCCGCTCCAGCAACGGCGGAACGAGTTCACGGATCGCCTGAACATCCCGTTGAACGACGGCTCGATAGATCTTGGCGAGCTGTCGATCCTGTTCGGTCCCCCGAGGAACATTGATGTCGTCTGGAATGTTTCCGTTGAGCAGGCGTTCTGCATTTCGCAGGCAGATCAACGTCGTGATAACCTGCTGGAGCAGATAGAATTTCACCTGCATCTGAATGTCGTATTCGACATTCGCATCGTGATCGCCAGATGACGCAGTAATTTCGTGGTCCCAGATGGACTCCATCAACTCGGCGAGTTCAATCTGCCAGCGTTGAGCCTGACGATGCCAGTGTGTCATGGCATCAAGAGTCTGTTGATTTTTGGTCCAGTCTTCGCCCCCGCGCTGCCGCTCCAAAGCAAGTCGGGACGAGGCAAGCTGCCACATCTGACCAATCGCATTCAGAAACTTCAGACGCGGTTCCAGTTCCCGGTTAATCGCCTCGAACTCTGTATTTCGATTGTTGTTGTCACCGTCGGCCGTGTCACCCCATTGGCCGTCGGATGCACTGTCGCGGAAAACCATGTCATCATAGGCTGCCCCGAACAGATCGCTTTCGCCGTCCGGTTCCTCACCCTGATTTCCTTCCGACCCGCCGAACTCCAGCCCGTCTGTTTTAGGTGGTTGTGCGGAGTCGACAACGCGGCCGAGGCGGGGAACGCCCCACCATTCTTCGGCGTTCGCTTCCAGGAAGTCGAACATGCGGCGAATCCCGACGATCGCTTCTGCTCCAGAGACCGGTGCATCTGCCGACGAGATCAGCTTGATCCAGCGAATGAGCAGCGAAAAGATGGAATGTTGTGGACATTCAACTCCGACGTCATCCAGCTGACTGACCCATTGGATCAGCAGTCCCATGGCAGCGACATAGTCTTTTCGCAGCAACAGCGAATCGACAACGAGAGCATAAGACTGGGCGGACTGGAATTTCTCCACATGGCTACGCCAGAAGGAAATGTCGCCGGCTGATTCGCCAGCCTGACGCCATTCCATCAGGGCATTGGAGACATGGGTCGCGGATTCCCAGCTTTCCTGCCCGGAGACATCTGGAAGCTCTTCAATCACATCGCTGCCGAATTGATCCCACCACTCGGCGAGTGTGAGGTACATCGATGAGATTTCTTCGCGCAAGACACCGAAGCCGCGGGCAGCAGCTTCGCTCAGACAATTGGAGAACGCGTCGAACACCTGTTCCATAATTGAAAGCAGGGTTTCGATACGGCTGTCTGGAATCGCATCTTCCCGTGAAGAAAAGAGCGGGAACTGCCCTTGGAATCCGAGGATATTCCAAGGATCGACCAAGGCCCCGCATCGCACTCCCCGACGCAAGAGATCGGGAACCTGACGCAGTGCCGTGAATGCTTCTTCGACTTGTCCGCGCTGCAGGAGTCTCCGTGATGTGGAGACCAGACACTCAAGGTCGGTTTCCATGCGGATCGACGCGGCTGGAATCGCCTGAGCCTGTTGAAGACTTGCCTCTGGATAGCCCATCACCGCGTACAGGTGGGCGAGTTCCCGATGCTGAACCTGTCTCGCACCGTACCCTGCGAGCCGCATGTTCAGATACTGGCGAACATGTCCAAAAGGTTGTTGTGTTTTCTTTTCTTCTTTCAGCAAGCGTTCACGTCGCGCGCCCGACGCGACTTCCATCATTCTTGCATAGAAGTTGTCTCGACGGCGCGCAACGATCGGCAGCAGAGTTGTCAGAGAGGTTGTCGAGTCGTGTGTGTTCGGCCCGGAACCGCTGACGGAACTTGCCATTAACATCGTTCCGCAGAGTGCTGCCGCGGCATCAAAAAGCCGCTCTGCGCGTGCGGTTCGAGACTTCTTGTCGTCGATCCAGCCTTGAAGTGAATCAAGAATAATCTGACGCACGACAAACCGACGGAAGAAGCCGCGGTTATCGATGCGATGCGGATCCCATTCCCCAAACAGATAATTGGTGCGCTTGTTGACCGGGTGCAGGTGATCGTAGGCGCGTTGATCGAGGACAAGTTCTTCGAGATTATCGAGATCGAAGTAGGAGTCGTGAAGAATGTCCTGGGGAGCCTCTCGCAGCATCTCCAGTGTCTGCTGAATCAGATCATGATACTTCCCGGCAGCGACTCCACTGCCTGCGAAGTATAAAGGGATCGGACGGAATCGCTCGTGAGAGTAAATCTCCATCTTCCGTCCATTTTCGAGGACGGCGATCGGACGATACCCGACATAATCATTCAGTTGACGCAGTGCTCCACTGAGAATACGCGGAGATTCGTTCCACGGTGGTCCCTGAGCGAGAACCGCTTCCATCAGGACCGCATAAAATCCGGGGTGATCAAAGTCTTCGGCCCGCAAGTGAAACAACAGGTCCGAATGAAATGATCGATAAGCTCTAAACAGATCATCCAGAGCGAGTGGGATAACAGTTTTCGCCTGTTGCGCGTCTGCAAACGCAGGCAGAGTCACAGCCAGGTCGTCGAGAGCTGAGAGCAGCGTCTGCTGTAAAAGCTCACGACGATCCACTCCATCAGGGAGAATCTCCCAGAGAGAATTGATGTTTCGAACAAACTGCGGGTCGGAATTTCCGCTGGAGAAATTCAAATAGCCTAAGGCATCCTTAGCCGCCACGAGATGAGTGGCAGGTAGTGTCCAGCGGGAATTCACTTTCTTCCTTGGGGGCATGCGATCTCGTTTCACTCACCAAATTCAATCAGCGGACCCATCTCCTGTCCGCATTGGTAATGACCGGTCCCAAGGACCGATTCACCGTTCTGGTTTCAGAGAAGAATAAAGCACTTATCGTTGCTTCCATGTTCCCTGAAAATATTATCTGAAAATATTTCGTCCTAGGGAGTCCCCGGACGAGGTTATTTCGATTTCATCGACTCATTCCATTGTGACGGACCTTTGTGCGTTCCGCAAAGGAGGAAATTCCGACTTTATTAGGACTTTTCCGTGCGGCAAACATTTTGACCATCAAGCCGCTCCCTCTATCACAATCCGTTGCCTCTGTCACGGGTCTCAAACTGATTTCCCATTGGAGTTTGCTTTCCTGATCTCCGAATTCAATAATTCGGGGCACTTGTGGTTTGTTTGTCTTGATGTGAACCCTGCCGATCCGGTGCTCTCACAGTTCGTTTGCCGGTTCCGTTTGCCGATTCCGTTTGGAGGCTCCATTGTTCAACTTCCGTTGTGTTTTGTTTTTGGGGGTGGTGCTTGGAGCTGCTCAGCTGCAACCTGTTCTGGCCGATGATCCTCTGAAGAAAATCGACGGAGCGGTGCAGGCGTTGTCTGGTGTCGGCTGGGAAAACGCATCCAAGATCTGGGACTGGGCCGAACCGGGGTATCAGGAAAAGAAGTCGTCGGCATTGCTGGCGGACTGGCTGGAGAACTCTGGGTTTCGCGTAAAACGAGGTGTCGGCGGAATTCCGACAGCCTTTACTGCTGAAATTGGGACCGGTTCTCCCGTCATTGCGATTCTTGGCGAATACGACGCTTTACCCGGTCTGTCTCAGGATGCGGTTCCCGTTGAGCAGCAACGGGAAGGAACCATCTGGGGGCATGGTTGCGGCCACCATCTCTTTGGGGTTGCAAGTGCAATGGCCGCGCTGGCGCTGGCCGATGATCTGAAGAGTGGAAAGCTCAAAGGGACTGTCCGTTATTACGGTTGCCCTGCAGAAGAGGGGGGATCGGCCAAGGCGTTTATGGTCCGGGATGGGTTGTTCAACGATGTCAACGTGGCTTTGCATTGGCATCCATCATCCGGGAACTCCGCCGCAGACAAGTCAACGCTTGCCAGAATTGCGGTTCGATTCCGTTTTCACGGAACAAGTGCTCATGCAGCAGGAGCACCAGAGCAGGGGCGTTCTGCTCTCGATGCGGTTGAAGTGTTGAATTTTGCTGCAAATCTGATGCGGGAACATATGCCTCAGCAGGCTCGCATGCATTACGTCATCACAAACGGCGGGAAAGCTCCTAACGTCGTTCCCAACGAGGCGGAAGTCTATTACTACATCCGCCATCCCAATGCAGAGGTTGTCAGAGATTTGTACGCCCGACTGGTGAAGTGTGCGGAAGCAGGCGCCCTCGCAACGGAGACGCGACTGGAGGTGAAGCACGAAGGGGGGATTATGGAACTGCTCCCGAATCAACCGTTGTCGGAGCAGGTCGAGAAGCGATTTTCAGAGAAACTGAATATTAAACTGACCGAGAGTGATCTTGAGTTTGCTCAGCGGATTCAAACGACCCTTGCCAAGCCGCTCCCATTGGATCGCGTCAATGTCCTCTCCAAAGAAGTTGGTGCGAGCGTCGTGAGCATGGGATCAACTGACGTGGGCGACGTTTCCTGGGTCACTCCAACCGCAGGGTTTTCTGTCTGTTGTTGGGCGCCGGGAACGCCGGGGCATTCATGGCAGGCGGTGGCTTGTGGAAAGACGGATCTTGCCCGACAGGGGATGGTCCTGGCTGCACAGATTCTGGCCGCAACGACTTATGATTTGCTCACAACTCCTGAACTGGTCGAGCAGGCCAAGGCTGATTTTCAGCAGCGGATTGGGAAGCGAAAGTACGCTCCATTGATTGCTCCTGATCAGGCTCCTCCTTTGGATTATCGAAACAATCTGACAGGGGCGACGCCTTGACCAATTAAGCCTGGCTTCGAGACAATGGCATCAATTGATTGATCCGCATCGTATGACGCGATGCGGTATTGTCTCATTGGCAGCATTTCTATCCAACCGAGACCCAGATTCATGCGCCGAATTCTTTCGCTATCTCTGTTCATGGGACTGGGGCTGCTTGCTCAGGTTGGATATTCCGAAACCACTCTGACGGATAAGGAAAAAGCAGAACAGCTGCAATTCTTCACCGAACAGGTGGAGCCGATTTTTGTTGAAAGCTGTTATCGGTGTCACGGCAACGGCCAGAATCGCGGTGGACTGAATTTCTACACGCGGCAATCTTTGGAGAAGGGGGGAGAAAGTGGCCCCGGGATTGATTCCGAGAATCTGGATGCCAGTCTGATTCTCGACGCGGTCAACTATTCGTCCTTTGAGATGCCACCGAGTGGGAAGCTTCCTCAGGCAAAGATCGACATCATCACAAAGTGGGTCAAGATGGGGGCCCCGATGCCGGAGCGGAAAGATGTCATCGCTCTGCATGAAGGTCCGCCCGAAATCAACGACGCCACCAAACGGCATTGGTCGTTTCAGCCAGTCCAGCGTCCAGACGTCCCTCATTTGAAGTCGGATTGGGTTCGTAACCCAATTGATGCGTTTCTGCTCGCCAAACTAAAAGAGAACGGGCTTGAACCGAATCCACCGGCTGATCGTCGAGTTTTGATTCGCCGTCTGACATATGACCTGACAGGTCTGCCGCCGACACAGGCTCAGGTTGAAGCATTCGTCAACGATAACCGCCCTGATGCTTACGAACGGCTCGTGGACTCATTGTTGGCATCGCCTCATTATGGCGAGCATTGGGCTCGGTACTGGCTCGATCTTGTCCGGTATGCAGAAAGTAACAGTTTTGAACGGGATAACCCGAAACCGTTTGTCTGGAAGTATCGGGACTATGTCGTTCAGTCTTTGAACAATGACAAGCCTTATGATCGATTCTTAAGAGAACAGCTTGCAGGGGATGAACTCCCTCAGCCAACTGCAGAGACGATCATTGCAACGGGGTTTTATCGTCTTGGGCAATGGGATGATGAACCCGCTGATCCCCCACTGGCTCGTTATGACGAACTCGATGACATCATCTCGACTGTCGGTCAGGGATTTCTCGGGCTGACGTTGAATTGTGCCCGCTGCCATGACCATAAGTTGGACCCGATTCCGGCTGCGGATTATTACAGCTTTCTGGCGTTCTTCCAAAATGTGCAACGCTATGGAATCCGTAATGAAGCTTCTGTTTTGGAGCGGTCTGTCAGAGATGTGGGCAGTCCGGAAGAGAAGAGGTTGTTCGAAGGCGAGATTAAAGCACACGAAGCCGCAGTTGCTGAGGCGAGAGCGAAACTTGACCTCGTAGAGAATCGAATTGTTGCCGAACTCAAAGGGGGTGAAAAGGACGACTTTCAAGCTGACTCCGTTCGACTCAATATCATCCGGAAGTACATCGGAAAGTTGCTGACTCAAGCAGAGTTCAAGGAGTATGCCGAGACTCGTCGTCAGTGGAATCAGTTGAGAAACAATCCACCGAAAAGTGCTGCTCAGGCGTTATGTGTCACAGAGAGCGGACCTGATGCTCCGGCGACCTTCGTGTTGATTCGAGGGAATCCTGGGTCGGAAGGGGATGAGGTTGTTCCGGCGTTTCCTCAGATTCTTTCTCCTCCTAAACCTGACATTCAGGTGCCTGAGCATCGGCAGAGCTCTGGCCGCCGTCTTGCGCTCGCGAACTGGATTACTGATCCGGCAAATCCATTAACAGCACGAGTGATGGTCAATCGCCTGTGGCAATGGCATTTTGATGCAGGACTGGTGGAGTCTCCAAACAATTTCGGGCTGACGACGGCTCGGCCTCAGCACGCGGAACTTCTTGATTGGCTTGCATCGGAATTCGTACAGCGAGGCTGGAGTATCAAGCAGATGCATCGTCTCATTCTGCTGTCAAATGCTTATCAGATGTCGTCGGCGACGAATCCAGTTGCATTGGAGAAAGATCCCCAGAACCTTTTGTTCTGGCGCGTGGCCGTGCGTCGTCTGCGGGCGGAAGAAATTCGCGACACCGTGTTATTTGTGAATCAGACGCTCAAACTTGATCAGATGTATGGCCCAAGCGTCTATCCAAAGTTGCCTGCAGCCGTGCTGGCCGGCCAGTCGATGCCAGGGCACAACTGGCCGACAACTCCTGATGATCAAAGCGCACGACGAAGCCTTTATATTCACGTAAAGCGTTCGTTGCAGGTTCCGCTGCTGGCGTCATTTGATGTGGCGGATTCTGACTTTACTTGCCCTGTTCGATTCGCCACAACCCAGCCGACACAGGCTCTGGGGATGCTGAACAGCGAATTTATGAACGAACAGGCAAAGCTGTTTGCCGACGATTTGAAGAAAAACGCCGGAGCAGATGTCGCTGCCCAGGTGGAATTGGCCCTTACTCGAACGACCCAAAGAAAGCCTTCAAAAGAAGAGATTGCCACGGGGATTGCTCTCGTAAAAAGTCTTCGAGAGGAGCACGGCCAATCCGCGGAGACTGCGTTGAAGAATTTCTGTCTGGTGGCAATGAACCTGAATGAAGCGATTTACTTAGACTGATCAACAGCGCGTTTTGAAGTCTACGGAGTTCAAGGTTCTCGCGTGGAAACACCACGCAGCAAGCACCGAGTAGCGTCGTTGTCTGCTGGAATCGGCAGTTTATGACGGTGTGCCTCGTTTGTGTTGACGTGGTCTTGTTGTTGTAAACTGTTCTGTTTCAGTTGATTGTGGAGTTTTTGTTTCTGGAGAGGGCGTCTCTGAGTGATCTCGTGGTTGGAGTGTCGAGATCCCTCTTCTCAAAATCTGTCGCCTCTGATATTTCGCTTTTTCCAATGCGGGCAGCTGAGGCGATGGAGTGCGAAGTGGTTCGAATGGAATCGAGACGAACCTGGTTGCGCCACATGGCGCTGGCTGTGTGTGCTGGAGTTTCTTCCGGGTGCGGGACTCTGCTTTATCCTGAACGGCGAGGACAGCCTGCTGGTCGGCTCGACTGGGGAATTGTGCTGTTGAATGGGTTGGGATTGCTCTTTTTCTTCATCCCCGGCGTCATCGCATTTGCGGTCGATTTCTCCAACGGAACCATTTATCTGCCACCAGATGGAGTCGATTGTCAGCCAGGCGCATCGCTGACTCCGAAAACCAAAGGGAAGTTGCGAACGGTTTCCGTTCGTCGTGATCAATTGACCCCGGCTGGGATTCAGAAGGTGATTCGTGCAGAAACAGGTCTGTCAGTTTCGTTGACCGATGACAATGTTCTGACTCGCGAGATTCAGTCAGTTGATCAGTTCTGGGATGCCAAAGAACAGCTCGAAGGGCATTCGTTGAACCGAGCGTTCTCTTAGGTCACTCCCGAGGACGCAATCACATTCGAAATTTCTCTGCCGCCCCGTTGCACCAGATTTCAACTCTGGAATGACGGGGCGGCAGTGTCATTTCCCGATTCCTTTGAGGTGATTCTTTGGGAGGGAAGTGGGTGTATATCACTTCATCGCGAAGTCGTGATTGGCTGCTTCGTCGTCTGCCTCTGCTGAAGAATGCAGACGTTTCTCTGTGAGCAGATTGCTCGTGGTATTGCAGGTTGGAACACTGCGTTCCGTTTTTGTTGCGTGGGATGAGATGGCAACGTGATTTTCAGGACATCTATAATCTTCATCGCAAGTGACTAAGATTGCATAGAAAGAAGAAGATTGCTACTGGCGGTTTGAAATAGACGCAAGTAATATCAATCTTCGACCTTTGTCTTATGCTCGTTCGAGCACAGTTAGTCGTTTCGATTCGCATTTCGTTCTTTTTCTCTCGATGTGCCGTGGTTGCATTGGATCAATGATCTGGTGGGGGCCTCCATGTCTATTGGTTTCCTGTTGCTGCGCTGCACCCCATCTCTGAGTGGAGTTGTCAATGCTTTTGGAAAATTGCAGTCTGGTTCCTCGACGATCTAGATTTGCGGCCTTCACGCTGATTGAATTGCTTGTTGTGATTGCGATCATCGCAATCCTGATTGCACTGCTGCTACCGGCGGTTCAGCAGGCGCGTGAGGCGGCACGGCGAACACAATGTCGGAATAATCTGAAGCAAATAGGCCTCGCGTTGCATAATTATGAGTCAACGCACAATGTGTTTCCAATGGGCGATTGCACCGTCGCAAGCATCCCGATGGCGACTGTTCATGCGTATCTGCTTCCCTATCTGGATGGCGGGAACGCCTATGCGTTGTTTAACTTTAATTATCAGGTCAATGGAAACGCAGCCAACGCTGCGGCGCGCGTGCAGCATATCCCCAGCTATCACTGTCCGTCCGATCCCGGCGCAACTTTGAATCTGGTTGCAAATGCGATTACGGCCTCCAGCGCGAATTACATGCAATGCCTGGGAAGTCAGGCTCTGATGGTTCCTGTCGCCGCAACGAAGCCATATGCAGGTGTCTTCTTCCGCAATTCCAGCACCCGAATTGGTGCGATCAAAGACGGAACTTCCAATACTGCATTGTTCGCTGAGATTCGGAAAGGTCCCAATAATACAACATCGTTTCTTGACCCAGCAGTCGGAGATCCGATCTATTATAACGTTGCGACCAATGTTGCTGCCGGGTTTACGACAACAGCCGATCAGCTCGATCAGAATCCGGCACTTTGCGATGTTCCTGGGAATGCCTGGGCTTATCGCGGGTTGCAATATTATCGAGCACTGATGGTGGCGACCTACTATACCCACACGCTGACACCAAATGCTCGTCGGCGAGATTGTATGAGCACTGAACAAGGGCATGCTGCTGCTCGCAGCTATCATACTGGTGGGGCATCAGTTGTTCTCGCTGATGGTTCTGTTCGATTTGTCAGTGACAATGTTGATCTCAACTCATGGAAAGCTGTCGGAACAATCAGCAACTCTGAGGTCATTGGGGAATTCTAGAACGATTCGGCGTTCAACTGCCGAGCTTCGTGTTCTTCATCTCGGAAATGCCTTTGGTCGGTTGCTGATGTGCTGCCGGCCAGAGGTCTCTGGTGACGTGCGCTCTCGTCTCATCGACAGGACGTCGATTTGTTCATGATCTCAGGCGAGTTGGCATGATGTCGTCCGCCTGATGTTAATGATCGGTGCCACTCTCTGGCACTAAATGATAAGAAGATATGATGAGTCGAGTTTCAGTGAGAGGCTTGCTATGTGCTGCGTTGCTATGTCTGCTGGTAGCACAAGGGTGTTTCAGAAATAACGGCGATGTGAAAGAGTCCACCGTTTCGGCATCAGGGGTGTTGACCTATCAAGGCAAGCCGTTGGAGTATCATCAGGTCTATTTCTCAACGGAAGGGCATCGTCCCGCAACGGGAGTTTCGGACGCTGACGGGAAGTTCTCTCTGGGAACAAATCAGCAGGGAGACGGCGCAGCACCGGGAACCCACAAAGTGTTTTTGGTGTATGTCGGTCCCCCAAATACGAATCCTGAAGCAGGGATTACCGATTTTACCCCGCCTCCTCCTCCCAAAGTGAAGATCCCCCAGAAGTATCATCGGGCGGAAACTTCCGAGTTGGTCGTAGAGATCCCTAAAGGGGGAACGTCTGATCTGAAGATCGATTTGAAGTAGTCTCCTCGGATCAGTGTCGCAGTTGACTGTCAGGGGGAATTTTGTTCATCCCTGCACGAAACTGCGACGCTGATTTGGAAACAGATCGAACGAGCGACTTTTTATGGGGCAGAGTCGATTTTCGGCAGAGCTTTCCGTCAGCTTGATCTCCCGCAGGCAACTTCTTTATGGTGGTGTGACTTCTGGTGGAAGAAGCGGCCAAAGCAGCGTTCACGTAATCGCTCGTGTTGTTTGATCTACCGGTTTTCACACGATTTCGGACTTGTGTTTGACTGCCTTGTACGTCGGGTTGGTAGAATCCAGTCTCGATAACGTGTGTCATTGCCTCGTTCGAAATTCGACCTCGTGCCTGCTGACGGCCTTTTCATGACGATCCAACAAGTATTCCAACGGTTACTCTCGCAGTTCGGAGAGCAGGTTGTCTTGCATCTGAAAGAGGATGCTTGCGATCCGTGGATCGAAATTGCTCCAGCGGCAATTGCTGACGTGGCTGCATTCCTGAAAACGGATGGAGCCCTGGCGTTTGATATGCTTTCGAATCTGACGGCAGTGGATTACTTCGAGCCGAATCCAAAACTGGCTCCGAAATTTCCGTATGAGCCTCATCTGGAAGTGGTCTATCACCTGTTCAGTCTGACACACCGCCATCGAGTCGTTGTCAAAGTGAAACTGCCGCGCTGGAAAGAGAATCTCGAAGGGCAGTTGCCTGAGGTGCCGACGGTTTCATCGGTTTGGGCCGTGGCTGACTGGCATGAGCGAGAGGCGTTTGACCTGGTAGGAATCGTGTTTACTGGTCACCCGAATCTGGTTCGGATTCTCTGCGCTGAAGATTGGGTGGGTCACCCATTGAGAAAAGATTATGAAATGCCGCACGAATACCACGGCGTTCGCGCCCAGTAATTCGTGCGGTCGATTGCTGAAATTTGAGTCTTTTCGGAATCACCGAATGTTCGGCCTGGTTCAGCCAACCATCAGTTTCAAGACTGCGTCTACGTCACTGAGTGAGGATCGCAGATCGTCAGGTCGAGACGATTCGAGTTCTTCCAGTGAATGAATGCCGGTCGCAACGGCCAGAACCTTGGCACCGATGGCTCGACCGCATTTCACATCGGAAGGGGTGTCGCCGATGACCCAGACTCTGTCTGCGTGAATTTCAGAGTTGAGGTGACGTCTGGCTGCTGCATGTGCCACGCGAGCAACGTCGTCTCGGTCGTGATGATGATCCCCGAATCCGCCGAAGTGGAAAAAGTGATCGATTGCGAAGTGTTGCAGTTTCAATCTGGCTCCCACTTCGAGATTTCCAGTCAGTAGTCCAAGTGCAACATCATTGCGTTCGTTGAGTTGATGCAACAGGTCAACGACGCCTGGCAGAATTACGCCGTTCAGTGCTGCCATGGATCGGGGCAGATGTTGCAGGTACGACTGCAGAAAACGCTGCCACTCCTCTTCGGTCACCGAGAGAGAATGGAAATCGAACAGGTCCCGTGTGATTGCCCGATCTGTTCGACCAGCGGCGGGAATGTCGTGGTAGGGCCCATGCACCTGAAAAACTTCGGCAAGCGCCTGTTCCATTGCGTGCTGACCGGCGCCGCCTGTGTTCAGAAGGGTGCCGTCGATATCAAACAGACAAACTGTCTTCATTTCTATTCCGTCGCCTCAACAATAGTGCTTTGTCAGTTTTCAGATTCGCGGTGGGGGAGAGCGTTGCTGCTCGGGCTGTCACCACATCTTTACTGCTGACCAAGCTATCGTTTCAAAATCAAGTGGGCTGTCAGGATGACAGGGAACGATTCATCTTCCGGGATACAACCAGGAATTTCAAACGCAGCACAAGGGCAGAGTCTGGCAGCCTGGAGAGGTTCAGTCTTGATTTCGACTTATTGCAACCATTGGCAGGTCTTAGTTTACCTTGCGAAATCAATTCCGCGCTTCCGCCACGCGGCGAGTTGCGTTTCATCAGTCGAAACGGCCGCTACGCGGG
>JBEBTF010000100.1:0-14508 GCA_040393865.1 Planctomicrobium piriforme | reverse complement strand
TCTTCTTCTTCTTCTTGTCTGATCTTCCATATTGAAATGGTTCCTCAGGTGCGTCGGATTGACGTTCGATCTGGTGATGTCATTCTGAATGGACGTCAAAATATCTGCTGGAGATTGAATTGATGTCATTTCAGCGAAGCGGATTTTTCGTTGCCGTTGCACTTTGCCTTAGCCTTGTCGGGGCGACTGGGAGCAGCGTTAACGGAGCAGAGCCTGTCAAAGTTGTGATGATCGGGGACTCGACGATGGCGAGCTACCCGAAACCTCCTGAGGATCGACCTGATTTGACAGGATGGGGGCAGGTCTTCGGTGAGTTCTTCAATGAGAACGTGAAATTTCTGAACCATGCTTCGAGCGGTCGAAGCTCAAAGAGTTTCATTGCTGAA
Source organism: Planctomicrobium piriforme (assembly GCA_040393865.1). Taxonomy (GTDB): domain Bacteria; phylum Planctomycetota; class Planctomycetia; order Planctomycetales; family Planctomycetaceae; genus Planctomicrobium; species Planctomicrobium piriforme_A. Next base: position 14,122 of record JBEBTF010000100.1, on the reverse strand, counting down.
GGCCGGTGGACAAAGGCACTTGCCGACAAACCAAACTTTGTCTTTATTCAGTTTGGCCATAATGACAGTCCTGGAAAAGGTGACCGTTCAACAGACCCCAATGGCGATTTCCGTGATAACTTGAAAAAATACATTGCGGAGAGTCGGGAGATCGGGGCGAAGCCGATTCTGGTGACACCGGTTGCTGTTCGCAGTTTGACAAACGGGAAGATCAATAATGCCCGGTTGGAACCGTATGTCGTCGCGACGATTGCAGTGGGCGAAGAAACCAAAACGCCTGTTATCGATTTGAATGCGGCTTCGATCGAACTGTTCGAGAAAATCGGCGATCCGGCTGGCGAAGATCTGAATCCTAAGAAGACAGACCTCTCTCACTTCTCCAGGAAGGGAGCGACCGCAGTTGCAGAACTTGTGGCTGTGCGATTGCCAGGTGCGGAACCAGAACTGGCAAAGTTCCTCGCAAAGCCCGCTTCGACCAAAGTCTCTCCGTAGCGGCATTCAGAATCCTGCATCTCATTGGCAAGTGATGTCAAGGACACGGGATTCCACTTCCTCACGGATTGCCTTACGATTCAGCGAGAGATTGTTGCTGACGTTACAGCTGTCGCTGAATGCGTCATGAATCTGCACTCGATCCCCGGAAATTCGTTCTCGTGAACTCCTTGCCTTCCGATTCGTCCACAAGTTTGACACCTGCCGCCAAAAAGTACCTGATTGTTGATCAGGGACTGATCGCGATTGGTGCCAACTTTCTCATCAATTACCTGATTGCATGGTCAACACACCGGGATGTTCCGATTGTGCCCATCGAAGGCAAGTTGAGTTTACTTGAGGATACGACAGCAACCTGTTTCCTGATGCCGTTTATCGCTTGTCTGGTTGTTTCCCATCTGACCCGATTCGAACTGCAGAAGGGACGATTTCCTTCGTTGCCGCCGTTTCGTTGGATGTCTTTTCTCGGAGACTATTTCACGTCGAGTTACTATCCTCGTGCTGTCATTTTTGCGGTCATCGGGGGACTGGTCGTTGCACCGTTGGCGGCCATGGCCATTCGTTCCAGCGGGCTTCAGCCTCTTCCGTTATCCCAATTCCTGCTCCTGAAAGGGGCGCTCGGGAGTCTGTATGGAATTGTCCTCTGCCCGTTATTCGCGTGGTTGGCGATGCATACTCCAGAAACGTTCGAACGAGGCGCTCGGTAAGCAGGCCGGATTCAACACCTTGCTGTGCAGCAGTCTTCTCGATAGAAGAAAGGCTTGTCCGGCCTGCCAGATACGCGGCATCCTTTTGAGGATTCTTCTAAAACTGTGCCTGATTGAAGTCGTGTGTTCGCACAAGTAGCAACGAACTTTGTTTGTTAAGCAGAGCTTCTGCAAACTGAGGAATTGATTCCTGCAGGATCGGGCCATTTGGCCAACTCGTTATAACCAACGATGCGGCATGTTCCTGCGCAGCCTGGAGAATGGCGTCCTCTGGTGTGCCAGTGGTGATATACAGTCTGGTCCCTTTGTCGAGCGTACGGAAGTCTGTTCCAAACAAACGTTCCGTCAAAGCGGCTTCGACTTTCTGAATACTCTCGTCGTCCGGTTGCTCTGGCAATGCATGCACGACAAGGAGTCTGGATTGAAATTGCTGAGCGAGATTGACCGCGGTTCGCAACGCATGCTCACCCACCGGTTCCAGATTGTCATAGACCACGAAACACAAAATGTCTTTGTCGAACGCATCTGGCGTGGCGAGCCAGAGATCATTGCGTGATGTCTCGAACAGTTCCGTAATCTGGTCTTCGTCTGCCCCGGTCAGCAGGTCTGGGATGCCCAGAACAACGACTTCAATTGGTGCTGGCTGCCCTGGCGGGATCATCACTGCAGGGTTGGACTCGTGGATCACCGCGGCGTTTAATTTCACGCCGTACCCAGCAAGTTCTGACTCGGTCGCAGAATGCAGTGTCTGGACCGGAGCGTATTCACTCGGAATCTCTTCAACATCTTCTGGAAGCGGCGCAAAATCCGAGTTCAAGATCGTCACCAGATAAACAGAAGACTGCGAATGGGACGCAAGCATTCCTCCTTGTTCGATTGCTGCTCTGGTCCCTTCTGTCCAGCCGGCTCCATTCAGGGCGCTTTGGATCAGAATCGTTTTCTTATTCGTCATGACCTGCTGTGCCTTCATCCTGATTCAGATGCGAATATGAGTTGTTTGAGCAGGACTCTTCATTATTGCTGCGATGAAATCAGAAATTGGTTTCCGCACAACACGTCTCAAAACTCCGTTTAAATCATCTTATTGAAGCAAGTCATCAATGCAAGATCCTGAGATTGCGGACCGGAAACTGTTCGTGAGATGATCGCCGCAATCGAAGGTGTCTGGTGGGATAAGACAGGTAGTCTCGGAGCGAGAAATCCATTAACAATCAGTACGGGAACTTCGATCAACGGAGTCAGTGACTTCTGAATCGAGCAGCATTTCAGCACGGAGATGGAAGAAACTCAAAGGCCGTTGGAAACATGGAGAATAAATCGATGCGTCAGACTGCGCTCTTTCTGAACATGCGGCAAAGCGTTTACGTTTTGATTGTGTGTTGTCTTGTTTCCGTTGGACATGCTGCTGAGCCGCCTCAGGACTCTCCAACCGACGTTCCATTTCAGGCGACTGTTGATGGGACGGAGCAACGATACGTGCTGGTTCTTCCCAAGGGAGCAGATGATCGTCCACGTGATGTGCTGATTGCTTTGCATGGACACGGAAGTGACCGCTGGCAGTTTATTCGCGCCGATCGAGGAGAAGTTCAGGGGGCGAAGGAGTTTGCCAGTAAGTATCAGATGATCTACGTCTCTCCGGATTATCGAGCCACCACGTCCTGGATGGGGCCCAAAGCTGAATCTGATCTCGTTCAGATTATTGGAGATCTCAAAAAACAGTTCTCCGTTCGTCGAGTCTTTCTCTGCGGTGGCTCGATGGGCGGGACGTCTGCTCTTACTTTCGCAGCATTACACCCGAGTCTGATCGATGGTGTCACATCCTTAAACGGGACCGCCAACCATCTGGAGTATGAGAACTTTCAGGATGCGATCTCGGAATCATTTGGCGGGACGAAAATTCAGATTCCGTTCGAATACAAAAAGCGGAGTGCTGAGTATTGGCCGGAAAACTTTACGATGCCGGTGAGTATGACCACTGGAGGAAAAGACACCGTTGTTCCTCCTGCAAGCGTGCTGCGACTGGCTGGCGTTCTGAAACAACTCAGCCGTCCGGTGCTGCTGATTCATCGGGAAGATGGCGGGCACGCGACGAATCGGGAAGACACCCTGGCGGCTCTGGAGTTCATCTACCAGAACGCAAAAGTGTCAGTAGAAGGCACTGAAGCTCCTTAATGCTCTCTGACGCTGCTCCATTTATCAATTTGCGACCGAAGTGGTTAGTGACCGTGGCGTGGGAGATTCGCGTATTCAGCCGGAGGGCCGTCGTGTGCGAACTCGCCGGGAGCAGCCCATTTGATCAGTTTGAAGTCTTCTACGAACAGGACATAAAAGACCGGAACAACGACCTTGGTGACGAGTGTCGCAACAAGTAGTCCAATGATCTGAACGTAGCAAAGCGGTTCCCACAACGGTCCCCCTTTCACTGCCAGCGGAATCAATCCCCCGACGGTTGCCAACACCGTGACCAGCACGGGACGCAATCGGACCAGTGCTGCGTCGATGACTGCGCGACGCAGTGGTTCTCCTCGTTCGTGTGCTTCCTCGATGTATTCGAAGAGCACGATGACGTGACTGATAATGACCCCGATCAGAGAGGAGACGCCGAGGAGAGCGAAGAAGCCCAGGGGAACTCCAAAGACGATCAGTCCCATCAGACCGCCAATCATCCCGAACGGAACTGCAGCAAACACCACAAGTGGTTTTGTGAGGCTGTTGAACTGCAGGATTAACGCCAGATAGATCGCGAAGATCGATACAATCATTGAGATATAGAGCGAGCCGAACCCTTTCTCCTGCTCTTCTTTCTCGCCACCAATCTGGAACCGATAACCGGGTGGCCAGTCTTTGGTTGCCGTTGCCAGTTTCTTCTCGACGAACGTGTAAACATCGCTGGAGAGGAGACCGGTTGCAACATCGCATTTGATCGTCATGCAACGTTCATTGTCCCGTCGGGAAATCTTGGGAGAAATCAACTCTGGTTCAAACGAACTGATCTGCAGCAACGGCACACGAGCTCCGGTTTGACTGCCGATCACGCTCATCGCCTGTAAAGTTTCGATGTCAGTTCGTTCTTCCGGCCGTAAGCGAAAGGCGATCGGAATTAAGTGATCCCCTTCACGGATTGAAGTCGCTGTGTATCCGGACAATGAAGCATTCATCAGTCTGGCAACGTCTTCGTGAGAAACGCCGCTGACATTGGCACGATCGGGGTCGACCTTCAGGCGAATTCGCAAATACTCCGGGTCCCAGTCGTCATGGATATTCTCTGTGCCAGGCATCTCACGCATGAAGCCTTTGATCTGTTCTCCCAGTTGTCGCATGGTGGCAATATCCGACCCAAGAAGACGGAACTGGACTGGAACGCCGATCGGAGGACCGGATTCCAGGGGCTGAACATGAACGCGAGCAACCCCCATGTAAGGTGGCAAACCCACCTTCAGTTTCTCGGCAACCTGATACGTGTGCCGTTTGTTTCTGGTGTGAACCATGATCTGTGCATAGTTCGTTGCTGGTTGTTCTGGAACAATTGATAGCCAGAACCGTGGGCCGCCAGCGCCAATGAATGTGGTATAAGACTCAATTTCATCACCGGCGATCCGATCAATCTTCTTAATGGTCTCGACTGCTTCCTGCTGAGTCGCGTGGATCGATGTTCCTTCTGGAAGATAAAGATTCACTGTAAATGCCGAGTGCAGATCCTTTGGAAAGAGATTCGTTCCAATCAACGGCAACAGGCTGGCTCCGGCGATCAACGTCAAAAAGCAAACGATCAGTGATGCCCATTTGTGATTCATGCAGAACTCGGAGAACCCGTTGTAGATTCTCGCAAATCGTGACCCTTTCTCGCCGTTAGCAAGGCCCGCCTCCATTCCATGTTGTCCTTTCAGCAGGTAATACCCAAGGAAGGGAATGAAGGTCATGGAGACAATTCGGCTGGCAATCAGAGATGCAGCGACGACAACGGGGAGAGACCAGATAAATTCTCCGACTGCTCCAGAGACGACAAGCAATGGCATGAACGCAGCACAGTTGGTCACCGTTGCGTACAAAATCGCACGGGCGAGCTTCTGAGGCCCCAGCCAGGAGGCGACGTCTCGCGGAACCCCATGTGCCATTTCCCGGTTGATGGCGTCGCCGGCCACAACGGGATCGTCCACAAGGAGCCCCAGGGCAATGATCAACGCGGCAATGGAAATCTGCTGGAGATCGACCCCGAGCGCGACGCACATCATGAAGGTCATCGCGAGGGTAATTGGAATCGACAGGGCGATGATCAGAGCACTCCGCCACTCCATGAACAGCAGCGAAACAAAGACCACAATGACGATCGCTTCGGCCAGACATTCGATGAATTCGTGGATTTTGAAACCCACTCGTTCCGGTTCGTCACTCGTGCGTTCAATCCATAAGTCGTCGGGAATCACGCCGTTCAGGGACTCAAGCGCCGTGTCGAGTTCTTGACTGAAATCCTCGATCTGCGTCCCTTTTCTTTGACGCACAGCAAGCGTGATCGCTCTTTGAGTCCAGAGTTGAACGGCTTCGTTCTCCGGGACAGGAGCTTCTGACTGATGTGATTTGTCGGCAACCGGAAGTTTAAATGCGGTCGATGTCGGGCGATTACTTTCGGTAAATTTGTGTGTGCGGAAATTCAGGATTCTCGGAGAGTCGTCGTACCCGCGAGCGATATCGACAAGATCGCTCATGTAGAGTGGCGTGCCATTACGGACCTCGACAACAACGTTTCCGATTTCGCGTTCACTAAGAAACTTCCCGCTGGGTTTAACGGCAAGATTCTGGTCAGGCAGCTCAATTGCACCGCCCGGCATCGTGCTGTTGCGTTCCTGAAGGCGTTGCGCAAGTTTCGTCAGGTCGATTCCATATGGAGTCAGGCGATGATTGCTGAAGTAGACATCAATTCGCTCACCAACAACTCCCAGTTGCTCGATCTTCCCGATCTTTGTGGATTGTCTCAGACGGTCCTGAATGATGTCAGCGAACCGACGCAGCTCTTCGTGGCTGTATCGCGCGATTCCGCCTGGGGAAGCCTGGCATTTGGCTTTCAGTTCCGCCTCAATCTGAGTCGGGTTCTGCACCAGAATCCCTGGCCAGACATCAGGATGCCGCATTGCCATTCGGGCATCATGCCAAGGACGCAGATGGTCTTTGATCGCTTCTATGTCCGCGTCTTCGGACACTTGGAAGTCCAGTACGATCGCTCCTGGCAAGACAATCGAAGTTCCGTCCTGAGCGAGTCCCTTCTCTTCGAGTGTCTGGAGATTTTTTCGCCCCAGTCGCTCGACCAGAATGGACTGGATCGTTGTTGGAAAGACAACGATTGAACTGTACCGGTTGGACTGGAATGTGCCTGGGCGGCTTTCCCGGTGCTGTTCGATCTGGAGAGCAAGTTCTTTCGCGCGTTCTTCGACTTCGATATCGGTGATTGGAGGGCTGGTCAACGTCAGCATGACAGCGACAGTGTCACCGAAATCCTTGTCCAGGACCGGCTTGACCATGACCCCGCCGATTGTCGGCAGATCTGTCATTGAGGCGAGTTTGTTATCCAGATCCTGCCAGATCGCTTCCGCATTTTTTGTGGTGTCGTACAGATCGACAAAGACCGCGGAGAGCCCTTCCCTGTTTGTTGACCGGACGTGCTCGACGGCGGGATTCTCAGAGAGCTTTTTCTCGATGCGACGACTGACTTCCTGCTCAACTTCGATCGGGTCAGCGCCGGGATAACTGGTCATCACCAGACCGCTGCGAATCTGAATCACAGGGTCCTGGCGCTGTGGCATGGCACGATATGATGCATACCCTGCTGCCAGTGTGAACAGCAGCAGAATCAAGGCGATCGGGCGTTTATAAACGAAGTACTGAGAGATAGTCATAAGGGCTCGGACTGAGACCAGACAGGTCTGTCACGCGATGGGATTTCGGTACTTCTGCAGTGTCTACCGTCTCTTGTTGTCGCTTTTGTCGGTCCTGTTGGGCGCAGTGGCAGACGTCGGTAGAACGTTCGATCACATTCGAGAACTCACGTGTCAGTGATTGTCAGTTTGACTTCGAAGCATTTGTGTCTTGAGAATAAGGTTAGAGCGTCTTGCTGCGACTGTGACGTCGCGGAGTCAAATGCTTTGTTATTGAATCACATGAACGGCTTCACCGTCGCGTAAACGATGGACGCCAGTGAAGACAATTTCATCCCCCAATTTGAGTGCAGCATTCTCACCTTCTGGCAACTGGATTGCTGCCTGATTGTCAAAGACACCGCGAATCTCGATGGGAATGCGTTGTACGACGGTCCGGTCGGCTTCCCGCTTGATTTTGAAGACTCCCGGGCGAGTCGATTCAATCGGAGTGATTGCCGTTAATGGGACCAATATCGCGGTCTGCGCCTTGCGAAAGTTGACTGTTGCGACCATCCCCGGTCGTAGTGCTCCTGGGGCATCAATCCGAACTTCAACCGGATAGGATCGAGTCTGCTCGTTCGCAGTCGTCCCGATTTTATGAATGACTCCCTGAAACCTTTCGCCGGATAAACCGGTCGCGGTGACTTCGATCACATCGCCAAACCGGAGCTGCGACAACATTGAGTCTTGGACCGCAAAACTGACAACGACACTCGAAATGTCATGGACTGTGAACACGACCTGACCTGGAGAAACACGTTGATGAGTATCAACAGATCGAGTCGCAATTGTCGTTTCAGGAAACGGAGCAGACAGCGTGCAGTACGCAAGATTCTCTTCTGCCTGTTTTAATTGAATTCGGGATGCAGCGATCTCCCGCTCTGCGACATCAATTGCTGCGAGCGTTGAAATCTGGCGGGCTTTAGCGGCTTCCAGTGACGCCTGCGAAACGGCCTGACCGGCTTTGAGCTTGAGGGCTCGGTCGTAGGCAGACTGGGCTTCTTCGGAATCAGCATGCGCCTGCTTCAGTCTCGCCATCGATACGCTCAGACGCTCTGCAGCAACATCTCGTTCCCGTTGATAATCGGCGGTATCAAGTTGGGCGATCACTTCGCCAGCGGCAAACTGATCCCCTTCATGAGCATCTCGAAGCTGACCGGCTGCCCCGTACACTTGATGCAGACTCTGAACGGTTCCACCTACACGAAACGAGAGATCTGCTTTGCGCAGCGCTGCGACCACACCACTGAACTGGACTCCCGACGCAACTTCAGACTCTGCCAGTTTCATTGATTTAACCGAAACCGGTGAACGCTCCGGGATCACGACCTCATGAGAAGCCGCCAGCCGTGCCATGCCTGTTCGGGCAATGAGAATGACAGGAATAGATAATCCAACGATCAGAATTCCGATCGCTGTTTTTTGACTCTTGGACCATAACCGGCCAAAAAAAGTTCCGCTTGATTCAGTTTCAGTTGCCGACGTTGTCGTCATCAGCCAGAACCTCTTGCATCACAACTTTAGTTGTCTTTGAATAATCGAAATCGGAGGAGAGCTGCTTCCAGTTCAGGCCATCGAGAAAGATGTTTACATTGTCGAAAAGATGAGGAGCGCGTGAGGTCACTCCAATTTGCTTCAGAATGCTGGAGTAATTCTGAAGTCCGAAGTGTCCCCCCATCGCAAAGCAGAACAGACCGAAGACGACCTTCTCTGGGGTCCAGTTTCCGGTGAGCACCAGATCCCGGTTCTGAACGGCTTCTGTGATTGGCTTCAGCACGATTCCCAGAATTTCCTGTTCCAGTGCTTGCAGACGTTCCCTGCGCTCTGGTGAAGCTTTTTCATCAAGGTTGGCCATATGGATGATCAACTCACAACGAAAAAAGTGTGAGTGACGCTCAGCAAAAAGTTCATCTGCAGCAACAAGGGCAAAAGCTCGTTCCCGTGTTGATCCGGAATACTCCGCAGCACGAGAAAAAAGATCGATTCGCTTCTCACAACTTTGAATTGCCAGTGCGGCGACCAAATCCTCTTTCGATGAAAAATGCTGGTAGATCGTCCCCTTCGAATATTCAGTGGCTTCCGCCAGCCGATCGAGGCCCAGATGCGAGAACCCCTGCTCGACCAACATCGTCCGAGCGATCCCGAGAAGCATCTGCTCCCGGTTCTGAATCTCGCGTTGTTTCCTCGTTAAGGTGCTCATTTCTGCATAATTGACGGATCGTCAAAAATTGTCAATCCGTCAATTATTGTCTTGGACTCATATCTCGAAAGATTTATTTGAGGAGAAGGGGTGCAGTCGTTTTGGGGTATGGATCTCAGGCTTTCCTGCCGTTGCAGCTGTTAAAAACTTGGCAGAAAACACATCTTTGGCGAGGAAATGGATTTGCGAGACGGACATCAGTAGAAGTATTTCAAGGTGTTGATGTGTTCTGCTATCTTGGTACAACGACGCTGCTTGAAACTTTGCTGGCAGAGTCAGGGGCGTCGGTGGGAGGTGATGACAAGATTGCATCTTCCGGCGTTCACTTGTTTGCCAGTGTTCATTCTGTACTTAGGGTAGAAAGTCCAACTCCATGAATCGCCGTCATCTGACATCGCGACGACAGTTCCTGCAAGGTGTTGCCGCATTCGGGGCAGCAGGTTTTCTGTTGCCATCTTCGAACAGGGCTTTCGGATATCAGTCCCCGAATGATCGTCCGGTCTTTGCAACGATCGGAATGCGGAATCAGGGATGGACGATCACCAGCAAGTCATTCCAGTTTGCTGACTTCGCTGCGATTGCCGATATCGATGCCAATATCCTTGGCACATTTGTCGAGAAGGTCGAGAAGGGACAAGGCAAGAAGCCTGAGGGGTACAAGGACTATCGCAAGATTCTTGACCGCAAAGATGTTGATGCGGTCATGATTGCAACTCCCGACCACTGGCATACAAAAATTGCCGTTGAAGCGATGTATGCCGGAAAAGATGTCTATTGTGAAAAACCGCTGACCTTGACGATTGATGAAGGCAAGTTGATCGAGAAGGTTGTTAAGGAAACGGGCAAGGTGTTTCAGGTCGGGACGATGCAGCGGACCGAATCTGACCAGAGATTTTTGCAGGCGATTGCTCTGATTCGACATGGACGAATTGGCAAAGTGACGAAGGTCACCTGCGGAATCAACGGCATGGAACCGTCTCCAGTGATTCCAGAAGCGCCTGTTCCGGAAGGGCTCGATTGGAATGAATGGCTGGGGCCTGCTCCGAAGGTGGCATATCGTGCGCTTCCGCAACTCCGTGAGGGATACGGCGGCGGCGTTCCGTTGTATAGCAACTGCCATTATTCATTCCGGCACTGGCATGAATATTCCGGTGGCAAGCTGACAGACTGGGGCGCTCACCACGTTGACATTGCCTGCTGGGCGCTCGGGGCAAGCGACACCGGACCAAGCAAGGTGGTCCCGGTCGAATACAAATTGCCTGTCGAATACAAAGACGGGAACCCTGTTGTTCATGATCAGTACAATGCTGCAACCGAGTTCACCATTCGTGCAGACATGCCGAACAACGTTGAAATGATCATCACAAGTCACGGCGATAACGGGATCCTCTTTGAAGGAACCGAAGGTCGCTTCTTCGTGAATCGTGGGAAGCTGGCAGGCAAACCTGTTGAAGACCTGAAAGAGAAACCATTGCCTGAGGGAGCGATTGAAGAAATCTACGGCGGCAAGGTGAGTAAGAACCACACTGCCAACTTCATTGAAGCGATGCAGTCCCGTAAACAGCCGATTTCGGATGTCTGGTCACACAACCGGATGCTCGAAATTTGCCATCTCTCCAACATTGCAATGCGTCTCGGACGCGAACTGAAATGGGACCCGGTGAAACGGGAAATCATTGGAGATCAACAGGCAAACTCATTCCTGGGACGCGAAAACCGCAAGGGATTCGAAATTAACATGTAACAGACATGTTCAATGGTATCCTGTGATCTTGAGCGTTCATTAACGCGTCTGTGGAGGCGAGGTGGCAATTTGCGGTCACCTCGCCTTTGTTATCACTGAACGCCGGTATGGAATCATGCCTGCTGGACGAATGCGAATTGACGCTTGAGTTTTAGAGGATGTTCAGACGAAGATACGAAAGCATTGGTGTTTCTGGATGAGTCGATTTCCGGTCAACGTCACGTAAAGCAATTACTCCCAAAATCATTGCGGGATCTGAGCAGCGACCTTGATTGCTCGGCCTTCATTGCTCAAGTGTCACTGAGAAAGGATGAACATGAAGTTGCGTCAAACATCTCGTCGTGAGTTTCTGCAAACGACGTTAGGGGCCGGTGTCGCATTGATGGCGACTCCAGTGTTGGCCAAAGCAAGTTCAGCGAATGGAAAGCTGAACGTGGCCTTCATCGGAGTTGGCGGTCGAGGAGGTGGGAATCTTGCGACAATTGCAGGTGATCCTAATGTTCACGTCGTTGCCTTGTGTGATGTGAACCGAACCAACCTGAAGAATGCCGCTCAGAAGTATCCGGACGCCAGAACATATGTCGATTTCCGTGAACTCTACACGAAAATTGATGACGTCGATGCCGTGGTCGTCAGTACCGCCGAACACACCCATGCATTCGCAACGATGCCGGCTTTGAAGGCTGGCAAGCATGTCTATTGTGAAAAGCCATTAACTCACAACGTGTATGAATCTCGTGCCATTTCTGATGCGGCAGCCAAAGCGAAGGTTGCAACTCAGATGGGAACGCAGATTCACGGGATGCCAAACTATCGGCGTGTCGTGGAATTGATTCAGTCCGGAGCGATTGGTCCTGTTCGTGAAGCCCATGTCTGGGTGAATCGTGCCTGGGGATTGCAGTCGGAAGAGGAATCGAAGAAGAACGGCGATATCGTTTACATTACGGATCGCCCCGCCGAAGCGATGACACCTCCTCCAGATCTGGAATGGGATCTCTGGTTGGGGCCTGCTCCGGAGCGTCCTTATCATGAGGTCTACTTCCCTGGCCCGAAATGGTACCGCTGGTGGGATTTCGGAAGCGGGACCATGTCTGATCTCGGGAGTCACTGGAATGACTTGCCATTCTGGGCGTTGAATCTGGATGCACCAAAAACAATTGAAGCGTTTGGGCCTCCGCCACATCCGGAACTGGCACCAGCTTCCATGTCGGCGAAGTATGAATATGGTCCACGCGGAAACATGCCAGCGTGTACGTTGACCTGGTATCAAGGATCACATCGCCCAGAGATTCTGAAGTCCGGGAAGATTCCTCAATGGGGAAGCGGCGTCCTCTTTATTGGGGACGACGGAATGCTGCTTTCTGACTACGGGCGGCACCTGTTGCTGCCAGAGGACAAGTTCAAGGACTTCAAACGCCCTGCTCCGTTTATTCAGGACTCGCCGGGGCATCATCAGGAGTGGTTAGAGGCTTGCCGCACCGGATCGCCGACCGGCAGCCCGTTCTCCTATGGTGGACGTTTGACCGAGGCAAACCACCTTGGAAACGTTGCCTATCGCGTCGGCAAGAAGCTGACATGGGACTATGAGAACATGAAAGCAGTAGGTTGCCCGGAAGCAAACAAGTATCTGAAACGGGAACCACGTGCGGGGTGGTCGCTGTAAGATCACTCTGATCCCTCACGGGGAAAAATCTTTGAGAACGGTGGCGTTCTCAACTTCCAACTGCCAATTCCAACTGATTTCTGGCCCGAGCCTCTGTCCTGAGGCTCGGGCTTTTTCTTTGTGTTTTGCTGGGGAGTGCGTATCTCAAAAAGTGATCTTTTGGGAAACGGGAAAATCTTCTAAAAATCACTCAAGTTGCAGTTTGTGTTTGCCGGTGTGCCTTCAAGGTGCACACATTTCCCACCCGTCGAAGAATTATTGATCGATTCTGATCAATAAAAATCCCTCCAGTCCGGATTAGTCCTATGTCGTCACCACGGACGGTGCACGTCCCTGTGATGCTTCGAGAAGTTCTCGCTCAAATGAACTTTGAGCCGGGACTGACGATCGTTGATGGTACCGTTGGAGCTGGTGGGCACAGTCAGCAAATTCTGAAGAAAATGGACCCGACCAGTCGGCTGATTGGTCTTGATCGTGATCCGGCGATGTTGGCTCGAGCCGGACAGGTGCTTCAAGATTCGCGTGTTGAGTTGAAGCAGGCAAGCTATGCAGAGCTTCCGCGAATTCTGGACGAAGCAGGAATTGATAAAGTCGACCGAATTCTTCTCGACCTGGGGCTGTCTTCTGATCAGCTTGCAGATGTAGAGCGAGGCTTTGGTTTCGACACGAGTGCCCCGCTTGATATGCGGTTTGATACCTCTGCCGGTGTGCCTGTTGCGGAGCTTTTAGCAACGGCCGATGCAGAACAACTGGAATTCATTCTGCGTGAGTATGGAGAAGAGACCGAATCTCGCCGACTCGCTGCGGAAATTGTCGCACAACGTCAGCGTGGCGGCATCCGGCTTGCCTCTGAACTGAAGACATTGATTGAACGGGTGCTCGGAGTTCCTAAAGGGAAATCTCACCCTGCGACCCGAATATTTCAAGCGTTTCGCATTGCAGTGAATCGCGAGCTGGAACAGTTGGAAACGTTTCTGAATCAAGTGCTTCCTGAACGTCTGAGCGTTGGCGGAAGAGCTTTGATTATTACCTTTCACTCATTGGAAGATCGCCTGGTGAAACAGGCGTTTCGTGAAACGGACAAATGGGAAATCCTCACTCGAAAACCACTGGTCGCGACCCCGTCCGAGGTGCGTTGGAATCCACGTTCAAGGTCCGCAAAACTCAGAGTCGCACAACGGCTCGGGACGCCCAATTGAGTAGCCCGGTCATGTTTGAATCCAATCCAGAAACTTCCCGTTCAACCAAGGTGGGCATCATGGTGCTCTCCGGGTTGATTTGTGGTTTGGGAATTGTTCTTTACAACAAGTATGCAGAGACTCAGTCAGTGAGCCCTTGGGCAAACTGGCAGCAGTTCACTCTGAAAGAAGCGGCTCTTAAAGAAGACGTCGTTCTGGGGCAGAGCCC
>JBEBTF010000099.1:0-14658 GCA_040393865.1 Planctomicrobium piriforme | reverse complement strand
CTGCTGCGCGGCCACATGATAGACCGATACGGTCTAAACTCCGGGGGCAGGCTTGAGTCGCTCTGAATGTCCCGATACGCTGGCTCTATGCGTTTTGAACATGCGAGAGCGTATATCGTAGACCTGTCCGGTCTACGGTCTCATAGTTGCATCAAACAAATCATTTATTAACTGGGGCAATCAGGCAGGGTTGGTCGACGTGGATCCCCCGTTTGAATGACTGCTCTGAATTGGGAAAGTAATCGAGTGAACGCCCGGATCGTTTTGCTGCCTGGTGATGGAATTGGTCCTGAAGTCGTCGCTCAGGCACAGTTGGTGCTTGAACGTGTTGCTCAGATCGGCGGGCATCAGTTTGAGTTTTCGTCCCATCCAATCGGTGGAAACGCGATCGATGATTTCGGCGATCCACTGCCAGAACAGACTTTTAATGCCTGCCGTGAATCCGATGCTGTTCTGCTGGGTGCGGTCGGCGGACCAAAGTGGGATGATCCGACAGCCAAAACCCGACCAGAAGCCGGGTTGCTGAAGATCCGTAAGGAACTCGGATTGTTCGCAAATCTTCGCCCAATTACAGCGATTGATTGTCTGGTTGACGCATCTCCGTTGAAGCGAGAAGTGATTCAGGGAACGGATATTCTGTTCGTTCGTGAATTGACTGGCGGGATTTACTTCGGTGAGTCCGGCCTGAAGAAGAACGACGACGGCAGCGAAACCGCGTTCAGCACGATGACCTATTCGACACACGAAATTGAGCGTGTTGTTCGGGTCGCAGCAAAGGCTGCTCAAGGCCGTTCAAAACGATTGACTTCGGTTGATAAAGCAAACGTGCTGGAAGTTTCCCGTCTGTGGCGTCGCGTTGCTGAACGTGTTGTGAAGACAGAGTTCCCGGACGTGAAATTTGACGTGGTGCTTGTCGACGCGATGGCCATGCACCTGATTTCCCGACCAACATCGTTCGACGTTGTTGTGACCAGCAATCTGTTCGGGGACATCCTGACAGATGAAGGGTCAATGCTGCCGGGGTCAATGGGAATGCTTCCATCTGCCAGTATCGGCAGCAGCGGGCCAGGCTTGTATGAGCCGATCCACGGAACTGCTCCTGACATTGCAGGACAGGGAATTGCAAACCCACTGGCGACAATTCTCGCCTCGGCAATGCTTCTGCGTCACTCTCTGAATCTGGAATCTGAAGCAAAATTAATTGAAGGAGCCGTGAACACGGTTCTCAATCAAGGCTTCCGGACGAAGGACATTGCCCCGAAAGGCTCACCGTCGATCGGGACGGTGGAAATGGGCCAGAAGGTTCTGGAACTGCTGAAGTAAGCTGAATTTGAAAGTCACGATGCCCTTGGAAAGCACAATTCCAAGGGCATCTTCATTTTGGGCGTGAAAGTTGAATTGGTTTTTCCTGATTTGAACATTGGGCAGCAACTTGCTGGTTGTCTCTGCGTCGAATATGGTAAAAGTTATATTGGATGTGAGTCCTGCTGATTGATCCCGCCTGTTGTGGGCACGGAAGCCGTCCCGATTTCATCCACAATCCTCACAGCTGAGTTTGCGCATGAATCGCTTGCTGCTGATTACCCTGTTTTCCGCTGCGCTGTTCTGCCTTTGTGAAACGTCTGCTCATGCAGTCGGCCCTGACTGGCCATACTGGGTAGGCCCACAATACACAGGTATTTCACCTGAGCGGGGCATCCCTGATAAGTGGGACCCCAAGGGAGGCGACGGAAGTAACGTTCTCTGGGACACTCCAATCGGCAGTCGCTCGACGCCAATCATCATGAATGAGCGTCTGTATCTGGTGACAAACAGCCATGAAGACGACATCAAGAAGGCGGGAGAAAAGGTCGTCTGTCTCGATGCCAACACAGGAAAAGTTCTGTGGGAATATGCGTTTAATGTTTATCTGACGGACGTTCCCATTGAACGTATCGGCTGGTCCAGCGTTGTTGGTGATCCAGAGACCGGGAATGTTTATGTTCAGAGTGTCTGTGGATACTTCTGCTGCCTGAATGGAAAAACAGGTGAGGTTGTTTGGGAACGCTCGCTGCATGAAGAGTTCGGGTTCCTGACCACCTATGGTGGACGAACAAACTATCCTTTGATTCACGAAGGCAATGTGATTATCAGTGCCGTCGTGATTGGCTGGGGAGAGCAGGCCAAGCCTAACCACCGCTTCCTGTCGATGGACAAAACAAACGGTCAAGTTGTCTGGTACGTTGGCACTCGTCCATTGCCGGAAGACACGACATACAGTGCGCCTGTGATCGGGATCGTTGATGGCGAACTGCAGATGATTTGCGGCGGTGGAGACGGGGCGGTACACAGCTTCCAGCCACGGACCGGAAAGAAGCTCTGGTCATACAATTTGTCCGCACACGGGATTAACACGACTCCTTTGCTGCACGGAGACCGAGTTTACATCGGGCATTCCGAAGAGAATCTCGACTCCAACGAAATGGGAGCGATTCTCTGTATTGATGCGAAGCAGCGAGGGGATATCACCAAAACCGGGACAATCTGGAAGAAGACGGAATACGCAGTTGGTCGTTCTTCTCCAATCATGATTGAGAATCGGCTGTACTTTGTTGACGACCGTGCCAAGTTGTACTGCGTGAATCCTGACACTGGCGAAGAAGTCGGTAAGTCAATTCCTCTCGGCACAATGATGCGGGCAAATCTGCTGTATGTTGATGGGAAGATCTTTATCAACGAAGTGAATGGCCGTGGCTACATCCTGAAGCCCACCGAAAAAGGAGCCGAGTTCGTTCACAAATATCGGTTCCCGAGAGGGGACGAGTGTTACGGGTCTCCGATTGCCTGGCGTGGTCGCGTTTATATTCCAACAACAGGCCATATGTACTGTGTTGGAAATGCAGAACAGGTTGAAGCAGACGCTGTGGCTGCAAGTGAACAGCGGGAAACGCACATCGCTCTCGATGAACGTCCAGCACAATTGAGTGTTGTTCCGACGGAGTCGTTGTTGTTGCCGGGAACACGTCAGCAGTTTCAGGTGCGTCTGTACAACGCCAAAGGTCAGTATCTGAGAAATGCTCATCCGGACGAAGTGGAGTTCACACTTCAAGGACCAGGTGAGTTTGATAACGCTGGTCGGTACACCATTCCATCAACTCAGACTCAGCATCAAGGTGTGCTTGTTACTGCCAAGCACAGGAAGATTGAGGGAACAGCTCGCATTCGTGTGATCCCTGCCTTGAACTGGTCGTTTGATTTTAATGACGGAAAAGTTCCAGAGACCTGGGTGGGATGCAGTTATCGCCATGTTCCACTCGACTGGGATCTGCTTTCAAAATTGAAATCAGAGAATGTGTTTGCTTCTGACCTCTATATTTACTTCATGACCGAGTTTGCCAACTTTGGTCCAAAGCGTGACTTCGACGACTCAACTCCTCAGCAAAGAATGAAAGGGTTGTTGACCTTCCTGAATCTGGCTGAAGGGGCTGACAAGCCGAAGACACTGGATGAATTCAAAGCGAAGTTTGATGCTGGTCTTCAGAAGCTGGTTGATGAGAAAGTGATTTCCGGTTTCACTTGGTCGACATGGGACCGAAAGACCGGAAACGGGGACGAAACGGTTCCTGAAGCGAAGCTTTCCATTGAACGCGGCGAACGGAAGATCGATGGCAACGGGGTGATCTGTAAGGTCACAACCATTCCAAAGGGAACCCGAAGTCAGGGATGGATGGGGCCAACGGATCTGTCAAATTACACGGTGCAGTCCGACGTGCTCAGCTTCTCCCGACTTGGAAAACTTCCAGACGCCGGGTTGGTCGGTCAACGTTACACCTTCGATCTGATGGGAGCATCGCAACAGGTTCAGGTTCGAACATGGACGCCGCAACTCAATCGCTTCTCGGCATCGGTTCCTTTCGAGTGGAAGCCTGAAGTCTGGTACACGATGAAGCTGAAAACATCGGTCAAAGACGGCAAGGCGCTCGTGCAAGGCAAGATCTGGGTTCGTGGAGAAGCGGAACCAGAGGCGTGGAATGTCGAAGCGACAGATATTGCTCCGAACCTGATTGGAAGTCCTGGCCTGTTTGGAAACACCAAAGACGGCGAGTTCTTCTATGACAACCTGACAGTGACTCGCAACGCCGAATAATTTCCGGCCTGTTTGGCTTACGGTCGATGTCGATTGGTTTCAAATCTCAATGAATTTCTCGGTCTCTGCAGGGAGGTCGCTGATCTCCCGCAGATGCCGTTAATCAAAGAAGCGAAGGGCGATTGCTCTTCAGAGAACTTCAAAATTTTTATGTCCGGCAGAACAGAACGTCTCGAATAAAGCGTTGTGTACCGGGCATCGGGAAGGGCGTACGCCCGATAGGGATAGATATGATCCGCCGATTTCTTGCAACCTCGGTTTGCCTGTCATCACTGATTGCCCCAACCACGAGTCTGTTTGCGGAAGAACCGACTGACCCCACGGCATTCGTCCTTGGCGAAATTGCCAAGATGAAAGTCGAAAAGCTTGACTGGCCACAATGGGGGGGATCAGGGCATCGCAATAACACCCCAGAGGGCGTCAACATCCCGACATCATGGGATGTTGACAGTGGAGAGAATATTCTCTGGTCGGCTCCACTGGGGTCGCAGACCTATGGAAACCCTGTTGTTGCCAATGGGAAAGTCTACGTCGGAACAAACAATCACAATGCTTACCTGAGCCGGTTTCCGAAAACGATCGACTTGGGAGCACTGCTGTGTTTTGATGAGAAGACCGGCAAGTTCCTGTGGCAGCATTCAAACCCGAAGCTCCCTACCGGACGGGTTCACGACTGGCCGGATCAAGGGATTTGCTCATCAGTTTATGCTGAAGGTGACAAAGTCTGGTACGTGACCAGTCGCGGGGAAGTTGTCTGTCTGGATGCCGAAGGTTTCCACGACGGCGAGAACGACGGACCTTATAAGGCTGAGGACAACGAGAATAAAAACGAAGCCGATATCATCTGGAAGTATGACATGATGGGGGCGCTGGGAGTATCTCAGCACAACATGTGTAACTGCTCTCTCACATGTGCTGGTGATGTTCTCTTCGTGAATACCTCGAATGGTGTGGATGAGTCTCACACCAATATTCCTGCTCCGAATGCCGCCAGCTTTTTTGCGATCAATCGCAACACAGGAGAAGTTCTGTGGAGTGATAAATCTCCAGGGCTGAACATTCTTCACGGTCAGTGGTCATCACCTGCTTATGGTGTTTTCAATGGTCAGGCTCAGGTGATTTTCGGTGCTGGTGATGGATGGATGTATTCCTTCGATCCAGCCGGTGACGGTGCAGGGAACAGCAAGCTGCTGTGGAAGTTTGACTGTAATCCGAAAGAGTCGAAGTATTCTGTCAGCGGTCGCAGTGAGCGGAATCACCTGATCGGGACACCTGTGATTTATAACGGGAACATCTACATCGGTGTCGGTGAAGACCCGGAACACGGGGAAGGAAACGGACATCTGTGGTGTGTCGACCCGAATAAACGCGGGGACGTGAGCCCAACACTGGCGGTAGATGCAACCGGTAAAGAGGTTGTTGATAAAGGGGACGGCTCGCGTCGCCTGCAAGCGATCTTCCCTGATCAGGGTGAAAAGGCGATTCCGAATCCGAACTCAGCGGTCGTCTGGCACTATACCGGAGACGATACCAACAAGAATGGTGAGATTGATTTCGAAGAAGAAATGCATCGAACCTGTGGGACCGTGGCGATCAAGAACGATCTGTTGTTCATCGCTGACTTCTCCGGGATCTTCCACTGCCTGGATGCCAAGACCGGAAAGTCGCACTGGAACTACGATATGTTCGCGGCTGCCTGGGGATCGCCATTGATTGTTGAAGACCATGTCTACATCGGCGATGAAGATGGTGACGTTGCGATTTTCAAGCTCTCTTCGGAGATGGAGCAGGTTGGCGAAGTATCGTGCGGGAACTCAGTCTACAGCACTCCTGTCGTTGCGAATAACGTGTTGTTCATTGCCAATAAGTCGACCCTGTACGCAATCGGCACCAAGAAAGACGGTGAATAGGCCGCTTTCTGGGGATGCCTTCAGCGTCAGTTTTCCGTTTTGAGTTGCGTGAGCAGTTATGCCAGTTTTTGATTTTCGCTGTGAAGATTGTGGAGCAATTTCGGAAGTCTTTGTTCGTGGAGGACAGACTCCCGTTTGTGAACAGTGTCAGAGCGAACGCCTTGAGAAAATGATGAGTGCTCCTGCCGGTCATGTTGCTGGCGGGGCACGATCGCTGCCGGTCATGGGAGGTAGCTGCCCTCCAATGGGGGCTCCTCCATGCAACCCACACTGCTGTCGGCTGCCGCAGTAGTCGTATGCATTGGGGGGAGGGGGAAGCAGTGGTCTCGTTGTGATTTGACTCCTCTGTAACGCAGGGAAATCGGTCACTCAGCAGGTCTGTTGGCCTGTCCACTGGTGTGTGCGTGTGTGAAATTCATACTCGCGAAGAGGCAGCCTTTTCGTTCTTTTCTGCGCCGGATTTGAATTGAAAGGGCGGACCATGTTCGCTGTAAAAGACACGTTTTCAGTCGTGTTGCAGTCTGCTTTGCTGCTCGCGGTTTTGTCCTCTGGAAGTCTGACATCTCGGCCGTTACATGCGGAAGAACGTCAGTCATCAGATACTGCTGTGGCAGGTGCTTCGCTGCCCGGCACGGTCGAAGAAGCCCGCGGAAGAGCAAAGTTACTGCATGAGGTTGTTCACGGCTCGTTGCAGGTGATGCACCGGGACTTTTTCGATGAAGAAAAGTCGTTCCGGATTCCATCGCGTTCTCTGGAAGATGTCTTCAGTGAGATGGAGCGGACACATCAGGTGAAGATGCGATGGATCGTCGTCAATGCAAAAGCGATGAGTGTCGACAACAAGCCTGAGGACGAGTTTGAAAAGACGGCGGCCAAAGCGATCGCTGCTGGCAAAGTTGAATACGAAGCTGTTGAAGACGGAACCTATCGATACATGGGAATGATCCGTCTTTCGTCTCAGTGCCTGAAGTGTCATGTCCCGGACCGCAAGAGTCTGGAAGACCGGTTTGCCGGGGTCGTGATTTCCATGCCTGTGAAGAACACCGCTTCCACTGAGAAAAAATAGCCTTGGCTAGGGCTGTTTGCTCTACCGAGTGCCCGCGCAGCGGCCGTTTCGATTGATGAAACGCAACTCGCCGCGTGGCGGAAGCGTGGAAATTATTTCGCAAGGTGATCTATGCAGCATCATGAGAAGCAGGATTTGCCATGTCCTCTTCTCATGTTTTCTCTCCCACTTACACAGCACTCGACATGGTTGTGTTTCCGGCAGCTGAATCTGCTGGTCGCCAGTCGTGGAGTTGCAGTTCAACGTTTTCGTACCCGCGAAATGCATTGATGCTCGCGGAGAAACAGAGTGATAACGGGCCAGAGACTTTCGCCAATTCTGCTGCCCATTCTCCTTTGCCGAACGCGACACAACGAAACACCTTTTCGCCTTGTCTGACTTTCATTGCCAGATGACGATCTCCCCCGCCCATCGTGCCGGGTGGTTCAGCAAGCTGGACATGGGCGACACTGAAGATCGGGCGTCGATGTTGTGCTCCGAATGGCCCGAGCGTATCGAGTTCGCGCACAGCGGGCGTGGTCAGGTCGTGCAGCGAAACTTCCGCATCAATCTGAATTTCCGGGGCATCGCTCTCCCCTTCGCCCAATTGGGTGGCTGCGACACTCGCGAAGGCCTCGCGGAATTCATCGATTCGGTCGAGTGCGATACGCAACCCGATCGCGGCTTTGTGCCCGCCAAACCGTTCCAGATACTCGGTGCATTCAGAGAGATGCGAATGCAGATTGAAGTCGCCACACGTCCGGCCTGACCCTTGCCCCAGTCCAGTTTCGCGATTGGATGCAATGACAATGGTGGGCTTTTGGAACCGCTCAACAAGTCGGCTTGCGACGATTCCCATGACGCCGGGGTGAAACTCGTCACTGGCAACAACAAGTGTTGGGTGTTGTTCCCATTCCGGGTTCTCTTCGATGATTTCTTTAGCTTCACGAAACATCTTTCGCTCAACCGTTTGTCGATTCTTGTTGAGCTGATCCAGATAGTCAGCCAGTTGCGCTGCACGTTGTCGATTATCAGTCGTGAGCAACTCGACTGCGAGCCGCGCTTGCCCGAGTCGACCAGCGGCGTTGATTCGTGGAGCGATTCCGAATGCAATGTCTTCGGCTGAGAGTGATGGATTCTTGTCGTAGCCAGCAACTTTACGCAGCATTTCCAGACCGGGCAGGGAGTTTTCGACAAGCGATAACAACCCGTAACGGACGATGATGCGGTTTTCGCCTTTCAATGGAACTACGTCGGCAATCGTTCCCATTGCAGCAAGGCCGACAGCAGATTTCAGATAGTCTCTCATCCGTGGAGAGGCTTTGGTGCCGTCACCCAGTCGCATGCAGACAGCCCAGGCGAGTTTGAAGGCCACTCCCGCTCCACACAGCTCCGGGAACGCATAAGAACTTCCCGGCAGTCGGGGATGCACATTCACAGCGGAGTCAGGAAGTGTGCTGTCGAGTGTGTGATGGTCGGTGATGATTAACTCAAGCCCAAGTGATTTGGCGAGAGCGGCTTCTTCCAGACTGCAGATTCCACAGTCGACGGTGACGATCAGCCGGTTCGGGTCTTCTGAGTGCAGTGTGCGAATGGCGTCGAGATTCAGCCCGTAGCCTTCCTCGAGTCGGCTGGGGATATAGTAATCGACATTCGCTCCGACGAGTTTCAGGCAGTGCCAGAGAAGGCTGGTTGCAGTGACCCCATCGACGTCGTAATCGCCATAAATCGTGATGCGGCGACCAGCACGAAATGCAGCAACGATCCTGTCCGCTGCTTCTGCGGCGCCAGGGAGTTCATCTGGCGGGATCAGATCCGAAAGTCGGGCGGCCAGAAATTGTTCACCATGCGCGCCGTTATCAATTCCTCGCGAGGCAAGTACCTGAGCCAGCAGGGGAGAGCATTTCATCTCGCGTACGAGTCTGGCCACAACCGCCCTGTCGTGTAATGCGAACCTCCATTGCCGCGGCATGCCCATCTCCTTCTGGTGTCCATACTCTCGCCAAACTGCATCTGTGCATCTGGAGTAACACGGCCGCAAAACGTGGACGGCGTTCTGCGGTGGGGCGTAGATCCTTCAGGCGGCATTCGCAAACGAAACCGGCCCTGACGAAGACGCAATGCTCCCAACTATACGCCAAATCAAATCTGCTGGAAACCTGCCCCAGGAATGGATTTCGAATATGACGTAGTTCGTTTAATGGAAAGACTTTAACTGAATTTCACAGACATTGCGTGATCTCAGACCCGTCAGACCTATTGGACTGCTGCAAACATTGAGGGTTTACGTCAATGAAAACTTTGGTGCTGGGTGCCTCTTTTTACGGGTGGTGTTTGTTTTAAGTGTTTTCTGGTGAAAGAGTTATTTTTCTGTTTTGACGGGGGTTCTTGTTTTTGAAGGTCTAATTTTGTGGCCTGACAGGGCATCCGAATTGTGCGTCTTGCGGTGGGGGAAGGGGGCCTGAATGACGCTGTGCAAGTTTCGCCAAATCGTCTAAAGTGGTCAGGTATAAAACATTTCAGATCGTACCGGCATCCGTATGAAGTGGTGTCGCCTGAATTCTGATCCAGAGAGAGGGCGTTCGGGTTCTGGTAACTCGGGTCATCCTTAATGAGATCCTCCGCCAGTTCAGGCAGGCGAACCGTTTCAATGGAATAATGCGGGACTACGAATGTTGAATCAAAGTCAGATTCGTTAGTCAGTGCTGGTCGTCCACACATCAGGTTCCGCTGGCATCAGGCAGAAATACACATCGTTCACGAGTGCACATCGGGAACATCATCGGCGGGAACTTCCAGGAGAGACGGGTTATGGATTCGTACGCGCTTTGTCCTTGCGGCAGCGGTAAAAAAGTGAAGTTCTGCTGTCAGGCAATCATGCCGGAGATGGCAAAGATCGAAAAGCTGCAGGAAAACAATCAGCCTCGGATGGCGTTGCAGCTCATCGAGAAATTGTTGAAAGAACACAGCGATAACGCCTGGCTGATCAATCAGCGAGGTATTTCTCTGATCGCTGATCACCGGAACGAAGAAGCCAGAGACAGTCTGGTTGCTTACCTGCGACAGTCGCCAGAGAATCCGTTGTCGAACGCGCTGCTTGCGCTGGCCATGACGGAACTGGAACCAATCGATCAGTGCAAGAAGGTGATCCATCGCGCCTTCTTGAAGAGCATGACTGCCGAACCACGCGTTGTCGCGGTTCTTGCCAGCCGTCTCGTCGATTACTTCCTGGCAAACGGGAAAGACATGGCAGCGCGCCAGCACATGGCCGTTGTCCTGCGTCTGGAAAGTGAACAGGAACGTCAGCAGACATTGCTGGCGATGCTGGAATTCGATTCTGATACCTCGGTGCCGTATCCTCTCCGCGGTGCACATCCTCTGCCGCAATACAACCCATCTGAAGAGCTCGCTCCTCAGGTGAAGAAGGCGCAGCGTCTCTATGTGCATGCGTGCTTCTCAGAGGCGGCCGACCTGCTGGATCAGATTGTTCAGCGTGATCCTCAATCGGCCGAACTGTATCACACAATCGGTCTGATGCGGGCATGGGATGGAGATATCCCGCGCGCGGCGACTGCATTGCATCAGGCTGCCAAGCTGTATCAGGATTTTGAGAAGGCCGTCGACGTTGAGACGATCGCTCAATTGCTGCAGCGTCAGGAATCCGAGAATAACATTCCGGTGTTGTCACGGATGTTCGAAGTCGAGTCGCTTTCACGGCTGTTGACCCGACTGGACAACGAAGATCGCCTGTGCCGCATGCCGCTGCAGGAGAATACTCCGATCGATGGTGTTGTCGCCGCCTACAACATTCTCGACCGCGCTGTGCCGACTGCCGATGAGTTGGCAAACGCAAAGCTGGAAACAATTCCGCGTTCGATCGGCCAGCTGATGCTGTACGATTCAGCAAACGGAAGTGACCGACAAGAGGCTCAGCTGAGTGCGCTGGAAGGCGAGCAGATGACTGAGTCTGCTCGAATCTTTGCAGCGGCATCCGGTGACCTGGTGAAGCCATTGTTGCAGGATGATGGCAAGCCATTGCCAGACAGCATTCTTCAGACGTTCCCTAAAGAAGAAATGGCACTGTCTGAAGCGGCATTCTTCCCTCCTCAGGCAACGTCACGCGTCCGCAATCGATTGCGAAAACAGTTCATCGACGAAACTGTTCCGCAGATCTGGTTGAAGACTCCGTTAGTCGCTCTCGGTGGAAAGTCTCCGGCTGAAGCTGGAAACGACAGCTCACTGAAAGTGGAACTCGCAGCAGCATTGCGCGTCTTCGATTCCTTTATGGATCGTCGCAGTGTCATGCTGAATCAGGCTCCATTGCGTGAGCAACTGGGGATCACTTCTGACTCCCCGATCAGCCTGTCTGAAGAGCACGACCTGAATACGTTCTCGGTTTCTCGTTTGCTGCGGCTTCAAACGGCTGAGTTGTCCGATGAAATCTTCGACCGCGTTCTGCAACGGGCAATCGTTGTGAAACACTGCGGATTGGGACATCGTCTGCTCTCTGAGTTTGTCACCAGCCGACCACAGCTCGTCGAGAAGAAGCCGCAGGAAGCAGAGCAAGCGTATGTCACGCTGGCGGACCTGTGCAGCCGATCCTTGCGGGATCAGGAAGCCTTCGAGTGGCTGGATCGCGGCTTCCAGTTCTCCAAGGCAAATGGCAATGTGTTCGAAACATTGCTGATGTGGAAGATGCGAGAAGTGTCTCTGCGTGCTCGTGATACTGAAGATCCAGAATTCAAGAAGGTCTTGCTGGAAGTCTGGAATCAGTATGGGGCGAAATTGCCAGCAGTCCGTGCTCGACTGGATGAATTCGTACGGGCTCTTGGAATTGAAGCACCATGGCAATCGGCGATTGTCACTCCAGGAGCAGGCGGATCTGTCTGGACGGCAGAGAGTGAGCAGACATCCAGTGCGGAAAAGAAACTCTGGTTGCCGGATTAATCTGACGTTTGACAGACCGGCATCTTCAACTCGTTGAGTGTGTCTGTCTGATGGTTGATCGTTGCAGCCGGAATCCGTTGATCGGAGTCCGGCTGTTTTTCTTCAGAGTGAGTTTTCTGACCTGCTAAGTGACGAGAAGCAATCATGAAGTTCGCGGACGAAATCGCAGTCATGCAACGCGCACTCGAACTTGCCAGACTCGGGGCCGGATTTGTCGAGCCGAATCCTTGTGTTGGAGCGGTGATCGTCGATTCCGAGCTCAATCTGCTGGGGGAAGGCTATCATGAACGCTACGGGGGACCTCACGCTGAAGTGATGGCACTGCGTCAGGCAGGGGACTTGGCTCGCGGGGCGACGATCTT
This sequence comes from Planctomicrobium piriforme, assembly GCA_040393865.1. Classification (GTDB taxonomy): domain Bacteria; phylum Planctomycetota; class Planctomycetia; order Planctomycetales; family Planctomycetaceae; genus Planctomicrobium; species Planctomicrobium piriforme_A. The sequence goes on along the minus strand of JBEBTF010000099.1, from coordinate 2,268 downwards.
TGTCACGCTGGAGCCGTGCGCTCATCATGGGAAAACACCGCCTTGTGCCGATGCTGTGATTCAGGCCGGGATTCGTCGTGTTGTGTGTGCAGTTGGTGATCCTGCAGGGCACAATCAAGGAGCTGGGTTTGAACGGCTGAAGCAGGCCGGAATCGCGGTTGATGTCGGAGTCTGTCACGAAGAAGGGCAGGCGCTGCTTGCTCCGTTCACGATGCTGATGACTCAGGGGCGTCCATTTGTGCATACGAAATGGGCAATGACATTAGACGGAAAAATTGCCTCTCGCACCGGTTCGTCGAAGTGGATTACGAATACACGATCTCGCGAACGGGTGCACCAGTTACGGGGACGAATGGATGGGATTCTCGTGGGCGTTGGAACCGTTGTGACAGACGACCCGTTGTTAACGGCGCGCCCTGTGGGGCCACGTCAACCAGTGCGGATTGTGCTCGATCCTCATGGTCGAACTCCGCTGAACTCGCAACTCCTGCAGACGCAGGCTGACGGTCCGGTGCTGATTGTCGTTTCTGATTTGGCGGCGAAGCAGCAACTCGGCGCGCTGCGGAAAACGGGTGCCGACGTTTTTGTTTGTCCGTTACTGACAGATGGACGGCGTTTTGATCTCGTTCAACTGCTGCAGGAGTTCGGTCGTCGGCGCATGACGAACCTCTTTGTTGAAGGCGGTCACCATGTGCTGGGAGCGTTTCAGGATGCCGGCCTCATCGACGAAGTTCACTGTTTTGTGGCTCCCAAAATCATCGGGGGAGAAGATGCGCTGACTCCAGTAGGAGGCGTCGGAGGTGAGGCGATGCCAGAGACGAGTTCGCTACTGCACCCCACGATTGAAGTGCTGGGAGACAACGTTTACATCACAGGTCGTATTCGCCGTTAGACCGTATCGGTCTATCAGGTGGCCGCGCAGTAGCGTTCTCAATCAGAGAAACATTGAAGCCCGCGTGCCAGATTCGCCTCATGATTTCTGGAAGTGCTCGAGACAAGCTGTGTTGCGTCGGTTCTTCTCTCTCAACTCAGGTTCTGCTGTGGAGGTGTCTGAGGAGTGACCAGATCTTTCAGGGGAATGAGCAACCGGACGGTGTCCCCAAGATAGAACCTTTTGTGATGCGGAGAGGCAGATTGAATCAGTCGCAGCATGTCGAAGTTCGTTGACATGACAATCGCTTCAAACTGTTCAATTCCCTGACGGATTGCCAATTCAGCGAGCTTGTGGATGAGATAGTTTCCAAGCCCCTGATGTTGGAAGTCGTCGTGAACGGTGATTGCAATTTCTGCGATCGTCGTATCGTTCTTGCGAACGTATCTTGCGCCACAGATTGCTCTGGTTTCAGCGTTGACTTCGATCTGACCCAGAAAACAAAGATCAGACTCACTGTTAATGTCGAGCAGTTGCTTCAGAACTGGAATCGGAACGGAAGTGACTGGGGAGAAGAAACGATGGAGCAGCGTCTCTGGTGAGGCCGTACGGATCGAGTCCGCAATCATCTCCGCATCAGCCGGAGTGACATGACGAAACCGCACCAGAGTGCCGTCTTCCAGTTTGTAATCAGAGATCCAGTTCACGTGACGAACAGATTTAAAAGTGCATTGATGACCTGTGACACAAATCGATTGATTCTGTCACAGGTCTGCTGTTTGCCGATCCATAAGGCTGCTGCATGGCCATATGAGATACGGAATCCGTTTAAAACAATGGGGCGCGGCCGACCTTGCGTCGAACGATGACCCATTGGCCGGCGTGCATCAACCAGTGCGATCCTTGCATGGAGTACATTGATCCTACGGTCGGGGCATAGGGAACACCGGTTTCATTTGGAAAATTGGCAGGGTCTTCTGCTGCCAGAAGTTCCAATGTTCGCTCGCGTTGAACTTTGGCTGCAGCAAGCAACTCGGCCTTTGTACAGAAGTCAGCAGGATTGTCGCTTTTTGCCGCTTCTTTTGTGTACTTCTCCGCCATCCCTGCAGGCAGTTCTGGCATGGAGCCTGGACGAATCGCGTTCATCATGTGGTTTTCCTCAACCACAAGATGTCCCACCTGCCAGTTAATGTGGTTGGTTCCCTTTTCTGGCCGAACCATCATCTCTTCGTCGGTGAGATCCTCCAGATACATCATACAGACCATGGAGCTGGCATCGAGTGACAGCTTGATAGCGTCGTTGGGAGTCATGAATCTCGTTTCTGGTCTCACTAGAATCGGATAATTGGAAACGCGTGCCCCTGAAGTGGCTCTGGTGCGATCTGAAGTCTTGAACT
>JBEBTF010000098.1:0-14825 GCA_040393865.1 Planctomicrobium piriforme | reverse complement strand
CTGTGGGGCGATGCTGTGGGGACCTCAATCTCCAGAACCGCGCAGATCGTTCTAAATTTCGGGCATCGCCGCGACCCGCGTTTTTGATTCAACCGTCAAAGATGGAGGCGCCAGTCTCGGGCGATTGTGCGACCAGTAACACATCGGCATGGGATGCTTTTCCGGTTGTCCGCGACTCCCTTCAACGATGATGCTGTTCACTGCCGACTTGGTCGATATTTGCAAAGGCCAGATGGAGAAGCGGCAGACAGTCCTCTGAGTTGAGACCTCGCTGAGCTGTCGAAATTTACCGACAAATCCTATCATGCCGAATCAGTAATTCACAAAAGGCAGACAATCTGGGCTGCGAGCGTTGGGAATTCCCGTGACGCAGCAGGTGTGGAGCACTCGGACAACGGGTCACCGTTTGATCACAGGACAGGCATCATGAAGGTTTCGATTATCGGTGGGGGCGGTCTGGTTGGGTCATGTGCCGCTTCGGCACTGCAGTTTGGCGGCATCGTCCGTGAAATTGCCTTGGTCGACGTTAATCAGGATCTGGTTGAAGGACAGGCACTGGACCTTTTGCATGGCGCTTCGCTGACTTCCGATCAAAACATCGTGGCCGGTGGACCAGAACTGTCTAAAGACGCCGATATCGTCTGCATCACCGCCGGACTCCGCCGCAAACCGGACGAAAGCCGACTTGATCTGATCAATCGCAACGTCGCTCTGTTCCGTAGCCTGCTCGGTGACCTGAAACGAGTCGGCTATAAGAAAGACGCCATTCTGTTCGTCGTTTCGAACCCGGTTGACGTTTTGACCTACCTCGCTGCTCAGGAACTGGACCTTCCAGCTCAGCAGATCATCGGGCTGGGAACCGTCCTCGATACGACGCGTCTTCGCAGCCTGCTCGCCCAGCGTATCAACGCAACACCAAGTCAGGTGCAGGTGACCATTTATGGCGAACACGGGGACAGCATGGTTCCTGCCTGGTCAAACGCCCAGATTGCAGGTCTGCCATTAGAAAAGTATCCCGGTGTCACGCCTGCCCTGATCGCTGAAGTTGAAAAGCGGACTCGCGGGTCGGGTGCAGAAGTGATCAAGAAGAAGGGCGGCGCTGGCTTTGCTGTGGGTGTATCGATCGCTGACGTGATCCACTCCATCGCCCTCGATCGTCGCCGCGTTCTGCCTGTTTCTTCACTTCAGAGTGGCGCATATGGCCTGAACGACGTGTCTATCAGCGTCCCGACCGTCGTTGGGCGCAAAGGTGCGTTGTCGCATATTGAAGTTGACCTGTGGCCGAAAGAACTGACAGCACTCCGTCATTCTGGTCAGGTCCTGAGAGAAACGATTGATAAAGTTCTTCGCGGTTAAGACTTTTTCAGAACCCTCGTGTCGCATCACCGCCGCACGAGGGTTTCTTCATTTTCGCTCCACAGATTTTTGCGACAGTGCGACAGAAGGTTCTGTTTGCCGATCGTCGTCTCAGACAGGCGACATCTTCAAGGTGACCGCTCTATAATCATATTTTCGACCGCGTCCAACGGAGAGGACGTGCATTGTTACTGAGTGGAACATGGACCTGAATCTGATTCTGATCTGGACGGTTGCGGCCAGTTGCGGCCTTTTTCTGCTGCAGTCGTCTGGAAATCAGGCCGCAAGACCACTCGTCTATGTGAACATCGGTCTCTTGATTCTACTGGCGATTCTTGCCCGATTCAGTTACGAGTCGGCGGGGTATGTCGCGGGCATTTTCTGGGTGGTTCTGACAGTTCTGCCTGGCGTTCTCAGTTCGCTGATTATCAAACTGCAGCAATCCCCTAAGCGGTTTCAAATCGCCTATGGCCTGTCTGTGCTACTGAGCTGGATTCACCCCTTCAACGGCCAGCGACAGCTCCCACGACTCATGAAAGCCATCAGGGAACTGGACTCCGAAAACCGAGAACAGGCCGTTCAGACTCTCGATGAACTGCGGCGACACACCCACCAGCTTGGACAGTTAGCGCTGGTCACATGGGCGAGACATACCGGCAAATGGCAAGAGTTGCTGGACCAGTTCAAGCTGGGCTCAGTGACAATCAAACCGGAAAGCGATTTTCTCGTCCTGGAAGGTTATTTACAGGCTCTCGGCGAGACCGGTCGTCGAAATGAGATGCTGCAGGAATATCAGCGTCTGATTCTTTCTCAGGCCGAAAACTTCGCTCCCTCTGACTTCGCGAGACTGAATGCCAGAATTGCCGGATACTGCGGCGATCCAATCCTCGTCTCCGCCTTTGTGAATCAGATGGGCCAAGGAACTCCTGCCGGGATGCTGGAATACTGGTCCGGAACCGCATATCAGGTTGCAGGAAATCCTGAACGTGCGCATGAGCAGTTCAACCTATTGCTGGCGTCGGAGGACCATGTTCTGAAGGATGCGATTCAGAGGCGACTCACGAATCCCATCCCGACACTGCAGGACATTCCGCTTGACCTTCAGTCGGAACGTGTGTTGTATGTTCTGAAGAACTTCCAATGGGCGTTACAGACACGTCGTCGCACGACAACACAATCCCCGCTGTGGGCGACGAAAACGATTCTGGTTATCCTCGCCATCGTTTTCATTGCCGAGATCCCTGGCGGAACAGAAGACTTCGACAATCTCGTCAGCATGGGAGCGATGCTGATCCCAGTTGAGTTCAATCAGGGAGACTGGTGGCGTCCGATTACTGCCGCGTTTCTGCACTTCGGCCCGATTCACTTCGCTCTGAATGCGCTTGGACTCTATGCGTTGGGGCGGCATCTGGAGCGGTTGTGGGGGCCTTGGCGATTCACAATCACCTATCTGACAGCCGCGATCGGAGCCCTGTATCTCACGCCCTATTTCATGGCGGACACCATCCCAGGAGGAATCACGGTGCTTCTGGGAGCATCCGGCGGAGTCCTTGGGCTGATCGGAGGTCTCGTCGTTCAGACAGGGCTCATGCTGATTCGCGACTGGAGCAAACCTCTGGCAAATACGTTCATCACTCTGCTGGCAATCATTGTGATGCAGACTTACTTCGATCATTCCGTTGAGAACGTGAGTTCAGAGGCCCATCTGATTGGAATGGGAATTGGGGCTCTGTTTGGCATCATCTGGAATCTCTTTTCCTGGCGCAAACTCACCTGAAAGTTGGAACGTCCCTCTCAGAGCATTTCCAGAAATCAGGCAACGTCTCTGGAACACGGGATTCAGCTTATCTCCCGTCGAAAACATGGGCTAACAAACGGAAACCTTCTCCGGCATTACCAGAGAAGGTTTTGGGAGGCCGCACAAAGATCGAACCGTCGCTCTATGATCGAAGGTCGACGGTTGGCAATGGCAATGGGGCTCGGTTCAGGAATTCTTCTGGAACAGCACCGGCTTTGGCCATCCGCTCCAGATCTTTCCGAATCTCGTCGTCACGTGGGATTTCGCCAGCTTTTTGAGCCTGAAGATACGCGTCCACAAATTTCGGGATCTTCAGATCGATCTTGGAACTGGTGCCTTCTTCCCGCATCCGTTCGAAAAACAGAATGCCATCGAGATGGTCGTTCTCGTGCTGGACAACACGAGCGGCCAAATCATCGACATCCATGCGAAATGCGTTGCCAGAGAGGTCAAACGCTTCAACCACAAGTTCGAACGAACGACGGACATCGCCATACAGGCCGGGCAAACTCAGACAGCCTTCCTCGCCCACGTCATGCCCCCGTTTTCGGGAAATCACGGGGTTCAAAAAGACAATCTCTTCGTCTTTTTCATCAGGGCGTGCGGCAAGGTTGACCACAAAAAAGCGAAATGGCAAACCAATCTGATTCGCAGCGAGTCCAATCCCCTGTGCTTCGTACATCAAATCAAACATCTGGCCAACGGTCTTACGTAGCGTTGCGTCGATTTGTTTTACGTCAACAGAGCGAAACGAGAGTGCAGGGTGAGGATAAGGGACAATTTGCATCAGAAATTTCGCAAACGTGAACTCGAAATGTGATCAAAGTCGAAGACGGCTTGTGACTTACAACACAAGCAGGTGAACAACAGAACCTGCGTTAAGAACGCCGAGTTTCTGCCTCTTCTCTACTCAAACAGGAATTGTAAGGGGCGAGAAGTCAAAAGACGATCCCATCAATCATGAAGGAACGAAATTCCGCTTCGAGACATTGAAGATTACCGATTGAACGAACTTGGGCGAGTCTGAGTTGAGATCAAACCTCAAGTACGATCCTGCCGAAAGAAGCGCCTCCCTTTCATCTCAAATCGGGGGAGTGAAGCGGCTTGAATCACTTCTGCCTGAAAGTTCAATCGGTCTTTAATGGTCCGTTCCAGTCGACCAATCAACGCGGCGGCGGATTGGAGTGCAGATGGAACCGGTTCAATTTCAATAATGAGATGCGGCATCGAGCGACGAGTCACGACGGTAATCCGGTATTCGACAATCTCGGTAAACTCTCGAATCACAGCGTCGACACTTGTGGGAAAGACATTGTTTCCCCGAATTGTCACCATATCGTCGGTTCGGCTGAGAATCCCGCCTTCAAGACGCAGCTGACTTCGTCCTTGAGAACAAGGAGTCGTGCAGGCACGGACCAGATCACCGGTTCGATACCGAATCACCGGTTGTCCCCAACGCCACAGGTTGGTGATCACCAGCTCGCCCACCTCCCCTGCAGCAACCGGAGCAGTTCCATCCTTCTCCACAATTTCGGCAATGCAGTCCGACTCCAGAATGATTAACTCTCCCGGAGTGTCGAACGCTTCGGTGCCAAGTGAGCCGATATCGGTCATTCCCCAATGATCAATGACTCTGGCCCCCCAACTGGTTTCAATCCGCTCTCTCAACGCGGGAATTGCCGCCCCAGGTTCCCCGGCAAGAATCAGCATTCTCACGGCTGAATCATGAAGCGAGATTCCCATTTCTTCCGCGACATCGGCAAGCCGTAAAGCATAAGATGGAGTGCAACAAATGATGGTCGCATTCAAATCCAGAATCATTCGAATTCTGGCTTCGCTTCCCATCCCTCCCATCGTCAAAGACAAGTTCCCGAGATGCTGAGCCCCTTCGAAGGCGGCCCAAAAGCCAAGGAATGGTCCGAACGAAAAAGGGAATGCAAACACATCATCCGGTCGGATTCCCACGAGTCGATAGATTTGAGCCCAGATCTCAAGTAACGACTTCCAGCTTTCAGGCGTATCCAGCCAGCGAAGAGGATTTCCTGTCGTCCCGGACGTCTGGTGCAAACGACTGAAGCTGAACGGAGAATATGTCAGGTTCGTCCCAAATGGAGGGGACTGGAGTTGGTCAGCGACGAACTCCTGCTTGGTGAGAAATGGGAATTGAGAGAGCTCACCCAGATGCTGCAGAGGTCTCTCTTTGAACTCTGCTGGCAGACGCTGCATCCAGAACGGATTTCTGGTTCCAATCTCCTGCAGCATTGAATTGAAACGAGTCAGTTGATGCTCTTCGATTTCTCGTCGAGTCCACTGCTCTGAAAACTGATGTGGAAGATTCGCTGCTGTCATCGGTGGGATCATCAAGGATTGGTTGAATCAAGGCTGGATGAGATCACTGCCTGAGATCGATGGCCTGGTCTCTCTGATTCAATTCACACTCATTCAATTCCTCCACATTGTGGCGTTGAACCTCTTGCGATGAAAGTGTCTGCCCCCTTGATTAGCAGGTTCTTCTTCTGGTTGATGAACAAACTCCGGATTAATTCAGAAAAGTTCTGAAAGGATTCGAGACGTGCTGCGTATTTCTCAAGTGACAAGCGGCTTCTGAATTCAACAACGAAGTGCGCAACGCTGCAGGAATCTGTTGAGCAAGTGTCGCGAGATCTTTTGGTTCCCTATGGAATCATCGCCTCTTACTGACAATTCGATCCGTTGTGTGATTGGTTCATTTATTCGTCGCGATTTCGATCGCGCATTCAACTGGTTAATGGAGAACACCATGTCTGTTGCAAAACCAAATGGAACTAAAATTCTGCTTCCTCGATCCGGCGCTGATCAGTTCTGGAAACTGATTCACGACTATTTTGCAGTGGACGACTCGCGCAAGTGGAAGTATCTCGCAATGCTGGCTCTGCGGGAAAACGCAGGATGGCCTTTGGATCGAATCGGGGCTGTCTTTGGACACCCGAAAGGTCATGTCACTCGCTGCCTCGCCCGCATCAAGGTGGAGCTGCGAGAGGAATTTGAGGCCTCTCCGCAGTTTCTGGATCTGGACGATGAGCTCCTGCTTGATGAAGAACAGGCAGCTGTCGCCAGACATGACGATCCATGCTTGCTTGACGATGCACGATCAGCACCCGACGCAGTGAACGGCTCAGTGAACGGCTCAGTCAAAGCCACCGCGAACACCTCGAAGCATGATTCCTCGTGCCGGCGCGAGATGGCATCCACTATCTGATGTCGGCAGAGACTGCATCGCTTGCTTCCTGCGACACGATATCTCGTATTGATCATCCCCTGTGACATCCTCACCCACACCGCCGACTTTTGTCGTCATCACATCAGGTACTGAAATGCAAATCGAGAGACTTCCCGTCGCCTCACTGCTCCCTGCCCCATACAACCCCCGCATTGAACTGAAGCCAGGAGATCCCGCCTGGGAGAAACTCTCCAGATCACTCCATGAATTCGAACTGGTTCAACCGATTGTCTGGAACAAGCAGACCGGGTTTGTTGTTGCAGGGCACCAAAGGCTTGCCGTCCTCAAAGCTCAGGGAGTCACTGAGATTGACTGCGTGATTGTTGACCTTCCATTAGAGAAAGAGAAGGCTCTTAACATCACATTAAACAACTCCGCCGTCGGCAGTGACTGGGATGCTGACCGGTTGTTGGATCTGGTTTCTGAATTGCAGGACCTTCCAGATTTTGATGCAACTCTCACCGGGTTTGACGAACAGCAACTGCAGGATCTGATCCTCACCCCGGCGCCCCTGCCGATCACAGAAAACTCTTCAGGCGATGAAGAGAACAATCGGATTCAGGTGATTCTGGAAGTCCCTGTCGACGACTGGAGCGATGTCGAACACAGGATCAATGAACTTCTGGCGGAATTCTCTGCAGTCCGCCTGCACCTTCGCAATGCCAAGCCAGCAGCATAAACGCCTGTGCCCCAATAGTCAGTAAGAGCATGGGGATTTCCCGTCAGATTGAAAGCGAATGCATGCGTCGTTTTGAATTGTTATTGAACGTGAAGTACCAGTTTCTTCCCAAAGTGAACTCCACGCGAGCGTCCGTTGTGATGGACCAGTTCGGCATTAACTTCGAACAAGGTCAACATGTCATTGCTGACGATCTCCCGCTCACTCTGAACAGCGGAGACATCGTACTGTTCAACGGGGAAAGTGGCTCCGGGAAATCGTCGTTAATGAAGGCGACAGCAAAAGAACTTGCGAACCAACAGGCACACGTCCTCGCACTGGATGAGCTCCAGTGGGAAGAACGCAGCCTTGTCGAACAGCTTCCCTGCCATGCTGAAGAAGCACTGTCGTTGCTGGCAATGTGTGGACTGGGAGAAGCCCAACTGATGCTCCGCACGCCCAGCGAACTTTCAGATGGACAACGATTCCGATTCCTGCTGGCATTCGCGCTGGCCCATCATCCAGACTGGGTTGTCGTCGACGAATTCACATCCACACTGGACCGTCGGCTCGCCCGAGTCATTGCAGCGAATCTGCGACGGCTGTCTGCCAGGATTGGGACAGGCTTTCTTCTGGCAACCACTCATGACGACATTGCCCCGGATGTCGATGCAGATTGTCATGTTTATTGCCGGGTTGATGGCGGTATTCAACTCAACTGGCGTACATCATCAACAGATCCATCCGCACCGGACCTTAAAAAAAAAGAATTGCCGACGAGTGCTGGATCTCCGCTGCGTCCAAATCTGACTGGGCGTACTTCGCTCGGTGGCATTACCGCAGTCACCACCTCGGGTTGATGCGGCAAGGCTTTCTGCTCTGGCATGGAGATGAGCCCATTGGCATCTGTCTGTTCATTGCCCCACCCAAGGCACTCGCGCAGCGTCATCGTTTTTTCGGCCAAAGTGGTCGCTGGAACCGAACAACGCTGCGGACCTTGAATCGGCAACTGGTGACATTGTCCCGTGTCGTGCTGCACCCCACTTATCGAGGCGCCGGACTGGGACATCTCTTCATCCGTCGATGCTGCGAACTCTGTTCGTTTCCATGGATCGAAGCATTGACCCAGATGGGACACTTCAATCCGGTCTTTGAACGCGCTGGCTTTCTCGCCATTGGAGAATCGCACACGCAGAATCGCTCGCGTCACTCCCACTCTGCACTCTATCACAAAAGGTTGAAACGTGGTCAAAGGCAAGCCCTCGTCACCCAGGAGACCTACGAAAAAAGCCGTTTCGCGTCCCCGATCTACTACATCTTCGACAACAGAAAACAAGGTCAGTGCTCCGACACCGGTGAACTCCGAAGCAAGTGAAACCGCTGTCAGCGACGGCACAGTAAATCACCTGTTAACGACTCGTGTGATTCAACCGGTGCTGACCAAACAGGAGCAGATGACCTATCTCCAGTTGCTGTCTCGCGGGGCGTCGCCAGCGGCGGCATGCCTGCAACTAGGGTTCGGCCTGCCTGTTGTTGCTACCACGATTGAACAGGATCAAGCGTTTCAAAGCCTGCTGGCGCGAGTCAACGAGCTGTTGAGCCAGAACGTGGCGGCGGCTCTCTATCGATCGGCAATGGAAGGGAGTGTTTCGGCCCAGACCTTCTATTTGAAGAATCGTCCGCCACCGGAATGGCCAACGCTGAACAGCAACGATTCACCAACAGCAATAGAGGAACTCACGGATGACGAACTCATTGTCCAATTCCGAAAAGCAGCTCCTGCGCTCCTTGCTCAACTCGCACCGGGAGATTATCCGCAGGCAGGCCCGACTGAAACCTGACCTTTTCCGGAATCTGCTTCGCCTGCCGAACGACTCTGAACAGATGATGTCTGACGTGCTGCAGCCCTGGCAAAATCTGGACTTAACGGCGCTCGATACTGCATGGCAGGACCTTGCTGGAACCGTCTGTACCAAGGGCCCTGTCATTCGTCGTTCTTACATCGAACGGCCGCGAGGGCATTCGAAGACCTCAGACATGGCCGTGCAAATTGCCTGGATACTCCTCGCAGCAAAACATCCGGTTAACGGACTCGCTGCCGCGGCTGATCGGGATCAGGCCAACTTTCTGCTGGATTCGCTTCGCCGACTCGCTGTCGTCAACGAAGAACTCATGAGTCCTCTGCAGTTCGTTGAGCATCTGGTAAGAAATCGGGAGACAGGAAGCCGGATTGATTTTATCTCATCAGACGTCAAAAGTTCCTATGGTGCCCTCCCCGACTTCATTGTCTGCGACGAATTGAGCCATTGGCCTCGTCCTGAAATGTGGTACTCGCTCCTGTCATCAGCGGCGAAGAAGCCGAAGTGCGTGCTGAACATCCTGACGAATGCCGGCGTCGGCCGGGGGTGGCAATGGGAAATCCGTGAGCACGCACGCAAGGACGTGCGCTGGTATTTCTCCTCTCTCGATGGTCCACATGCTCCATGGATCACCTCTGAATGGCTGGACGAACAGAAAGCACTTCTTCCACAGCCTGTCTTTGAACGTCTCTGGCTGAATCGCTGGCAACATGCCGAAGGGAATTTCCTGACATTGCCTGAAGTCGAAGCGTGTCGTAACCCGCATTTGATCAGCCAGCCTGCCGGCCTGCCGGGGGTCGAATATGTCGCGGCGATCGACTATGCAGAGAAGCACGACTTCACCGTCGGCTGCATTTGTCATCGGGAAGGCGATATCACCGTGGTCGATCGAATGGACGTCGTGAAACCGACTCCGTCCATGCCAACACATGTCGCCTGGGTGGAAGACTGGATTGAAAATGCTGCCGCGATGTTTGGACGAATCCGCTTCATCGTGGATGAATACCAACTGGTCGGATCAGTTCAACGACTCGAACAAAAGTATGCAATCGAGCGTTTCGCATTCGCCGGAGGAGAAGGAAATCACCGGCTGGCAATGATGCTGCGACAACTGATTCTTCACCGACGAGTGCAGTGGTATGAAGGATGTGGAAACGTTCCCGGGCTGCATCGAGATGACCTCGAAACAGAACTTGCTTCACTCATTCTCAAACAATCCGCAACAGGGCGAATTCGTATCGACCACCATTCGGACGGCCTGCATCACGATGACAGGGCGTTCTGCCTGGGAGTCGCTTGCCTCGCGCTCAATCAGACCACGTCCCATGATTTTCTCCAGATTACACCACCGGGTTTTACTGGAACCTTTAACTGGTAGCCCCTGATCGGCCCGCCATGATGACAAAACCCATCATGCCAAGTGCATGAAAAGCATACTGATCGACAAGAAACCTGCCAGCAATGTGATTCAAATTAACACACCTCTGCTCGCTAGATTGGACGCAGGGATGTGATTCCGCTGCCTCACTGACCAAATTTCTCCCACCTGATCCAATTTTGATCACCTGTCCCAATGTAATTTGGGCGAAATGCGAACCTTACTGATCGTAAAACGGTCTTTCCGAACATTGTCACCACGACAGAACGTGAAAATTTGACAAAACACAAAAAATGGCACGCATCGTGCTAAAGTTGAGATTGGCGGGACAGAGGCGCCTTGTTCACTTCGCTGAAAAATGCCGCTTGGTGCCCGCTCAATGACAAATGAATGTCAAAGCTTCACGCACAGACCAGCGTACATCATTAACGTCTGGTCAAGTTCGTGGAGATCAGCAACTTTGTTAAGACTCCAGGATCTGGAGACAACGGAGGCATGGAATGTTAGTGCTGAGCAGAAAAGTCGGGGAAACGATCGTCATCGGTGGGGGAATCCGTATCACAGTTTCAGGAGTCGCTGGCAATCGAGTGAAGATCGCCATTGACGCTCCGAAGGAATGTTCCATCTGCCGAGAAGAAATTGCAGTAGCGAATCGGGTTGCACAGCAAATGCAGCAACAGGAAAGCCTGACATCTCTGACCGCGAAATAAAAAACTGTTTGAAAATCACCCTGCACCACAACCAGACGCTAAACTCATCACCGTTTCGCAAATGACCGCAGCAATTTGTGCGAGGATTGCGAAGACTGGGTTTGTCCATTCTCTGTGTCGATGCAGGCAACGGTCGCATTGATCGTTTCTCGTGAGTTCGTTCGCTTCTCAAAAAAGCTGGACGAAACCCACTCAATTTTTCTGACCGCAAATTTTCTGACATTGCCGCGTAGCAGCCTTTTATTCCGACAGGCTGAATTGCCGTAAAGGCACAAACTCACATCGTCTCAACGTGCACATCATGTGCGTTTTCTCCGTGACAGCATTCCAGTGCGAGTGCATGACTTCTTGCACGACGCATTCTGCTTTTCTCCTGCTGGGAAAACAGCCGCGCGGCTAATTGCTAGACCGAACCAGTCTAATCGATGAACATAAACTCGTTGGAGCAGATGAGGGAATGACAAACCTTCGTCCATGATGCTTGTGAGTTTCCGTTTCTTGCAACGTAACCGGAGATCACTTCTACCTCACGCTCCGTCGGAGAACGTCCGAAGAGCTGAAGGGAGATCTGTTCAAGTTTCCGGTCGACTGAAGAGTGACTTTCGGTTGTGAATCGTTGATTCAGCTCCCCTGCTAATTTCAGAACAAAGGGGTCGTTCAACAACCACAATGCTTGAGGAGCGACTATCGAATCGATTCGCTGCTCTACGATGCTTGTCGGATCGGCCCCGTCAAATAGAAGCTGATAGGTTGTCCGATCGGAACGTACCGTTCGCAGATAAAGCGTGCGGCGCCCCGAGGTCAGCTCCCTGGTCGACATCCCTCCGAGCGTGTCGTCCAGTTGTGCAGTACTTTTAAGCAGGCTGTCCCGTAATTCTTCAGCTGTCAGTTTTCTTCGTGTCTGTCGACTGAACAATGTATTATCAGCGTCTCCCTGAACCACGGCGTCATCAGCGAATGACGATTGCTGATAGGTGGCCGACAGACAAATCAGCCGGTGCATCTTTTTGAGACTCCACCCATTCTCAACAAATGTCGTGCTCAACCAGTCGAGCAACTCAGGATGTGTCGGCGGTGTCCCAAGCATGCCAAAATTATTGGGGGTCGCCACAATTCCCCGACCAAAGTGATGCTGCCAAAGCCGGTTGACCTGAACCCGGGAAGTCAGGGGATGAGTTGGTGAAGCAATCCAATCTGCCAACGCCAGCCGGCCGCTCCCTTCAAACGGAGCAACTTTCGCATTGAAGACTTCTGGCACACCTCGCGGCTGGATTGCGGCCAGACGACGATAGTTTCCCCGAACGTGGATCGCCGCGTCGTGAAATCCTTCGTACTCGCTCCCCGGCACTCCCCCATCCTGAAGTCCCTGACACTGATCAAAATCTGTCAGTTGAGCTTTCAGATCTTTCTGCTGAGCCAATAACCCAACCAGTTTTGTGTCATCCTGATTGAGGAATGAAGAATCTCCGGCACAGACAACGAACGAACCTTTTTCGATCTGCTGTGCCCGAGCATCGTCCAGTAGCGCGTCAGTCAGACTCCATTCCTGCCCACTTGTTTGATGGCGAATCTTCAACTCAACCTGTGTTGAATCGCAGGTGTACTCCGCCCGAGGAGAGACTCGCAGTCGCACCAGTTGATTCGGCTCGACGGCCACTGTGGCTTTCAATTCCGCATTCTTTGCGGCGTTTGCCAGAGTGTGATCGGCGTATGTCTGATCCAGACTGAGAATGGAACACTGCACACCATCCCCGCAGTTTCCATCGGCATCAGAGAGAAACGCTTCGACCTGAACCTCCCCGCGAACCGGTGATTTCCAGACGATCGTGACCACTTCGGAAGGACCAGGATGAACACACGCCGCCTTCCCCGGCAATGTAATCGTACTAAACGAAACGCTGTCGCTGCTTCGGTTCACAGTGACAGAAGGATTCCCGCTTTCTGGTCGATTCCACGAGACCAGATCAGGCTTTCCGTCCACATTCGCTTTGCGTTGATGCAGCGGCTTTAATCCTTTGGAAAGTTGATCCTCGATCTCCTTCAGTTTCGCCTGAACCTGCTCTCGATGCTGCAATTCTTCCGGGGAAAGAAGAGGGATTCGCATCAGTTTTTCACCAGCAGTCGGGTGACTGAACTGATCAATGATGTGACTGCTGAAAAAGAACCCGGAGAGAGCGTAATAATCCGCGGTGGAGATGGGATCAAACTTGTGATCATGACACCGAGCACAGGAAAGTGTCAGCCCCAGAAACGCTCGCCCTGTGACATCAATCTGGTCATCAACGATATCGGTATAGACCTTCTTTTTGTCGCTGTCGCCGTTCCCCCAGTTTCCGATGGCATACATCCCGGTCGCCACAACCAGATCAGGATTCCACTCCTTCTTAGCGATCAGATCTCCGGCGATCTGATGCCGAATAAAATCGTTGTATGGCAAGTCCTGATTCAAAGACTTCACAACCCAATCCCGATACCGCCAGGCATCGAGAATATCACCTGGATTTCCATTGCTTCTCGCATCGAGCGAATCGGCATACCGAACGCAATCAAGCCAATAGCGTCCCCACTTCTCCCCGTATGCAGGACGCGAAAGCAGATCATCAACCAAATCGGCAGTCGCCTTCTGATAATCGACTTTTGCAGCCTGAACAAATACGCTGACTTCCTCTGGCGATGGTGGAAGTCCTGTCAAATCGAAATACAGACGACGCACCAGATGATGCGGGGTCGCCTTTGGAGAGGGCGTCAGCTGAGCGGCCTCTAGTTTTGCGAGAATGAAGTAATCGATTGCGTTCTGTGGCCAGTCACTGTTCTTCACGGTGGGCACAACAGGTTTCACCGGCGTTGTATAAACCCAGCGTTCTCGATCAGTCAGTTCTCGTTTCTGAACTTGCTGACTCGTTGTCACCTTCGCGTCAACACGGGGATCAAAGGCCCCTTGCTGAATCCAGGTGACAAAGTCTTGAACGACAGATGCCGGCAGTTCCTCATCTGGAGGCATTGCGACATCTTTGTCAGACCGACGAATGGCATGAATCAGCAGACTCTCTTCCACTTTCCCAGGTCGAATCGCTGGGCCAGATTCTCCCCCCTTCTCCCACCCCGGTTTGGAATCCAGCCATAATTTGCCTTGAACATCTCCCTCCCTTCCGGAATGGCAGGGATAGCAATATTCAACCAGCACAGGTCGAATCTTTGTCTCGAAGAACGCAGCTTTCTCACTGTCGCCCTCACTGTCGTCAGCGAAAACAGGACTGACACAAAAGAGCGATGCCAGCAGCGAAAGCAGGAGCACCCCCGCAAATCGAGCCACGGTTGCCATGTATTGGGTTGCCGTGTATTGACTGACAAAAAGAGAAGGAATGTGTGACCAGGAGAATGCTCGAATCATGCCAAAATCTCCTGAACAACCCGACCGTGAACGTCGGTCAGTCGATAATCTCGCCCGGCGTAGCGATACGTCACTCTCGTATGATCAAGCCCCATCAAATGCAGAATCGTTGCATGCAGGTCATGCACATGCACACGATCTTCAATGGAGTGCCAACCAAAGTCATCGGTCCGTCCGAACGTCATCCCGGATTTGACTCCTCCTCCGGCCATCCACATCGTGAACCCGAATGGATGATGCTCGCGCCCGTTGGTGCCTTCCGCAGTCGGTGTTCGTCCAAATTCCCCACCCCAGATCACCAGAGTTTCCTCCAGCAATCCTCGCGACTTCAAATCGGTCAGCAATCCGGCAATAGGGAGATCCGTCGCCCGACAATTTGCAGGTAATTCCTCGCGAAGACCTCCATGCTGATCCCA
>JBEBTF010000097.1:0-14886 GCA_040393865.1 Planctomicrobium piriforme | reverse complement strand
GAGACTCAAATGACGAGAAGAAGACCGGACCACAGGCACCGGCCTTCTTCACATCCAATTCTGTTGCACTCCGTTCGGCGGCGTGGACGTTATTCGTCCTGAATAAAGATTTCCTGAGCATAGGCCGGAGCAAGGCCACCTGTTGCGGTGACGGTATACGGAAGCCACACGAGAGAAATCTCTTCGACAGAAAGGTCCGATTTTCTTGGAGAGATCGCTTTGGTCTCTACTGTCAGATTGTCTTCCGAATAGGCTTCTTTTAGACGCTCCAATTCGGCTTCAAGTTCCTTCTCCTTTTCTTCGTATTCAGCTTCAGCAACTTCCTGATTTTGCTGAGCGCGTTTCACATCGCCACGCTGATCCGAAACTCGCGTTGCCGCGCGGAATGTGCTTGCTGCCCGACCTGCGTTGGCTGCAGAGATCGTCTTTCGGCCAAACAGGGCTCCCAGAATCGAGGTTCCGAACGAGGCTGCTGCAGACATGGTGGCGCTGCTTGCCTGTTGCTTCTCGACTTCGACACGCTGTTCTGCTTTGCGAACCTTTTCTTGCAGGCGATTGAGTGTTGTTTCATTTTTCTTCCGGATCTTTTCGATTTCCAGATCCCGAACCTCACGGGCGGCATGAGACATTTTTGCACGGAAGCTGCCTTCACTGTCACCTGATTGTGAATACAGCTTCAATTCCGGGCAGAAATACAGATTCAGTGAAAGTGCTCGGTAGAAATAGGCCTTTGCTGAACTGGCCCAACTCTTGTAGGAAGTTGCCCGTTGCATGTTGGCCGGGACCTTCATGAATCGAGCACCAGAGACAGCGTCTGTTTCGCGGAGAAACTTTAAGTCGACAGATTCACCGGTGTCCCAGGGATCTTTTTCAACGGTGTCTCCATCAATCAGCACCATTCTGGCAATGTCATTCCACTGATCGATCCCGAGTTTGGCATCGACGTAATGGGCACGCCCGACCGCCAGCAGTGCAGGCTGGTAAACGACGGAAGAGGATTTGGAAACGCCACTGATGACAGGAACGTGTCGTTGCCGAATCTCATGTGGCAGGATTGGTGGAGCCGACAACGTTTCTGAATCGTCACTGTGGCTGTCGCCAATTCCCGTCCCGGTTGATTGTGATTCCGATGCTGAATCCGCTTTCGTCGGCCCGGTTAATGTTCGGATCTGTTCCCGTGTCATTGGCCCACGAAGATAGGAAAGGGCCCAGCGTGTCTGGAAGATGACCGGTTCGTCCTCGTGAACATTGTTCATCAGGAAGACACGGTTTTTCAGGCCAGAGAGCTTTGTCTCGATGTCTTTGCGATTAAACGAGACACCCGCCGATGCGGAGGCTCCTTCCAGACCATCCAGCATTCTCGCTTTGTCGCGTTCCGTCTGCAGTCGTCCCAGAAACCATGTTCCGGCATTAGACAATGCTTTGTAGTCGAGGTCGACAGGGTTCTGTGTGGCCAGCACGAGTCCGACGCCGTATGCCCGAGCCTGCTTGAGCAACGTCAACATCGGGAGTTTCGATGGCGGATTGGCGGTTGGGGGGAGATACCCGAACACCTCATCCATATAAAGGAGAGCACGAAGGCTGGATGTTCCCGGTTGTGCTCTCATCCACGACAGGAATTCATTCAGCAGAATTGTGACGAAGAACATTCGCTCCTGTTCGTTCAGGTGGGCGATCGAGATGATTGCGAGTCGCGGCTTCCCTTCTTTGGTATAGAGCAGCTTCTGAATGTCGAGCCGTTCGCCTTGTGTCCAGCTGGAGAATGCTGGCGAGGCGAGAAGGTTGTTGACCTTCATCGCGAATGCGCGCCGTTCACTGGCCGAGATAATGGATTCCAAGTCCATCACACCAATCTTGTCGAATGGTGGACTCTGGATTTCACGAATGACCTGCGGCAGATCGAGGTCGCGTCCCGCCCGCCAGGCTTGTTCAATGATGTTGGAAAGCAGGATGTGTTCGTGGCTCTGCAACGGATCGGCATCGATCCCGAGAAGAGTCAGCAGTCCGGAGACCGTGGTTGACGTGCGTTCACGGAGGGCATCGGCATTGTCACGGATGGCAGGCGGAGGTGCGTCGAGTGACTTGAGAACCGTCAGTTGGCGACCTGCATCGCTGCCGGGGGTATAGATAGCGACTTCTGCCTTACTTCTCAGCATGGAAATTCGCTCTGGGGATTGATCCCAGTCGGCGAGTCCATTTCGCCATTGCTCTGCAGTCTTGGCTGCCGCCTCTTCGACTGACATCCCTTTTCGAGTCGCTTCCGCCTGCTCAATCCATGGAGCAAAGTCGACTGGTCGCAATTCCGGAAACGTCAGCATCAGATTCCCGAGATCACCTTTCGGATCAATAATGATGGCGGGAATGTTGTCGATGGCTGCTTCTTCCAGCAGCGTGATCCCCAGACCGGTCTTCCCGCTGCCTGTCATTCCGACGATGACGGCGTGGGTTGTCAGATCTTTTGTGTCGTACAACAACGGGTCTGGCGAGAGTTCGTCTGCCTGCATGTCATAGCCGCGACCAAGATAGAAGACGCCGAGCTTTTCATAGTCGTACATAGGGAGAGTGCTGACCTGGAGTGCAGGAAAAAGATTGACGTGACCGACAGTCGAAGGAGTTGACCAACCAGACTGGATGAAGATTCGATGAGGAAATCATACGAATGGCACCTGTGACTGGCCGTGGTCTTTCTCCAGTAAAATGTTTAAGGCATTGCAAGCCGACGCTGCGATTTCACGAATCGTCATCGCATGCTGCCTGTTCATCCCTTTTTAATGGGATGAATCGGCAGATTTTTGAAAACGTAACGAAAGGTGCTGGATTACTTCAAGAAGTGTTTTTCAGACACGGCGACTGTGCCTGCCTGTCTTCCCTGTTGCTCGATCTCAGAAGAGGCATTCTTCAGGTGCGATTCAAAAACTGTTTTGAGATGCATCAAGGCTCGGTGGCTCCCTGAAGACGACTCTGCGGGAATGTTGGGGAGGCGAAGGTGAGGGGCTCAATTGGACGTTTCAGCGGAATCTTTCAAACTGCAAAACTTCTGTAAGTCAAATTTTGCGGCCGCATTTTGTGGAAGATCACGCATCGAGGAGTGTTAGAATTACCCTTGATCGCTACGACCGTCCTGTGCATACCAGCTGAAACAATCTGCAATGGTCGCCCCTGCTGGACAGTAAGGTCCGCAAGTTCAGCGCACAGCGACTCGATCAGCACGATCCGGCTTTAAGAGTCCGAATAGTTTGGAACCACGACCATGAGCACCCGATATTTCAGTCGTGGGACAGTGCAGGAGAACACCGCCGATGGCCGAAGTGAATTCGCCAGGCAGTCCGCAGGGGACCGTGGTCAGATGACGCCGGGAGGAGATCGGCACTGCCCAGATTGATGTAGATTTAATATAGGGGAGAGACAGTTGGGTCATTCTCATCTGGCAATTCGGCATCTGGTGAAAAAACTGGAAATGGCCGAGGCACGCCGAACAGCCAAACCGTCCCTGCCGGAATGGTTGGTTCAGTTAATTGATGGCATTTCGCAGATTTTTGAGCCATTCAGTGGGGTTGCCCGCGTTGGTTACGAATGTCAGAAATCCGAGCAGGGCTGGGAAGTCGCCTTGTTTTTAGGCGAACACGAAGTTGTCGGAGGTCCAGACGATGGCCAGATGCGGCCCGTCAACTTCCGCTTCAATATCAGCGAAATCGCCCAGCATTTTGATTCAATTGGACCAATCTACTGGAATGCGTTTCCAAACAGTCATGTCTGCTATGAAGCAGTGGCTGACCTTTCCTTCCTGACAATTGAAGGAACAAGTCACGAGCAGACGATCAGAATCCAGCTGCATGCCGGACCACCTGATTGCATCGGGCCAGCACTGAGACAGTACCCTGACGGACGGCTCGAACTCGTGTAGCATCGACTCACGAATTCCGATTTGAGACCGGTTCAGTCTTGGAAACGTTGCTCTGGAGATGGGGTGTGCTCCCCGGCTCGTGAGCGAATGGCGGAAGGACAGGGGAGCTCTTGGCAGACACATTGCGAATGTCCTCACGTGGCAGCGTTTTCGACATTCACTCTCAATTGTCTTCCAATATTTTTACTGACTGGCTGTGAGTTTTGACGGGTAAATGCGGCCCCCTCCATTTTTGCCCGTTGAAGTTCGTTGCAGCAAATTGTTCGACGCAGAGCGGTTCGTAGTTGAGGCTGCTCTTGCTTGAATAAAAGGGATACTTGCCAATTGGCAGGTGTCCCTTTTTTTATGCGCCGAGTGATGTGCGGGGCACAGTCGGGGAGTGCTGCGAGGTAACGCAGTGATGTGGCATGTTCAATTGTTGATGTGATGGCTATTCTGGTGCCCGAGTCTTTGCATGGAACGTGAGTTTCAAACGTTCTTTGCAGATGGTCGGAACCGCCGTGACTTCCTTCACGTTTCAAACGGATTTGCAACGATGACGTTACCGCCTGTGTCAAACCGCGCGCTGTCCAGAACGGCCTGGCTCTTTGTGCTGCTGTTGATGCCGGTGGCGTTGTTGAACTACCTCGACCGGCAGATGCTGGCGGCAATGAAGTTTTCCGTAATGGAAACAATTCCCGACATTGCCTCTGAAGAGCGGTGGGGATATATGCTCGGCCAGTTTAAATGGGTCTATGCGTTTTGCAGTCCCATTGGTGGGATCATTGCTGACCGGTTCGGGCGACGATACACGATTTGTGCGAGTCTGTTTGTCTGGTCCTGCGTGACCTGGTGGACCGGGCATGTCACAAACTACAGCGAATTGCTCTGGGCTCGATCGCTGATGGGAATTAGCGAGGCGTTTTACATCCCGGCAGCGTTGGCGTTGATCTCGGATTATCATCAGGGCAGAACCCGATCTCGCGCAATTGGATTGCATCAGATTGGGATGTACTTGGGGATGATCATCGGGGGCTTCAGTGGATATGTCGCTGATGCTCCGGAACTGGGATGGCGGTTTCTGTTTGATGCCTGTGGAATCATTGGAATCCTGTATGCGATTCCGCTTGTGTTTCTGCTGAAAGATCTGCCAGTCGATCCAGAACTGATTGTCGAGCAGGGTGCGAAAGAAACACCTTCCCTGGGAATGCCTTTACGTCGCATCGTGTCCCCGTTCTTTGAACTGCTGCTGAATCCCTCATTCCTGTTGCTGGTTGGGTACTTCACTTTGCCTGCATTGGCTGGTTGGGTGATCAGAGACTGGATGCCAGCGATCCTCAAAGATCAATTCAATCTGGGGCAGGGCAAGGCCGGGGTTTCCGCGACCCTGTACTGGCAGTTAGCCGCTATCTTTGGAGCCATTCTGGGAGGGTGGCTGGCGGATCGTTGGATGAGAAAAACGATCAGAGGACGCATTTACATCAGTGCGATCGGGATGCTCTGTATTATCCCGGCCATGTTTGGCGTCGGTAATGCGTCGACTTTGGGAATGGCGATTCTGTTTCTGATGCTGTTTGGTTTGGGCTGGGGCTTTTTTGATTGCAACAATATGCCCATTCTGTGCCAGATTGCCCGACCAGAGCTACGTGCGACCGGCTATGGAATTATGAATCTTGTCAGTATCAGTTGTGGAGGACTTGCTGATTGGGGATTCGGGCGGTTGCGTGATGCTGATGTTCCTTTGAACGTGATCTTTGGTGTCTTCGCTGCGGTCGCCGCATTCTCTGCGCTTCTTGTGCTGGCGATTCGTCCTCGGCCAGAATTAACGCAATCCACGTGAAGCTCTGCGAGAGACCGACCTGTTGGTTCCTGATGGGCGTTTCTCTCTGCCATACCGATCAAAAAGCTGCTCTAATGAGGCTGTCCGATTAATTGAGCGTGCTGTAGTTAAAAGGCCAGAGTCGACATGTCTTCTCTTCGACGAACTTTGGATTTCCGATCTGTCAGTGACCATACATGGAATGTTGATGAGGTTGTTTCCGAGTTGCGGAAACTTCGTGATCAATTCGAGATGTCGGAGTTTCGTAATCATGGGAAGCTTCCGAATCGTCGACAGCTGACCTCCATTCTGGAACGACTCAGCTCTGCCTTGTTTCCTGTCCGGCTCAGCGCACGCGACTTCCCCAACGGGAACGTTGATTATTTTGTCGGGCATACGCTGGATATCGTGCTGACAGAACTTGTCGAGGAAGTGAACCGGGAGTTGCTGTTCCTCTCTGAGTATCAATCGTCAGAACACTATCAGGCTTCAGTGGAAGATCTGCGGCAAAAATCAGTGCAGATTGTCAGAGAGTTTGCCGCGAAATTGCCAGGGATTCGTGCGTTACTGGAAAGTGACATTCAGGCGGCGTTTGACGGAGACCCGGCGGCGACTTGTTCTGACGAGATTCTCGCATGTTATCCCGGTACGACAGCCATTATTCACTATCGTGTCGCGCATGCGCTGTACTCGCTGGGGGCTCCACTGGTCGCCAGAATTATCTCTGAAATTGCACATTCGCTGACCGGAATCGACATTCACCCCGGCGCAACAATT
Organism: Planctomicrobium piriforme; assembly: GCA_040393865.1. Lineage (GTDB taxonomy): Bacteria > Planctomycetota > Planctomycetia > Planctomycetales > Planctomycetaceae > Planctomicrobium > Planctomicrobium piriforme_A. The sequence goes on along the minus strand of JBEBTF010000097.1, from coordinate 8,407 downwards.
CAGGAACGCTTCTTTATCGATCACGGAACTGGCGTGGTCATTGGCGAGACAGCCAAGATCGGGAGAAACGTCCGTCTCTATCAGGCTGTCACTCTCGGGGCGAAGCGTTTTATGTCCAGTGAAGAGATGAAGAGACAGAAGGGGATCGACAGGCATCCGATTGTTGAGGACAATGTGGTGATTTACGCTGGGGCGACCATTTTGGGACGAGTCACAATTGGGGCCGGGTCCATCATCGGAGGAAATGTCTGGTTGACGACGAGTGTGGCGCCAGGCAGCAATATCAGTCAGGCGAAAGTTCGTCACGAAAGCTTTGATGAAGGACTTGGGATTTGACTTCACGGGGTATTCCCTGAGTAACCTGATCCGGTACATGCGGCCGAAAAATGTGCTGTTGCTGGAGAAATATCTAAAAATCTCCCCAATTTGGGAGGAGATTGGCTTAGAATACACGTGTCTTTCCTGATGCGACTCGGGCTTGGGCTCTGATGTTTCTTGACCTTGAGTTGGTATCAGTTGTAAAGTGTGAATTGAATTACTCTTAGTTGTAATCCAATTAAAGTGAGCACATGGTTCCTCTGGGCGCAACATTCTGGCGTGCAACCGTGTCGAGTTTCCTAAAAAGCGGTACAAATGAATAAAACGGCAAGTCCGCAATCCTTTGCAGACTTAGGGTTGAGTCCCCGACTCCTCGCAGTTCTCGATCAAGTAGGATTTACTTCTCCAACTCCTATTCAGGCAGCTCTAATCCCGATTGCACTTCTGGGAAGAGACTGTGTTGGTCAGGCTCGAACCGGAACTGGAAAAACTGGTTCATTCGTGCTGCCAATCGTTCAGGGATTGGATCTGACAAAAGATTCTGTGCAGGCTTTGATCCTGTGTCCAACTCGCGAATTGAGCGAGCAGGTGGACCATGAATTCCAGTTGCTTTCAGAAGGGTCACGAATCGAGACCGTTCTGGTCGTGGGGGGGCGTCCTGTCGGTCCGCAGATTCGCAGCCTGCAACGTGGGGCGAACGTCGTGATCGGAACACCGGGACGAGTGATCGATCTCATTCAACGAAAATCACTCAACCTCAAAGAAGTGAAGTTCGTCGTTCTCGACGAGGCAGACCGAATGCTGGACATCGGTTTCCGTAAGGATATCGAACGCATTCTCAGCGTCTGCTCAGAAGATCGTCAGACACTGTTGCTGTCTGCAACACTTGACGCAGAGGTTGAACGTCTGGCTCATCGCTTCATGAAGGAACCTCTACGGGTCGACCTTTCCGAAGACCGTGTTGTCGTCGATACCATTCAGCAGTTTTATTGCACTGTCGAAGAAGAGAAGAAATTCCAGTTGCTGATTCGCGTTCTGCTGAACGAACGTCCGGCACAGGCGATTGTGTTCTGTCGCACGAAACGACGCGCTCAACAATTGTTCGAGCGGATCTCAAAGCGTCTGTCTGATGTGACCGCGATTCACGGGGACCTGCAACAGCGTCAACGTGATCGGGTGATCAAGCAATTGAGAGAAGGGGGCACCAGACTGGTGCTGGCAACCGATATCGTCGGTCGCGGGATTGATATCAGTGGGATTTCCCACATCATCAATTACGACATCCCTCAAAGTTCCGACGACTATATTCATCGTGTTGGACGAACAGGGCGACTCTCTTCAAATTCCGATGGCCGAGCAATTACGTTCGTGACGCCTGAACAGGGAGATGAGCTGACCCGCATTGAAATGCGAATCAATACGCTGCTTCAGGCGTATTCGGTTGAAAAATTTAACGCATTTGATGCAAAGTCGGTGCAGGTCGTGAACGATCAGGAATTCTTTGAAACCAAACCTTCTGAAGCTGCAGAATGGGATTCCATCTTTGCAGAACTGATGCCATAAAGAAGGGTGAGGCTGAATTCTGGCAAACGCTTCGAATTCATTCTTGATGGCCGGGTGAACTCTGAGCGGAGACAGTTCCGAATGGGACCTGTCTCCAACTTAAACCTGTCAGGAGATGTTATGTCACTAGATCCCATTGGGCGCCCAATGGAAATCCTGTTGATCGAGGACAGCCTCGTCTCTGCCAGAATGACAACAGGTGCGCTTTCACGAAGCCGGATTGATCACCGGTTAACCTGGCTGAGTGACGGTTTGGAAGCCCGCAATTTTCTGATGCAGACGGGTAAATATGCCCGAGCCCCTCAACCGGATTTGATCCTGCTCGACCTCCATCTGCCAGAGGTCGATGGGAAAGTTCTGCTGAGGGAAATCCGTGAATGCCCTACTCTGAAATCCGTTCCGGTTGTGATCATGACCGGAACCGCCGGTGAAGCTGATGTTCAGGAAGTGGAATCTCTGGACGTTCAAGGCTTTCTGACCAAACCTGTGAATCTGGACCAGTTTCTCGCCCTTGTCGAGACCCTGAAAGGGTACTGGAAGACCGATATGATTGTGAATCGGTAATCAGGCTGGCGGATGATTTCAGCTTTGGAGAACTGTGTAGATTTCAAAGATCTCCCAATCAGCCTTGCTTTTGACGGTTGACTGTCAAACCTCTGACAGGAAAATTGAGGCCGGGTCTTTTGCCTCTTCTTGTCTCCTGCAACAACGGTCGTTCATTCCGATTGAATATTGCAGAGAGTCGGGAAAGAGAGATCGACTCTCGTAGCAAACATTTGAAATTTAGAGTTCTGTCAATTCTGAACTTGTTTCTGAATCCGTACTGAGGCATCGACACTTTGTCAGGCCATCGCTCCGCGTGAGTTGCTTGCAGCTCATTCGGAGTCTTGTCCTTCCAAAGCGAATCCGATGCAGCATGCCATGATCGAGGTGCTCTCGCTGGCGATGACGGTTCACGATCGGTCCGGGAATTGACGGAGCATTGGAGCCATCCTTTGTCGACCGATATCCCTGAATCGCAATCCGGCGCGACTTCGTCGTCGGTTGAGTCCATTGAAATCTCTGATGATCCCGCAACGTCTACGGCGACTTTGCGAAAGAGTACACCGGTTCCTTTGTCATCCGAGAGCAGTCTGATTTCAGATGAAACCCGGGTGCAGCGGTGTCAGGAAATTCTGCAGTATGAATTTCAGACACCGGGATTGCTGATACGTTGTCTGACACATGCGTCCGCTGCTCGAACGCGACTTGAATCAAACGAGCGGCTTGAGTTTCTGGGAGATTCCATTCTGGGCGCGGTCGCGTGTGAAATGCTCTATGAGCTCTTTCCGGGAAGCTCGGAAGGAGAACTGACACGGATCAAGTCGGTGGTTGTCAGTCGCACAACATGCGCCCGAATTATTCGGGAGATGCAACTGCATCCGTACCTGATTCTGGGCAAAGGGATCTCCATTTATCTGAACATCCCCAATTCGATTCTGGCGACGGCATTCGAAGCGATTATTGGGGGGATCTATCTCGATGGGGGATATGCGATCGCCAGAGAGTTTGTGCGGCGTGTGATTGAAAGTGATGTCACGAACGCTGCCGAATCGGCGATCGGTGTGAACTACAAAAGCCTGTTTCAGCAGAAGTCTCAGCGCCTCTTTGCAGAGACCCCGATCTATCGCGTGCTGGACGAGCAGGGGCCAGATCACAACAAATGTTTTCAGGTGATCGCTGTCGTTGGTGCTCGCGAGTTTTCGCCTGCCTGGGGACCAAGTAAAAAAATGGCAGAGCAACGCGCGGCTCATCACGCCCTTTGTGAACTCGACAAGAAGCCACTTCCTCCTGAGCAAATTCCAGATTCAGAAGAACCAGCGTTGCAGGATTAGACCCTATTGGTTTCTCATGTGGCCGCGCAGCAGCCTCCCCGATCGGGAAGCGACTGAAGCTGCTCGATCGGAGAAAAGCTGAATCCCGCGTGCGAGAGACGCTGCACGACATCTGGAAATGTCCAATGCAACGCTGGTGCATCGTCTGTTGATCCTCTGCGACTGCCAGAGGGCCTTTTCGTCTCTACATGTCCGTCCAGTCGAGGATGACTTTTCCTGATTCGCCAGAGTTCATGGCTGCAAACCCTTTTTCGAACTCGGCAGCCGGGAATCGGTGGGTGATCACCGGACTGATATCAAGTCCTCCCTGAAGCATGACGGTCATCTTGTACCAGGTCTCGTACATCTCTCGCCCATAAATTCCTTTGATGGTGAGCATATTGAAAATGACGGTGTTCCAGTCAATCGCGATCGGCTGAGACGGAATCCCGAGAAGCGAGATCTTTCCGCCGTGAGCCATGTTTGCCAGCATGTCTTGAAACGCTGTCGCATTCCCTGACATCTCAAGCCCAACATCAAAGCCTTCTTTCATTCCGAGTTCTTTTTGCACGTTCGCAATCGACTCGGTGCGGACATCGAGAACTCGGGTTGCGCCCATCCGCTTCGCCAGATTAAGACGCCACGGGTTCACGTCTGTGACAACCACGTAACGAGCCCCGGCATGCTTCGCGACAGCAGCGGCCATGCAGCCAATCGGACCGGCTCCTGTGATCAGGACGTCTTCCCCTAAAAGATCGAATGAAAGAGCAGTGTGGACTGCATTGCCGAACGGATCGAAGATGGAAGCGATTTCCAGATCGATACCCGGTGCATGGTGCCAGACGTTCGTTTGCGGGATTGCAATATATTCCGCGAACGCGCCAGGGCGATTCACGCCGATTCCCTGTGTTTCTGCACAAAGATGCCGTCGGCCAGCAAGGCAATTTCGGCAATGACCACAGACGACGTGACCTTCGCCGCTGACAATTTCACCGGGATAGAAGTCATGGACATTGGAGCCAACCGAGACAATTTCTCCAACGAACTCATGCCCGACGATCATCGGGACTGGAATGGTCTTCTGAGCCCAGGCGTCCCAGTTGTAGATGTGCAGATCTGTTCCGCAGATTCCGGTTTTCATGACACGAATCAGGACATCGTTGATTCCCGGCTCAGGAACAGGCGCGTCTTCGAGCCAGAGTCCTCGTTCGGAATGTCGTTTAACAAGAGCTTTCATACGATTTCCACTGGAATTTGCTGAGTTTGGAATGCTGTCCTGGCAGGCCCTGGCACATTCCTGTGGGGGGCGATTTGTGGTTCAGCTGAGAGATACGGCGAGAGCGACTGATCTCGATTCAAATAGAGGAAATTCCATCAGGACATTCTGCCGCGAAACTGGTTCGGGCGAATTTCTGCGATGTTATCGATCGGTTGGAATTCTCTTGTTGGCAATGCGACCCGGGCGAAGAGGATGCGTGTGATCAGGTCGAGTTGCGAACAACAAGCCGCGGTTGAATAACTCGAACTCGTTCTTCCACCGGGATTGTCCCTTTCAGTGTTGCCTGCATCAGGTCGACGGCAGCGACGGCATAGTCGAGATGGCACTGGTCAATCGTTGTCAGTGCCGGTTCGATGACTTCTGCAATGTCGAGATTGTCGTAACCCGTCACGGCAACATCTCTGGGAACTTCAAGATTGCGGCGGCGCAATCCCTGAATCAGTCGGACGGCCCATTCGTCATTCGATGCAAGAATGGCATCGGCTTTCTGATCAAACACCAGCTGTTGAATGCACTGATCGATGATTTCTGGAGTCGGGCGCTGAGTTCGTTGAGGGTTGGTCCAGACCAGTTGTTCTGACGAATCCAGTCCATGCTTTTCAACAGCTTCTTTCCACGACTCAGTCCGGACTCCCATCAGTGAGTCAGAAGGAGACCACAACTGGAGCCCGATCTTTTTGCGTCCCCGTTCGACGAGGTGATCGACCAGCTGATGAATCGCAGATGAAGTGTCGACACGGACGCAGGGTTGTGTTTTGAGAATAGGTGATGCATGGATCACAGCTCGGGAGTTGTTGCGAAACGCGGACTGCAACTCGTCCCGTAAGTCGTTCATCACATCGAACAGACACAGCACCGCGTCGATTCCACGGGCGTAAAAGTCGTCGAGATACGCTTCCACTTCAGAGTGATCGTGATGCACCTGACCAATCATCAGACGGTAGCCGCGACGGCGCGCTTCGGCTTCGACCGCAGCAAGTCTTGCAGAGAACACGGCCAGATTCACGGTGTCCAGAATGACGCCGAAAGTATGATTCGGTTTTCCACGCAATTGCTGTGCTGCGCGGTTGGGCCGGTATTCCAGTTCTTTTGCAATTTGAAGAACGCGTGCTCTCGTTTCTTCGGAGACACGAACATTGTCCTGGCCAGAATGATTGAGGACATGGCCAACTGCCGCCCTTGAGACACCGGCTTGTTTTGCGATATCGATCAGGCGAACTTTTTTGATTGGATTGCGCATCAATATTCCAGAGCTTGCTGGAGGCAGAACAGTCCACGTTGCAACATTTTTGTCGAAACGCGAACGATTCGATAGGTCAATTAGAAGGGCAGAGGCGAAACCCATCGGATTCCGCCTCTGCCATCAATAATGACTTATCGCAATGCACTCAACCCAAAAACTATACGTTTTCTGGGACAACGAACGGCTTACGATAATTTCTCGTCAGCAATTCGTTGGCAGCTTTGGATTCCGGGAATACCTGTTTCTCTGGATCGAAGGCCAAGGCAGCCCCGAGATCGATCTTCAGAGAATCTGTTGAGAGGTCGTTCAGCTTGAGGTGTTCTGCCAGACGGTTGCCAGCGTCACCGAAGATCGGGTTAGACTGAATTTTCTCAATTGCTTCTCCCAGAACAACTTGCTCACCGAGGCGATGAGAAATGTTCCCCATGTGGCACAAGCTGGAGGAGAGGTGTCCCTGTGGAACACTGCAATTCAGGTCGGAAGTCTTACGGGAACGCAGAGCCTTGACGAAGTTTTCGCGGTGAACCTGACGCCCACCATCTCCGCCAACGTCGCCTTCGATCTTCTTGATGACTTTGCCGTCTTTGTCGTAGACGGTTCCTTTATCAAACCCGACGTAGCTTCCCCCTTCACAGTCAACAACAATTCCGACGCTCAGATCGCGGTATTTATTGTTGTCTTTGGTGCCTGCTTTGGCTGGAAGGTTACGGATTTCAAGAACAACAGGTGCTTCTTTGAAACCGTAGTTGATGATGTGGGTGTTTGGAGTCTGACCATTGTCGTCCTGCCATCCAAATCGTCCCCCCACGCTCCAAACGGAGGATGGGAATTCGTTGGAGCCGATTGCGGTTCGGCACAGGTCGAGAATGTGTGGGCCGTTGTTTCCGAGTTCTCCGTTACCGGTTTCCCAGAACCAGTGCCAGTCATAGTGGAACTGTTTACGCAGGATTTCTGTTGAAGCAGGGCCTGACCACAGGTCGATGTTGACCGTTGCTGGTGGGGCGACTGGTTTGTCGACAGTGCCGATTGGTTGACGGCGAGAGTAGAACAGGCCACGAACGCTCTGGATTTTGCCGAGCGCTCCCCCCTGCAATTCTTTAAACCACTCTTGCAGGTAACCAAGGCTGCGACGCTGAATCCCGACCTGCACGATACGCTCGTACTTGTCGGCCGCCTTGATCATCTGTTGAGCTTCCCAGATGTTGTAAGAACAAGGCTTTTCGACAAGAACGTCTTTCCCTGCCTGACAGGCCCAGATGGTGCCCAGAGCGTGCCAGTGGTTTGGAACTGCAAGGACGACCACATCAACGCCGGGATCATCAAAGACGTGACGCAGGTCTTCGTATTTCTTGATTGACCCGCCGAAGGCCTTTTCGAATTCTGCTGCACGAGTTCCGAGGACAGTGCTATCCACATCACATAGACCAACGACGCGAACTCCAGGAATCTTCTGGAAGTTCATCAGGTGTGTTTTCCCGATTCCGTTCGCGCCGATGATGGCGACACGAATATCTGAGTTGGCCCCCATCACGCGCGACCAGGGAGAAATTGCTGCTGCTGCGGCGGCTGATGCCAGAAATCCGCGACGTGAAATGGAAACCATTGTGTGAAATCCTCGTTATGACTGACCTAACTGGATACCGTCGAATTCGAAGTTCGTCGCTCTCACGGTCAATGATAGCATTGACCAGCTTCAAGCCGAGAGGTGTCTGCAGGGAAACACCACTCTCCATCAAAGGTGTGTGCAATTCGTATGCGAATTGTTCAGACGACAATGATATTACATGATATCAATGATACAAGATCGATTGCGGGAAACCGAGTGTCCAATCGTCAGACCGACAGGAAAGTTGTGAGACGGGAACTGCTTCCGCTGGGGGAGTTTACCGCAAACATGTCGCTCGCCTGGAGAAATAGTGTGGTTTCTTTGTAACCTTCTGTGGCATCGTTTGTTGTGGCATTTTAGTGTAAACAAATAAAAAACTGCTGAACCCCAAGTTTGAGGTCCAGCAGTCTGGCTTTTACATCTGAGTTGTTTCCGGCTTCTTAGCTGGAGCGGGTATCTGGTCGCGCAGCAACTTTCCGGTTGGAGGCAAAGCTGAGTTCGGCGTGTCAGATTCGCATGATTTCTGGAATGCTCCAGAGATTAGA
>JBEBTF010000096.1:0-15014 GCA_040393865.1 Planctomicrobium piriforme | reverse complement strand
GAGGCAATCACTTTCAATCCCATGCCAGCGAGAATACGGAAATCCGCCAGAGTCCCTTCGTCGATCCCCTGCATCATGCCGTCGTTGGCAATATTGGTATAGATCACTGCAGCCAGTGGCAGACCAACGTATTCGCGAGCGAGTTCCAATGCCGATGTCTTGGAGACGTCCAGCCAGCCTTCGGTCGCGACCATCGAATCCCGTGCATCCAGACCAAGGCAAATCTGATTTGGAAACTTGTTGACGATATCTCGGAACCACTCCGGTTGTTTCAGCGCCTGCGTTCCGATGATGACTCGCTTCAGCCCGACATCTTCGAGCATTTCACGGACGGTTTCTTCATTACGAATCCCACCACCCAGCTCGCAAGGAATCTTTACTGCAGAAACAATCTTGCGAATGACTTCGATATTCTCTGGCTTGCCGGTCTTCGCACCATCGAGGTCGACCAGATGCAACCAGTCTCCTCCTTGATCTTCCCAGCGCAGAGCCATTTCGACGGGGTCATCACCAAACACGGTTTCCCGAGCATAGTCCCCCTGGCGTAAACGCACGCACTTGCCGCCACGAAGATCAATTGCCGGAAGAATGTCCATCAAACCGCTCACTCTCAAATGTCAAAAACGAACCGAAGCACCTGAACCGCCATTTCTGTCACTGACACACACGACCATGACAGAGCGCACCCTCCAGCTTCCACATTTTGTGTCGACATCGTCGGGCGATTGCGACTCCGCGTCAAGCAAACTTTCTGGATTCAATTTCTACTGATCCATCATCTGCATCTGAACGCAGGAGTTCAGAAACGAATAGGCGAAATTGGCCGCAGATCTCACTTCTCCAGCGGATTCACAAACCGACGCTGATAACATCGAACGTGCAGTGCAGCCAATCGAAGCACCGAGAGATCTGGAGACGACACTTGTTTCCGGCGGCGCAACAGATCGTCAAAAATCTGTTCGCCCTCTGTTGGTCCATGCCGTTCGATATCTCCAAGCATTGATGCCGTGATCGGAGATTCTGGATTGGTCAGATGCCCCAACGCAAAGGCCATCGCCTCCTCGCGTGGCGGGTAACCATTGTCAGAGGCGACCTGCCGACACTCTTCATACAGAGCATGCACAACATCGGTTCCACCAGAACTGTTCACATCTCCCAGCGAACATCGGAATAGGCACGTCAACCCGGCGATCGACGCAATGAAAATCCACTTCTCCCACATCTCCTGCATAATGTTTTCGCTGGCACGAAGCTGAAACCCGGCTTCGCCCAATGCTTCCGAAATCTCCGACACTCGGGATTCCTGATCAGCATGCCGGGCACCAAAACAGATGGTGTGAACATCACTGAAATGAACGACTCGCCCCTGCGGCTCCAGCTTCGTCGAGATAAAACAGGTTCCCCCGAGAATCCGCTCCTTCCCCAACAGACGATCGAGTTCGTCCAGATGCCGCATCCCATTCAACAGAGGGAGAATCAACGTGCGGGGGCCAATTGCATTTCGAATGGAATCAACAGCGGACTCCAGATCGTATGACTTGCAGCTGAGAAGAATCAGATCATACGGCGAGTTCACTTGATCTGCCGTGATTGTGATTGGTGACGGAACAGAAACATTTCCTGCCGGACTTTCGATGTTGATTCCATGCCCGGCCATCAGTCGGGCACGTTCTGGTCGAACAAGAAACGTGACATCTTTCCCAGCCGCAGCAAGGCGTCCACCAAAGTAGCCCCCAATGGCTCCGGCCCCAAGAACAAGTATCCGCACGATACGACTCCTGTTTTCGCACTCAAATTTGGCTCAGAGCCACCATGCCCAATAATGACAGAATGACACGACGCCCGTATCACGAGGTCAGCGATTCGCACCCGGCACCCACAGAATGTCAGATTTGCCGCCATCGTTTTCCATACGAGCCATGACAAACAGCAGGTCGGAAAGGCGATTCAAATAGATCACCACCTGCGGATTCACCTGTTCCAACTTAACCAGCTTCAATACATCGATTTCACTACGACGGCAGATCGTTCTTGACTGATGCAGCAAAGCGGCCGCCGCGGTCCCGCCTGGAAGAATAAAACTGGTCAAAGGCTGGAGTTCCGCAGTGTCGGCATCGATCCATCGCTCCAATTGCTCGACCTGCTCTGGTGTCACTCGTAACGGAGTGTATTCCAACGGCTGATCAGACTCTGGAACACACAAGTCTGCTCCCAGATCAAACAGATCGTTCTGAATTCGCCGCAATTGATCGCACCGCAAAGGGCTCAACTGGCCCAGAGCGATCACGACTCCCAGACTGGAATTCAACTCATCGACCGTTCCGTACGCGGAAATTCTCGCATGAGTTTTGGGAACCCGTTCCCCGTTGCCCAATGACGTTTCGCCGGTGTCTCCCGACTTCGTGTAAATGCGGCTGAGATAAACCATTCCACTATCTGCTTTGTAAACGTCAGGCCGGGTCAACAGAGAGAGTTCCTGAAGGAGAATTCCTCTTCTCGTTTTGCTGCAGCCATGATGACAGGTTTCCCCTGCACATCAAAGCACATCCCCCAACAACATGACGACCAAAACCATTAACAAAATGTTCACCTAAACAGCACCCAGCGATTCAAACCTGAAACAACTCCGCACCCCTCAAACCCAACCCCAAAACAGAGCCAACAACAAAAACCAACACGCAAACCACACACCCAAAAAGAGTTACAAAACGAGCCCCTGAACCAGTCACCCAGCAAAACCTAACGACGGTATCGATTATGCAGATTTTAACCAAAAGTGGAGTTCTGCCGACTCTCCAGCCGGCACCCTCCTGAAATTGAATCTGGACTTTTTAGGAGCGAGATGAATGGAAGCCCTCCGGGGAAGCGACATGCTGATCCGGAATGACAAGAGCGCGGGGAGCGACCTGAGACATCGCTAACCGTGGCGAAAGCCGCGTGGATTCCCTGCGAAATCGGACGGAAGTGCGAGCGATGAATTTCCGCTCCGCATGGATCGCGTCAGGTCCATGAAAGTGCGAAGTCGGCATGTCTTCGCCGGAGCCGCACTGGTCATTCGATTTCGCAGGGCATCCCTGTTTTCTTGTCACGCTGCTGTTGTCATCTCGAATCGACAGATGATTTGTCTCGCAAAAGAATTCTTTGCTGACGAATGCGGTTTCCTCGTCTCCGCTGAACTCGTCATTCTCTCCACAACACTCGTCCTGGGACTGATCGTGGGCCTTGTCGCCATTCGCGATGCCATCGGCGGCGAGCTTGCCGATCTTGCACAGGCGTTCCGTGGGCTTGACCAGTCTTATTACACCACGGGAGTTCGGGGGTGCCTGAAGCCAAACGGAACCTGGTCGGCATGGACGGCCGGATCTTCATTCTTCGATACGCATCTGCGCACCACCGGGCCGGCACAAGAATCCCCAGTCCCGGAAGATTTGACGATTGGCTGCTATAAGGTCATTGAACCCAAGCTGACACCGCAGCCGTGCCCAGAAACAGCACCATGCGCAGAGGTGTCACCTTGCCTGACTCCACCTGCTCCGACACCAGTCATCGCCCCTGCTTGTTGCCCCGAGACATGGACGCCCGTGCCGGCACCAGTTCCCTGCAACACCTGCGAGGACGCGTCCTTCTCACCGATTCCGGAACCGCCTGTGGCACCAATGTCATACGTTCCAATGGGACATGCTCCAACGACACATCTCCCGTGCCTGAGTTGCCCACCAGGCTCGGCCGGACTCCTCGCTCCCACGCCAATCTCGGTGTACCCAGGCCGCGTCACACGCAGTCGAGTTCTGGAACCACAGCCAGAAATTTACGAGATGAATGGAATGAATGGGCCAGCGCAGTTTGCTCCAGTTTTTGTTCCTTATCGACAAAACTGGTCTGCACCGAACGCCTATGGACCATTACAAGTCTGGTAAGGCCTTGGCAAGATCGTCGCATCACCAGCGGGTACTTACGACAAATTGAAGAGTCGTTTTGTATTCGCTGTTGTGATGGCCGCAAGATCTTCCAACGTCAATCCGTGCACATCGGCGAGACACCGGGCCGTATGAACAACATTGGCTGGTTCGTTCCGTTTTCCTCGCATCGGAACCGGAGCTAGGTACGGCGAATCGGTTTCTACCAGAAGCCGATCTCGCGGAACCGTTTTCGCAACGTCCCTGAGAGCCTGGTTGCTTTTGAATGTCAGCATCCCAGCGAACGAGAGATACATTCCCAGCTCAAGACAGGCATCAGCCGTCGCCTGATCGCCGCAGAACGAGTGCATCACCCCATGTAACGGGCCACTCTGAGCTGCTTCTTTCAACACATCGACAACATCTGCATCCGCTTCACGACAGTGGACAATAAACGGCTTTCCGACCCGACGTGCCAGTTCAATGTGACGGAAGAAATAATCCCGCTGAAGCTCGATCGGGGAAGAATCCCAGTAACGATCGAGACCGGTTTCTCCAATCGCAATCACACGAGGATCACTGGCCAACTCTGCGATCTGATCGAAGTCGTCCGCATTCGCCTGAGCAACATAGTTTGGCTGAATACCGACAACAGCGTAGAGCTGTGAATGCTTTTTCGCCAAAGCCACAGCAGCATGACTGGTCGCAGCTGTCACGCCGATTGTGAAGATCGCTTCGACACGCTGGTCTGCCGCACGGGTCAAAACGTCATCCAGATCGACTTCGAATGACTGTTCATCAAGATGGGCGTGAGTATCAATCAACATATTGAAAATTCAATTCCAGCATTGTCTGACTGCAACAATCGCAGGCGGACAAAGATCTCAAAAACGGATTCCATAATCTGAGGCCAACCAGATCGAATCAGGCTTACCTCTTTAACAGCACAGGACGCCTCTAATCAGTTCCGGGGCGTCACCGCCGTCCGGTTAACAACTGGCCCCCGCAGACGAATCGCCTCATCACATTGAGCGATCTGTTCTGGTGTCAGTGTCACCTGCATGGCGTTCGCGGTTTCCTGAATCTGCTCAGGTCGCTTCGCCCCACATAAAGCAGAGGTAATTCCCGGACGTTGAACCGTCCACGCAATCACCAATTCAGCAACCGTGATTCCTGCCTGTTCAGCAATCACTCTCAGTCGATCAACGAAGTCGTGAGTTTTCGTCCACTCTTCACCCACAAAAACAGGATACTTCTGACGACCATCCTTCGGGTCCCAGACATGATCCCGTTTCAGTTTTCCAGCAAGAAACCCTTTCATCAGCGGCCAATAAACGACGGCAGAGACTCCTGTTTTCAGACACCATGGAATCAGGTCGTTCTCGATATCGCGCTGCAACATATTGTATGGAGGCTGCACTGCGACAATTGGGCACACTGCATGAAAAGCTTCATATTCAGCGACATCTTTGAAGTTCGATGCCCCGACCGCACGAATCTTTCCCGCCTGCTTCAGTTCCGCAAACGCCCCTGCAGACTCCTCGACCGGAACATTCGGGTCAGACGCATGCAGGTAATACAGATCGATGCAGTCCGTCTGGAGACGCTGCAAAGATTCTTCGCACTCGCGGCGGATCGTCTCCGGTCGAGCGTCCCGCGCCTGTTGTCGATCGGGCCCCCAATGCAAACCACATTTGGAAGCCAGCACAATCTGATCGCGATGCGGCTTCAGAGCCTTCGCGATCACCTTCTCACTTTCGCCTTCATAGCCGTAGATATAAGCCGTGTCGAAGAAATTGATTCCCGCCTCAAAAGCGGCTTTCAGTGTCGCGAGGCTATCCGCTTCTGTCACATTGACGCTTGTGACACCAGAAATCGGCCAGCACCCCATGGCAACGGACGAGACCATCAGGTCCGATGTTCCAAGACGTCTGAGGCTCATCTTACTCTCACTTCCAGAAGCAAAGTCCACAGATGCGAAAACATGTTATCGGTGCACCATAATTTAAGCACCTGCAAAGATGGCACGCGCGGCATTGTAATAGACAACCACTCCCAACATATCACTTAACGCAGCGATCAAGGGATTCGACATAAATGCCGGGTCCATCCCGAGACGTTTCAGCGCCAGTGGTAACATCGCCCCGGATAAAGTCCCTGCCGCCACGACAAGCAGGACCGTCGTCGCCACGACAATTGCAGGTTGAGAGCCCACCATAAAGTGGGCAACAATGAATGAAAGAGCTGCCAGCACAAGTCCCAAGACAAGCCCGACACGTCCTTCACGCCAGGCAATCCAGCGAACCCGCCCTCGTGTTTCATCTAGCGCCAATGCACGAATCACCAGTGTCGCGGACTGCGAACCGGCGTTACCTCCACTTGCAAGAACCATCGGGAGAAAGAACACCATCCAACTCGAAGAGTTATCGCCTTCAAAGTACTGCAACACCTGTGCAGTCAACGAGGCCGCTCCCAGCAGAATGACCAGCCACATCCCCCGTTTCCAGGTGAGTTCAAAAAACGGCGTGTTGACATATCCGTCATCAAGAGGCTGAACCCCCACAGCCAGGTAGGCGTCTTCGGTCGCTTCTTCCTGCAAAACTTCCGCCGCATCGTCGTGCGTAACGATCCCGACCAATCGCTGCTGATTATCGACCACCGGAATCGCGATGAAGGAATATCGAGCGATCTCGTTGGCAACGAATTCCTGATCGTCATCAACCCGAACAGCAATCACGTCACGCTGCATAATGTCAGCGATGCGGGCACTGGGTTTGGCCTGAATCAACTGTCGCAGCGTCAAAAACCCGATGAGATGCCGGGCTTCGTCAGTGATATAAATATAATAAATCGTTTCACGGGTCGGAGCCTGTAGCCGCAAACGCTCCAAGGCTTCATGAACAGTGATATCGGACGGCAAAGAGGCGTACTCTGTCGTCATGATCGATCCGGCGCTGTATTCCGGATAGGACAACAGTTTTCGGATGTCGGCCCGTTCCGCCTGAGCAACATACCGAAGCAACCCTTCCACGTGCTCCGGGTCCATTCGCTCAAGCAAGTCGACACGATCGTCGGCAGACATTTCTTCGATCACCCGGGAGAGACGTTCCGGTTCAATCGAATCGACCATTGCCTCCTGCACTGGCAATGAGAGATAAGCAAAGATTTCTGCCTGACGCTGTGGGGTGCAATAAGTCAGGACTTCCCAAGCCTGCTTGGGTTCCAGCCCTTCCAGAACTTCTGCAGCAACAGCTGGAATCAAGGCATCGCAGAACTCTCGCAATCCATGTTCATCACGATCTGCCAGCATGAGCTGCAAATCAGGCAGAATCAATGTGTGATAGATGGACTGGGGCATCGGATCGACCTGAAGTACAAATGACAGCAAATTGATGATCAATGTCGCGGCATCCGACGCACGATCCCGCTGGCGGCACAGCCCTGCTGGAGTACGTCATGACTCTGAATCTTTATCGGTCTTTCCGCGTTCCTCGTCTCCTATTGTGGCACATGACCAGCCGGACCGCTACGCCCCTTGCAAATGGAGCCGCCGCGAGGTTATGACAGCAACGATTTATGCTTTATCCGAAACAGTTCAGGGATTATTCAAGGAACATCTCACGTTTCCGATCCTCGGCATTCCGCGTTTTTCCGACCGGGACGCCCCTTCCCGAGAGGCCGAAACTTCAGCGGACTGCAGAGCTTCCAGAAGAGCGACAAACGGGCGAAACCAATCAATGATTTTCGATTTCCTGTCCTTCCAGCATTCGCTCACTCGCCTTCCGCAAGTTACAATTCAAACATGACGCATCTGAATTCCGAATTTGCTCGCGTGGCCATCGTCGGTGTTGGACTGATCGGGGGCTCAATCGCGCTTGCAGCACGGAAATGGGGCGGAGCCGAAACGGTCATCGGCTATGGGCGAAATCGGGATCGTCTGGCCGCCGCTCAAAACCGCGGAGTGATCGACGAAATCGCAACCACACCGGAAGCTCTTCGCAATGCAGATCTGATCGTCGTCTGCACCCCGGTGGATCGGATTGCTGAAGATGTGCTCACCATCTTGCGAGCAACGGATGGAACACCAGCATTGGTCACCGATGCGGGAAGCGTGAAAAACAAACTCCAGCAGGCGGTCGATACAGAGTACTCCTGCGAACGATACATTGGAGCTCACCCATTAGCAGGCTCGCATCACACAGGCTTTGAACATGCCAGTGCAAATCTGTTTCTGACCCGGATGTGCATTGTCAGCCCGAGAGATTATCCCGAGATCAGCCCGGAAGCGTCTCGGATCTGTCGTTTCTGGGAACAGATCGGGATGAAGGTGAAAACGATGTCAGCGGCGGAACATGACCGCATTCTGGCATTGACCAGCCACCTCCCTCATCTGACAGCATCAGCGGTCGCGTCCATCATTGCCCCAGACGTTCTGACATTTGCAGCGACCGGTTATCGCGATACCACTCGCGTAGCAGCAGGCGACCCTGATCTTTGGGCAGCAATTCTGGAAATGAATTCCACCGAAATGGTTGATGGGGTCGATCGCCTGATCGATGTTCTGACATCCTATCGAACAGCACTCGTTAACCAGGACAGAAAGACCCTGTACTCCCTTCTGCAACAGGGTGCCGAATACCGACGACATTATCGGGACGATTCAAGTCATCCCGACGATGGAACGTAATGACGAAATGAACTCGGCTTTCTCAACGAGTCACAGATGAGTGCCCGCTCCCGCGTCTCTGTAGCATTGAGACCGGCATTTTATAAATCGCTTTTGACCGCTCCGCCCACGAGAACTTCCTGAGCGTTGGGCCCCAGCACAAACTCTTTGCGAAATGATTCATTGCTGGGAAATGCAACGAGTTCAAATGCCCAAATCACAGAGATCAATGTTCCGGAAAAGCTGTACGGCCCTTTCGGAAGTTGCACCGTGATCTCCCTCGATCCAAATTCTTCAACGTCCGCAATCTGAATCGCGGAGGCAATCACCAGGTCGCGATCTCCTTTGCCAGCGGTACTCCAGACGAGTCGCAATTCCAGTGATGTCGGCTTCTTGGGAAGTTCCCAGATCGCTTTCACCACCGTCTCTGTTCCGGGATAGAACGCGTCGTACAACGTCTCAAGGTGCAACTGGCCCATACTTCCTCCACAACCTTTTCTACCTATTTCCCGTTAAAACTTGAGAATAAGCACATTAGAGAAGATACGCCCCGATGTCAGCATTTCCCTGCACGCAACTTCATGTGCACGTCTTCTTCACACCCAGATGGCATAGAAATCTGTCGGGATTCTCAGTAAGAAACATGTCTCAAACGGAACAGAAAAAAACACAAACACATTCAAAACAAACACTTACAGACAAACAACACCCCACATTCCAAACCAAAACCGGAGCAGGAAAGATTGGGGGAATTTCCGAAAGTATTATGTCCCATTTGAATTGTACGGTTTGAAATGATTAAACGGGACTCGACGATCAAACAACGTCTCAATAGAATGCACCTTGTTCGTTCTGGTCAACAATTCCAATGATTGGGACCAGTGATTCGAACACCTGTTCATGAAGTGATGATATTTTCACCTTCGTGAAATGAAGCATACAGGTCGAACAGTTGTCATCGAGTGGAATTCGGTGTTCTTTGTCAGGGCGCAGGAAGTTCGCACTCGGAATCTGGTTCAATGCTAGGAGTTGAAGAGCATGAAGAAGTTTCTCGCTGTTGCTGTTGCACTGACTGCTTTGTCATCCATGGCCTTCGCTAGCGGTCTGGAAATCGGTGCTCCAGTTGGTGCATTCTATGTGAAGGATGTCACAGGCCCAGCTGCTGGAACAAAGCTGTGCTACCGCTGCCGCTACGGAAACCGTCCAACTGTCAGCATCTTCACCCGCAATGTCGACACCAACGTCACCAGCCTGATCAACCAGATCGACGGTGTTGTTGGCAAGAATCAGGGCAAAGACATGAAGGCTTTCGTCGTTCTGTTGACCGACGAACAAGCCGCAGCTGAGAAAACCCTGAAAGAAACCGCTGAAAAAGCGAGCGTCGCCCACACTCCACTGACCACATTCGATGGACAGACTGGCCCAGCTCCATACAAACTCGCTCAAGACGCTGAAGTCACCGTCATGATGTGGGTCGATGGCAAGCTGAAAGTCAACGAAGCTTTCAAAGCTGGCGAACTGACTCAGGAAAAGGTTGCAGGTCTCGTTGGTAAGACCAGCCAGATCCTGAACTAATCCGGTTCTGCGACCACCTGCTTAAATGCAGATGAATGAAAAAGAAGCATCCGTTATGGAATTCCGTAACGGATGCTTTTCTATTGAACCCCAGGCAGATTTTCACTCTGTTTTTGACTCTGTGCCCGCAGTTCCATTCTGCCAATCAACTCAGTGCCCATAAACCAGAACCCAGATCGCTTTACGACCAGAGCGGTTCTCGAAAAAGTGTGGCGTCTCTGACACGCGGCATTCAGCATTTCTTCTACCGAGAAGGGTGCGGCGCGGTCACCTGAGAGACCGATGCGGTCCTGGGTCTGCAGAAAATCGAATTGCGAATCGCAGGGGCGCCGGTGAAAGAGTATCCTGATAATATCTGTTTTACCGAAGAGGCCGGAAGACTGGACTCTGACCTGCTGAATCAATCTGTTCGTCCCTTAGCTGGAAGTCAGGACGATGAGCATCATTATTCCCGGACATCGCCCGATCATTCGCGGCTGGTTGCTGCTGGGGTTTCTTCTCGCCGGCCTTACGGCAGTTGCTCAGACATTTATCCCGCCAGTCGATCCAGAGAGCATTGAATCGCGCGTCACCCGTCGACTTCCGAGAAACCCTCAACTGATGGAGGCCTATCGGGAAGTTCGCGAGCTGATCGCCTCCGGATCAATCACAGCCGGACTGGAAACACTTCAGCAGTTGCTGGAAGAGAACGGGGACTTCCTTATTGCAATGCCGGAGAAGTCCGAACTGCAATCGTTCCACTCGATTCTCGAACAATTCTTCATCGAACAGAACAGCGAATACGAACGCCTCTTTGGTCCCGGTGCGAAACAGCAACTGAATGAGGCGCGCACCAATGAGAACATCTACCAGTTGGAAAATATTGTCCGGCGTTATGAGTTCACGGCAGCTGGCGCCAGTGCTCTCCAGGAACTCGCAACGCTCTATCGGGATCAGGGATCACTCGGGCTCGCGGCACGTTATCTGGAACGACTCGCTCGGCACCCTCAAACCAAAGAATCACTGCCGATTTACCAATCGGCATATCAGTTGTTGCTTGTGAACGGGGATCAAACAGGAGCAGACCAGTTTCTCAAACGTCACCCCGAAGCCGCGTTTCCAAACGAGGCAGACAAGACCGCATTTCTCGCGAAAATCGCTGGCCGCCAGAATCTCTCTTCAACGGAGATTCCGATTTATGAATGGCGCATGCCGTTCGGCAGTTCACAACATCTCGGGAAGACATCACTCGCCCCGGCGTTCGCTGCTCCCCAATGGACAGCCGACCTGATTCACAACACATATGACTTCTGGCTGGTCGATGCTCCTGAGGTGGGGCAAAAACTGGGAGATGATACACGCAGCCTGATGAGCGCGCTGGACCAGCGTGTTCGATCACAAAGCAACAGAATCTCGATGCCTGCCCCGAGCCCATTGATCGTGAATGATCTGGTCATCACTCCCGGCCCCGGCAGCGTCAAAGCCTTCAATCGGCAGACCGGAGAACTCGTCTGGAACGGACTCATTATCGACGAGACCTTTGAGTACCTTTCCAAATGGTCCTACGCTCCAACCGAGACTCAGGACAGCACCCGGGAAGATATGCGGAATCTGTTCGCAGCCGTACGCGGCTGGAGGGATCTGACATCGTCTTCGATCAGCACCGATGGGCAACGAGTTTATTCGATCACTGATTGCCAGCTGGTCGGAACCACGAATCCCTCTCGGGTGATGCTGAACACTCAACGACATCCCCTTCTCCCTCAACGCAGCAATCGCCTGATTGCCTACGATCTGGCGAGTGAAGGAAAAATCGTCTGGCCGCTTGGTCAGCAAAACACTTCCACGAGTTCCGCCTTTCCGGAAGAATCAGAAATCCGGAACATTTTCTTCCTCGGCGCCCCGCTCCCCGTGCAGGAACGGCTGTATGTCCTGGGCGAAGAACAGGGACAGATTCAGCTCTTTGAACTTGATCCAGCGACCGGAACAATCCTGTGGAACATCGGCCTGCTGAACCCTGACCGGGATCTAGTCATCGATGACTCCCGCCGGCTCTCCGGGTTAACACCGGCCTACAGCAACGGAATTTTAATTTGTCCAACAGGAGAAGGGACGCTGTCCGCAGTCGACCCGATCAAACGTCAGGTTCTGTGGACACATTTCTATGCATCTCCGATGTCGCTCCAACAGGCGCAGTTGACGATGTCACGGGCGATTCGTCCTCAAAACATCGCGATCAATGAGGCTCGGGATGAACTACTGACTGATCAACGCTGGTTCGATTCTCGAGTCATGATCACAGACGAGTATGTCATCTTTACTCCGCCAGATGACGACAAACTGGTCATACTCAACCTGCATAATGGAGAGCGTGTCCACCCTAAAGTGATTCACCGGGGACAATCTCTTTATGCCGCGACGATGTACCAAGACCACCTGATTCTGGTGGGAAGAAACGAAATCTCGACTTTCAACGTGTCCGGCGGCGACGCATTGTGGAAGCGTCCGGTTCCAATCCCTGCGCCGTCTGGCCGCGGCCTCAGAATGGGCGATCAGTTCCTGCAACCGGTTCGAACAGGAGAGATCGCTGTGATTGATCTCCCGACCGGGCGTTTGTTGACCAGAGTTCCTGTCGGGTCGGGACAGATCCCCGGCAATCTTGTGGCCGCAGAAGGTCAATTGCTCATTCAGGGAGCAACCGGACTCGAAGTCTATCGCTCACTGAATTCGATTCAGCAGGAGATTGCAGAACGCCTGAAAGAGAATGCCGCCGATTCACTGGCGCTCGCCTATCGGGGAACACTTGAACTGCAAAGTGGGAAACTCGATGCAGGACTGGAATCACTGAAGAAATCCGCTGATTCCGACAGCCCCACGCCATTGGCTCAATCAGTTCTTGTCTGGTCAGTACTGGATGGATTGCGAACCGACTTTGCGACATACCGAACCGAAGCGAAGAAGATTCAGCCGCGACTTCACGGAGCGGATCAGCAATTGCAGTTTCTGAAAACCTTTGCTCGTGGACTGCAAAACGCAAAAGAACCACAGGATGCTTTCGCCGACTATCAGCGCATCCTGGAACTCCTGCCGCGGCCTGAAACACTGGTTGAACAGGAAGATGGCTGGAGTATCGTCGACAGCCGGTGGACCCTGACCCGAATGAACGAAATCCTGACGCAGTCATCACCTGAGCTGCAGGCAGAATTCCGGAAGCAGCTGGAGGATCAGTTTAAATCGATCTCGCCAGAACTGTTCCTGCATCTGGTCCCTTCCATCCCAGATCAGTGGCTCAGCAACACTCTGATTCTCGAACGGCTCGCAAGCATTCCCAGCACTGCCGAGACCGCGAATCAACGTGAAGAAATCCTGCGGCCGATGCTTCAAAGCTCAGAGCCACAAACGCGTGCGACCGCTGCTGCGTTACTGCTGCAGTACGCCAAGAGCATCGAGGATCTGCAGGTCACTCGTGAGATGCTCGTGATCCTTGAAGCGACTTCTGTTCCACTCATCGGACTGGGCGAGACGAACTCAACCGAGTTTGCTAAAGCAATTCGAGAGGAAGAGTCTGTCAAAGCACTCTTTGGAAAAGCATTGGAATGGAAACAACCGATTGCAGCCGGTGAGCATCAGGGCTCAGCAGGCCGTATGACATTGCAACAAATTCCACGTCTCGGGCCGCCCTCTGCAGCACTCGATGGCTGGACATTCTTCATGGATCAGGCGGGAGCTCATATCGAAATCTTCGACCCGCAAGGACGCCATCGCGAACGAATCGCCACCGGCTATCCTGGCCTCCGATATTCCGTCGAAATCGATCTGTCACGGTATGTCACGTTCTTCAATCACACAGCCTTGGTCGTGCTGCTCGACCGATTCATGTTGATTGATTTCCAGAATGAGTCTTCACATCCTCGCTTAATCGTTAACCGAACACTGTCCGGCGACAATGACTCTGGAATTTCAGGAAGAACACCATTTGCCGGGGTCACACGCATCGGCCTACGGTCGCCACTTGTTGAAATCATGCCGGGACAATTTAGCGGGAACACTGGACCAATCAGCCGTTCGATCCTTTGTTACACCGCAGGAAATTCACTCATTGCAATTTCCCCTTCAACAGGACTCGAACTCTGGAGACGACGCGATATTACGCCGGGTTCAGAAGTTCTTGGAGACAATGAATTCATCGTCGTAAAAGCACCAGACAAAATTGACCTGAAGGTCTATCGGGCGCTCGATGGAGAGTTTGTCCGCAATTCAAAGCTCCCATTGGGAGTGCTCGTGAGTCACAATCGTCAGGGAGCCGACTGGGGCCGGTTCCTCCCTTCGGTGACAACATCCGAAGAGGGGCTCACCTGGAGTCTGTTCGACCCTGCGACTGCAAAAACGGTCTGGACGAAAACCTTCCCGGCGAATTCTCGCTGGTCGATTGTCGAACATCAGCACATCGCGTTCATCAAAGATGGCCATCAGTTGAGTGTGCTCAACGGTCTCACTGGTGAGCAGATTTTTGCAGCATCGATTCCCACAAAAACACCAATCGAAAAATTCAACCTGCTGCGTTTTCCGGACCACTGGCTGCTGACAACCAGCACACAACGCACCGGAATTCTGCAACAACCACCGTACGGAATTCGGGGAAGCGATCAGATTCAGGCTGAGGTGAACGGAATTGTCTCCTCATTGAATCCTGAAGACGGGTCGGTCATCTGGAGCAAAGAAATCTCAGGTCAGAATCTCCTGACGCAGGCTCCACGAGAATGGCCAGTGCTGCTGTTCGCTCGCGGACGAGGGAGAATGGAGAGCCTGATTCTGAACCGGTTGAACGGTGAAGAAATTCGTCGCAGCTTCGCTCCAGATGATGGATCTGGCGTCACCTGGCTCACAGAGACAAAGCC
>JBEBTF010000095.1:0-15048 GCA_040393865.1 Planctomicrobium piriforme | reverse complement strand
TCTAGAATGCTGAGGTGGTTGGAACACCGGCACCAATCATCTGCGTTTCGACTGGCATGTATCCTTGGGTGATCGGAACAGGCTGCCCGAGTTCAACTGGCTGCTGAGTCGGTGCCGGCATCTGCTGTGGCATCATTCCCGGCTGGCTCATGACCGGTTGGCCCATCATTGGCTGTCCCATGGTTGGTTGTCCCATAACAGGTTGGCCGCCGTAGGGAGATGGAACTGGCTGGTGGTGGAAATGTCCTTGATGCATTGGCTCTGGATGTCGAGCTGGGACGGGCGTTGTCTGGTGGACTGACATCGCTGGAGACATTGGCATGGCAGGGGACATCGGCATCGCCTGACTATGAATCTCGTGAGGGATGTTCATTCCCTGATTCATGTTCTGTGGAGCTCCCTGCATTGGGACTCCAGGAGCAGGAGTCGGCAGCAGAGGGCCATTCTGGATCGAGCCGGGGACTGGTTGTCCCTGCTCGGTAGGTGTCCAGCCTTGGTGGTGCATTTCCATTCCCTGCATCTGGGGATTGCCCATCGGAGCCATTTGCCCCGGAACTCCCATCGGCATGGATTCGATTGGCATTCCGTTCATCTGCATTCCCCCAGATGGCATGATGCCGGAGAAATTGCCTTGATGGTTGTATGTCGCCTGAATCACACCCGTCGGATAGGTCGAATTAATGGCAGGCATGTAGCTGGCCATGTGTTGAGCCGGGGATGGATGCAACCCTGTCATCGGATCAACTGAGGCTTCCATTGATTGGAAGTAAGGGTTCTGGCTGAGATTTCGATAGTAGGCGAGATTGCTTGCCCGGTCAGGATTGCCCAGTTCACGCTGCAGCGATCGCATCTCACGACGGGCAGCACTATTCCCCGGTCGCTGATTCAATGCAGCGGTCAGATGCTGTTCTGCACCGGCATAGTTCCCCGCACTGCGTTCGATCTTGGCGGATTGCACTTTCGAAGCGACGGCATAGGGCTGTGTGTAGGTCCATGCTGCCAGCAACTCTCGCGCATCGTCCGTGCGCCCCTGAGAATTCAGCATTTCAGACAGGGCTGTATAGGATGGTCGATGCGCGGGATTCAGGCTCAATGCGTGTTGATAAAGTTCTTCAGCTCCTGCCAGATCCCCCTGTTTTTCCATCGTGCGGGCGACGTTATAGGCATAGGCGGCTCGATTCGGGTTGTCCATCAGAGCCCGTTCGAATTCACTTCTGGCTGCCTGATAATTTCCATGCCGATAATAGGCCCGACCTGACTGGTTTTTGACCCAGCCATTTGCCGCACCGAGGCAACCGCACATGGATGAAGCGAGCAGAACCCAAACGAGCCCGCAAGCCAGCAGTCCGAGCCGGTAACGACGAAGCTGAACAGGTTGAACTGGTTTGGGAGTGAATCCGTTAGCCAGTTGGGCGGAATTCAGCCTGGAAGGCATGACAGCATCCCTTTGGTGGGGAAAAATCAAAATGAAGTCGAGGAAATGACGTGTTCAGAGGAGTGCGAACGACATCATTCCGGTGATGGGAGGTCGAAAACTAGTCGGCTTGAAAAATATGAACAAGTCGAATTCAAGTTTTTGACCAGAGAAGCCGACGAACCGCCGGTGAACGGCAAAAGTTGCAGATTCTGCCGGATTGATGCGTTTTGAATCGCAGTCCCGTACGGCGAGAAGATGGACGGACGAACAGCATTTCGTTACCGTGATAGAGTGACGGAACGCAAGGAGGATCTTTATGGCGCGGGAACGAGTTTTTCGGGAAGATGAACGGCAGGAACCAGAACCGGCTCCAGTGCTGCCGCCGGGGAATTTCCAAGTCGATGAACGCGATCTGGATGAAGAGCTCCGTCCCCAACGACTGCAGGATGTCATCGGTCAGCGTCAGGTTGTTGACCGTTTGAAGGTGATTCTGGACGCGACCCGAAAACGGGGAGATGTGTTGGGACACCTGTTATTAGATGGTCCCCCCGGGATCGGAAAAACAACGCTGGCGACCGTGATTCCCAGAGAATTGGGAGTTGATCTGCAGATTGCAGCAGGCCCGGTTCTGGATGCTCCCAAAGACCTGCTCCCGTATCTGACGAATGCGACTGAAGGCTCTGTCCTCTTTATTGATGAAATCCATCGGCTTCGACCGGCAGTCGAGGAGTTTCTCTACCCGGCAATGGAAGACTTCCGTGTCGACATTGCATTGGGAGAAGGACTGAACGCCCGAACAATCAACATGCCGCTCAAACGGTTTACGGTGATTGGGGCGACCACTCGGGCGGGGATGTTGACCGCTCCCATGCGAGATCGCTTCGTCTATCGAGAGCATCTTGATTTCTATGAGTCAGATGTTCTGGAAGAGATCGTCGCCCGGAATGCTCGAAAGCTGCGAACGAATATCACGAAAGAAGCAGCCGAGGAAATTGCCAGACGCAGTCAGGGAACGCCGCGTAAAGCGAACAATATGCTGCGGCGGACTCGGGACTTCGCCACGCTGAACCACCCTGAAGGTGAAATCACAACAGAGATTGCACGGTACGCTCTGAATGTCCTGGAAATTGATCCGCTTGGTCTTGAAAAGCAGGATCGGCGATACCTGCAAACCGTGATTGAAATCTTCAATGGCGGACCTGCAGGGTTGAATGCGATCGCACACAGCATGTCGGTTCCTCCAGACACTCTGGAAGATGATATTGAACCGTTCCTGTTGCGGTCAGGATTGGTGCAGCGGACACCGAGAGGCCGGGTTGTGACCCAGAAAGGGTATGACCATCTGGGAATGAAGCCCGGACTGGATCACCCGACACTGGGCGTACGTCGTATGTTTTGACACACTGCTTCGAGACAAGCTCTCGAAACGGCGTTGTGGCGGTCGTCATGTCATCAGTGTGAATCTTCCGACATCTCCAGCAGACGTGTGCTCATGTATCATCTTCTGAAGAATCTGGATCGTCGCTGGATCTTTCTGATGATGGCTCTGGCTGTGGCGGTGCCAATTCTGTTTCGGCTGCAGTTTCCTGAGACACCAACCCGAATGACTCAGGATGTCTTTGATGCCATTGAAAACCTGCCGCGAGGCTCTCGTGTGCTCATGGCCTGGGACTTCGACCCTTCCACTGAAGGGGAACTGGGGGCCATGGCAACTGCGTTGACGAGGCACTGCTGCGAGAAAGGGCACAAGATGTACTTTGTTACGCTTGTGCCTGTTGGCCCACAGATGATCGAGAAATCGATCAATACTGTGATTCGGACCGACTTCCCTGAAATGGAGTATGGGGAAGACTACGTCAATCTCGGGTACAAATCCGGATACGAAGGGGTCATTAAAGTGATCGTGACGAACCTTCGCGGGCTCTACACGACCGACGCACGCGGGACAAACATCGATCAGATTCCGATGTGTAAAAACATCACCAGCATTCAGGAGATGAGTCTGATTGTCAATTTGAGCGGAGCGTACCCCGGCACAAAAGAATGGGTGCAGTATGCCGTCACTCCCTACGAAGGGAAGTTCAAACTCGTTGCAGGTGTGACGGGTGTTCAGGCACCGATGTTCTATCCGTATGTTCCCGGGCAGATGGTGGGGATGCTTTCTGCCATCAAGGGGGGAGCTGAGTACGAAGCCCTTGTTCATCGTGCGTATGACAAGGGAGTGATTGATCAGCGTTATTTTGAAGCGAATCGACGGATGGGGCCACAGTTGGTTGCTCACCTATTGTTAATTGGCTTGATCCTCGCTGGGAACTGGGTGTACTTCATGCAGCGCCGCATGGAAAAGCAGACGACATAATTCCTGTTTGGCTGAGATGGCGTCCCTCGTTCACAGCTCGAATTGGTTTGCTGCAACTGTTTGGTCTATGATGTGACTGCCCGACGTTGTTGTCTTTGAGTGATGCGTTCAACTCAGAAACGCTTTCACGCTGATCACTTTGCATATTGACCCCGGAACTGTTTCGGCAGCCAGTCATGACATCTCAATCCCATTCAGAAACCGTGCCGGCGAGTTCGCTGTGGCAGCGTTTCGTCGATCTCCTGGGCTTAATCCGGTTCAGTCATACCGTGTTCGCATTGCCGTTCGCGTTGCTGTCGGCAATGCTGGCATGGCAGGTGGCGACTTTTGAATGGAAACAGCTGGCAGGGATTGTACTCTGCATGGTTTTCGCCCGGTCTGCGGCAATGGCTTTTAACAGACTCGTGGATCGAAACTACGACGCCAAAAATCCCAGAACGGCACGGCGACACATCCCTGCCGGGATTCTCTCGACAGGGATGGTGACGGCTTTCACTTTGATCTGTGTGGGCGGCTTTATTGCGTCGACGTTGCTGTTCTTGCCCAACCGCTGGCCGCTGTATTTATCTGTGCCCGTCATTCTGTTTCTGTTGAGTTATTCTTACGCCAAGCGATTCACTGCGTTCTGCCATTACTGGTTGAGTGCGGCACTGATGCTGTCTCCCATTGCCTCGTGGATCGCAATCACAGGGACCATCGATTGGCCTCCTGTCTGCCTCGCTGCCATGATCTTTTTCTGGGCAGGAGGTTTTGACATCCTGTATGCCACACAGGATGCCGAGTTTGATCAGGGGGAGAAGTTGTATTCGCTGCCATCGCGATTAGGGATTCCAACGGCACTGCGACTCGCGTTTGTCAGTCATCTGCTGACGATCGTTTGCCTGTTTGCCTTCTGGAAGGTTTCCGGGCTGGGCAATCTCTTTCTGGCAGGCTCAATCGCCATGTCACTGTTGTTGCTCTATGAACACTGGCTTGTTCGCCCGGATGATCTCTCACGAGTCAACACCGCATTCTTCAACGTGAACGCGGTCATTAGCGTTGGGCTGTTCTTTCTCGCCGCGATTGACTTGTTGATCTGATTGGTGAACAGGTATCCGCAATGCAGGCATGAAAAAAGCGAGCACAATGAAAATTGTGCTCGCTTCTGTTTTGATTGCTTTGAAATCAGAGATGCATCACAAAAGTGAATTATGCATTCACTGAAATCACGACCGCACTGGCTTGTCCCGGAGCGGTGTAGCTCACATTGAGGAACACTTTGTTCTCGGTTTGCAATGGCTTGTCATGGACAAGGTTCAATCCCAGTTCGGAATCTGGTGACTTGCAATTCAGAATCGGAGGGACAGATCCTGCGTTCTTCAGGCTCAACAGAGATCCGACAAGCTCAATAAATCCGCTTGCTGCACCGGCGTTCCCGACGTGTCCTTTGAGGGCAGTCACTGGAACATTTGAATCGCCCAGCAATTGACGCAGGGCAGAGGCTTCGTCTCGGTCGCCTTCAACGGTTCCGATACCATGTGCGTTGACGTGTCCCAATTGGGATGCTTCGATTCCCGCACGACGCAGGGCACCTTGGGCAGCATTCAGGACAGACTGCGAAATGTCAGCCTGTCCTGTTGGGTTGGAAACGCAGGAAGAGCTTCCGCCAAGGACATAACCGTAAATCGTGGCGCCACGTTTCTTGGCGTGTTCTTCTTCTTCCAAAACCAGACAGACGGCCCCTTCCGAAGCAACCTGACCGTTTCGGTTTTTGTCGAACGGTTTGCAGCTGCTGGCAGGATCGGCTTCGTCATAGCCAAGTGAATCATACAGTCGTGCATGAATGGCTTTGACTGGATGAATGCGTGTGCCTGTTCCCCCGACGAGCATCACGTCGGCCGCATCACGTTCCATGATGTTCAAGGCTTCACTGATGGCGACGCCCGGCGAGGCTTCATCCAATGTCACTGAATTGTTTGGCCCGCGTGCATCACTGAAGATGGCGATATGGCAAGCTGGCATGTTCGGCAGGTACCGCAACATCCACAGCGGCTCCATTTTCTCCAGACCTTTGGAGCCCCATTGGTCAAACTGGAAATCGCCATTTTCGTTGCGGCAGGCACGAGCAGGCTCGACCATGGTGTCTGGCGGGAAGAACATCAGGTTCGCCCCGTACAGCACTCCGAGCCGTTGATGGTCAACTGCTTCCAGATCCAGCCCGGAATCGGCCAGCGCCTGCAGAGCAGCAGCAGCTCCGAGTTGCGTCTCACGGGACATCACTTTGATGCTTTTACGCTGAGACTTGAGATAGTCTTTCTTGGCAGCGTCTTCCGTGAATTCCTTCACCTCACCGCCGATTCCATGCGGAGTTGCAGTGCAGTGATAGTGACGAGTGGGTTCGATTCCTGAGCGGCCTGCACTGAGATTTTCCCAGAACGCAGCTTGTCCGATGCCGATTGGGGAAAAGATCCCGATTCCGGTAATGGCGATTTTGCGTTTTTGCACTGATGACGTCATTGTTATGAAATATCTGCGGAGGGCGGCAAGGGCCGCAACGACTGAACAGGCATCGGCTGATAACCCCCTGTCGCTTGAGCAAGGAAGGGGGATTCATTGCCTTGAACGTGGAGCCCGACCTCCTTTGAGAGAGCGACCCGCATGTTCCGATTATCTAAATGCTATTCTGACGATATTTGGAGGGAACTGCAAAGTCGATCAAGTTCTCCCAGATTCTCTTAATCTTGGGTCTGTCGCGTCCTGAAGTCCTTCTCCAATAAGATTATACGACAAAACTGTCAGGAAAATTCCCAACCCGGGGAAAAGAATTAACCACCAGTTTTGATAATTTGCCTGGCCTGACCGTAACAACTGTCCCCAACTCGGGTTCGGAGGAGGGGCTCCAAAACCGATGTAACTCAGGGATGTCTCCACCAGAATTGCAGCGGCAATCCCGAATGTGATCGGAACCAACACCGGGGCGAGCGCGTTTGGAAGCAGATACCTGAAGATGATGCGGAAATGGCTTTCCCCCAGGACTCTGGCGGCAGCAACGTAGTCCATTTGCTTCAGTTTGAGGAATTCCGCCCGAATCAATCTGGCGATACTGGTCCAGCCAGTGAGACCGATCACGGCCATCATGTGCCAGATCGACGGCTTTTCGATGACTGCGATCAGAGCCAGAATCAGGATCAGAGTCGGAATGCACATCACGACTTCGATCAATCGGCTCAGGAGAATGTCGGTCCAGCCGCCGAAGTAGCCCGCAATCGCGCCGAGTGTCATTCCAATCAGCGCCGCAATTCCCATTGAGACGAATCCAACCAGCAACGCGGTTCTTGTCCCGTGAACAATCTGGGCAAAGACATCGAAGCTGCGGGAGTCGGTGCCGAACCAGTTGAGTCGGGAAGGGCGGCCGCTTTGCGGATTCCCCGGTCGGTTTGGCCATTCGTCGGCAGTGACAGAACGAATCGGATCGTTGTAGTTCAATGGCCAGATTGCCCAGCTGTCAGGGTCACTTTCTTTCAGTGGAATCGGGTAACGCTTGAAGAACGGAGCCCCGCTAAATTCGCCTTCCCATCTCTGATTGAAGTATCCAAGGAACGGAAAGTGAATCTTCCCCTTGTATTTACAGATGATAGGTTTCGTTCCCACGATCAACGGAGAAAAGATCGCGACCAGTCCGAGGAACACAACAACGAACAACGCCAGCATCGGCAATTTACGTCGACGGAAGCGTTGCCAGGATTCCTGCCAGAATCCCGGGGATTTAGGAAGTGAGCTCAATTGTGTTGTTGGCGTATTCATGAGTGAAAAACAATTGAGGAGTTGAGCGGATGTCCGGGAGCCCGAACTGATTCGAGCAACAAGCAATATTCGCAGTGTGAAACGTTGTTGGAGGGTGTGGTTGGGTCAATCCAGTCGAATTCGTGGATCGACCAATGCGTAAAGCACATCTGCGAGGAGTTGCGCTGCCAGAGTCAGGACGGAAAACATCAGTACCAGCCCCATCACGGTCGGGTAATCTCGCTCCGTGATGGATTCGAAGAACTGACGTCCCATTCCCGGCCAGGAAAAAATCTGCTCGACAATAATGGACCCGCCCAGCAAACTGGGGAGAGCCAGGCCCAGAACTGTTACCAGTGGGATCAGTGTATTACGAAACGCATGTGTCCAGATCACGCTGACTGGTCCTAGCCCTTTGGCCCGGGCGGTGCGAATGTAGTCCTGTCGAAGAACTTCCTGCATGTTTGCGCGAATGAATCGAGCGTCATAGGCCAGCCCTCCGTATGTGAAGACCGTGACGGGAAGCAGCATGTGCAGGAAAAGATCCCAGGTCTTCCCCAGAACGCTGAGTTGGTCGTAGTTGTCGCTGACCATCCCAAAGAGTGGGAGCCATCCCAGGTAGATAGAGAAATACAGCTGCAGGAACAACGCTGCCACGAAGCCAGGGAAGGAATAGAGCATGTACAGAAACGTACTGATCATTCGTTCGTCTTTGTGACCGTTTCTGGCACTGCAGTAAAGCCCCAGTGGAATGGCGAGCAGATAGCTGAGCGTCATTGCCGGAATCGAAAGCAGAAGCGTTGGGCCAATACGTTCACGGATGATTTTGGTGACAGGTTGTTTGCGGGAGAATGAACGCCCGAGATCCCCTTTGAAGACGTTCCCAAGCCAGTGGATATAGGCCTGCGGCCATGGCTTATCCAGTCCATAGGCGGCTTCGAGCTGTTTGATTCGCTCTGGCGAAGGAAGTTTGCCAGGGTCGCTTTCAGCCATGTTCACCGTTAATGGTGTCCCCGGCATACTGCGGATCAGCCCAAAAATGATGAACGTAATCACCAGCAGGGTGAATGCTCCAATTGTCAGACGTCGAATCAGGTAGGTCAGCATCTCACTAGAGCAGTCTTCAGAAGGAAGGCTTATGAACCACGATCACGGATTTGATCGCAGTTCAGTGAAACTTCAATGTCGTTCTGACAGGAGGGAAAGCGTACTGCGAGCTCAACTGCGAGTTGACTCGCATTGCCGGAAACCTGTCTGGCTGATTGGTCACGCAATGCGAGTTCTAATTCAGTCAGGCAGGGCAGGTCTCTTTAAAAATGCAGGTCGCGAATCATTCAATCGCGACCTGCGCCAAGTGACTCAGGTTCTTGTTCTTTACGGAGCAACCGTCCAGAACGCATCGAATCCTGGGCTGTAACTGTATGGGCCGCGCGGGCTGAATGTGTACCCACGCAGTTTCTTGTTAAAGCCATAGAATCCACTTCGGTAATACAACCAGGCGTATGGCTGGTCTTCCCACAGGATATCGTCGATCTCCTGATAAAGAGCAGCCCGTTTTTCGAAGTCGAGTTCTTTCATGGCTTTCACAAACAGTTCGTCAACTTTGGGGTTGGAATAGCCACCATAGTTGCGAGACTCGTTTGTTTTCCACAGGTTCTCGGAAGTGGACGGATCAGCCCCGGCTCCCCAACCGCCGAACATGGCGTCATAGTTGTGGTCCTGTGCGCGCTGCTGCATCACGGTGAACTCGGTCGGTTTGACGTTACAGGCAATCCCGAGGCGGTTCAGACTCTCTGCGAGTGAGGTTGAAATGTCGATTCGGGTTTGATCTGTGGTGCACATGATCTCGAATTCGAATTTCACCTTCTTGCCGTTGATCTCTTTGTCGCGGATTCCGTCGCCATCCGAGTCGACCCAGCCGGCGTCGACCAACAGCTTTTCGGCTTTGGCAAGGTCCTGCTTGTACAGTGTGCGTGGCTTCTTGGATCGAGCCCAGTTGCCAGGTGCAAAGCATCCATCTGCCTGTTCGTAGAGACCATAGCAGAGCTTGTCCAGAATCTGGTCATAGTTCACGGAATAAGCCATTGCTTGACGAACACGCAGGTCAGTGAACCATGGCTTCTTCATGTTCCAGCCGAAGTAGAAATACGTCCACTCCAGGCCACGCACTTTGGTGTTTCGTGCATAGAACGCGTTGTCAGTTGTCTGCTCCACCCATTGCTGAGGTGTCAACAACATTTCATCAAGCTGACCGTCGTTCAATGCCAGTCGGGCGGTGTTGCTGTCGGTCAGCACCCGGAAGCGAATTGTTTTGTAGCGTGGCTTCGAACGAACCTGTTTGCCATTTCGCATGTAGAAGTCTTCGCGGCGTTCAAGAACAATTTCCTGTCCTTTGATTCGCTTGGCAATCTGGTAAGGACCAGCGACAACCGGATTAATTTCCAGCTTCTGGTGGTAATCCCCTTCGAGGCGAGGGTCTTTCTTGATCGACTCTTCGTAGATGTGTTTTGGAACGATCGGGAAGTTGCAGTTCCAGACGTTGGTTGCCAGAGATTCCTTATGGAAGATGACAAAGGTGCGTTCGTCATATGCTTTGACCCAACGCAATTTGTCTGTCCCGTTGCGGACGGCCGGGACCGGGACATCCGGGTTCATGATCATCTGGAATGAGAATTCCACGTCGTAAGCAGTCACCGGTTTGCCATCGGACCAGACGATATCGTCACGGATGACAACTTTGTCGTACAGCAGGTCTTTGCTGGTCTGCCAGGAAACGACGGTGTCTTTCGGAGCAAATGGTTCCATGTTCCAGTCGAAACTGAAGAACCCTGTGCCGGTGAGTCCGTTGACTTCGGCGTCTGAAACCGAGCTGGACATAATCGGGTTGGTGGAGTTGATATCTCCGCCGATGTGCCGCTTGATCTCGGCGTTATCGTTGACTTCGCTCTCTGACTTGGGTGGCTGCCCCAGTGCGCTGAGGATTTTGTCGTTGTTCTCGTTGGAGTCGTTCTTCAGCTTCAACGCTTCTTCGACACTCACCAAAGGCGGGTTCTCGGCCTTGTACTTCAGGAACCGCTCCATGATGTCGATCACAGGCTGGTCTTGCCACTCTGCTTTCGCGTCAAGCTCTGCCAGAGTCGGGGCATCAAACGGCTCCAGTTGCGGTCCTTTCTCGGACTCGGCGGACTGTTCGCCCTCTTTTGCTGCTTGCTCTGGGACTTTGTAGTTTGGGGCAGTGGGGCAACCTGACAGAATTGCCAGAGATAATCCACTCGCACACAACAGCCATCGGTAGCGACAATCCATCATCCGCTTTCCACCCTCAGCGTCGAAAGAAATTCGTCCTGGTCCATTCCTCGCAAGAGCACAGTCCTGTTCAGACCGATTCAGGTCAGGGACATGCCTGCAGAGGTCAGCGCCAATCCATGGAATTCAAACTTGTGCAACTCAATCTGAATTGATCAGTTAAGTCGTAGCGATTGTGTCAGACATACGGCATATGGGCAAGATAGACTGACGCAGATTGCGGCATGAAATTCGCAACGTTCGATTTTTTGTTGCGGAAGGGCCATCAGTGATGGGGCGTTTTGTCGTCAGCTTTGCTTCTAAATGATCACAGGCGAGGCAACTTCCGGTGGGAAATCGCCTCGCCTGTCGAACTTCGGAATGAGTTTGAATCGTGGGGCTGGAGCAGCGTTGGGGGTGCTCTCTCACAATTCAAATGAGACTAGTTGGCTGCTGGGGCTGCTGCTGGAGCGGCTTCGGTAACAACAGCATCGAGCTCAAGGATGTCGATGTTGCGGAATTCCACTGGATCGCTGTGGCCAGCAAATCCGAAGTGACCTTTCTTGAGGTCCTTTCCTGGATGTGGCTTGCCGCCCATGAATTCGGTGACCTTGGAAACGTCGCCATCAAGGATCTTGAATCCGTTGACTTCAACGGTGATCTGCGATCCCTTCACGGTAGTGACCTGGAAGTTCCATTCGCCAGTTGGGCGGAGGAAGCCGCGAGCAGCTGGGATCATGCCGTAGACTGACCCGTGAGCCTGTCGTGGATCGATTGTTGCGTACTTTTCGTGCTCTGAATCGAGGATTTGCACTTCGGTCATCCCGTCGTAGGCTGGTCCGCCTTTGCCTGGGTAACGAATTGCCAGACCGTTGTTGCCTGCTGGTGGCAGTTTGAATTCGAGACGAACAACGAAGTCTGCGTATTCTTTTTCGGTGAAAAGAACGTCGCCTTTACCGTGTTTGCCGCGGATTGCTCCGTCGACGACTTCGTAGCCTTCCAGGCCGCCCTTCCAGCCGGTGAAGTCTTTCCCGTTGAAGATGGAAGCGAACCCGTCACCTGATTTTTGGCGAAGGATTTCGTTTGCTTCAGCAGTTGGGATTTCACGGACTGCAATGTGACGCCACTGGATTTCTGACCCGTGAGTCTGGAGCTGGATCTGTCCAGCAACAGACAATGGCTGATCGCGATAGAAGTAGTTTTCCATGATAGCGTGATTGACGACGAGAGTGTCGTTCAGCCAAACGCTGGTTCGTGACCCAATCTGGCGAACGCGGAGTGAGTTCCACTCGCCGAATGGACGGTCAGCAAGCACCAGTGGATCTTTCCCCGGTGCGCCTTTGCTGTTGTTCCACAGACCGCCTGAGCCTTTATCTGATCCGTGCTTCCAGGATCCGCCAGCTTCGGTGTAATCCCAGATCTGAACCTGTGGATTATTTTTCAGGTAGACACCGCTGTCGCCCTTTGGGAAGGTTTTGAACTCAAGAATGAGTTCGTAGTCGCGGAATGACTCGTCGGTGGTCAGGTAGACCCCTTTGCCGTCATTGATGATCACGCCGTTTTCGACTTTCCAGTGCAGAGGAATGTCAGCATTCCATTCTGCGAGCTTGGCGGCGCGTTCAGCTTCTGGCATTGCAGCCAGTTTCACTGCGTCGAAGTGTGGCATCCCGTGCCAACCGGTGAAGTCCTTACCGTTAAACAGTGAACGGAACGCACCGGGTGGTGTCCATTCTCCAGCGACGGCAGATCCGACCGCACTCAGGACGACGCAAAGACTCAATAGGCATTTCTTCACAGAGGTCTCCTTCTAGTCCATTTCAATATTCGACGGCCGTCGGTCGCTCAGGACCAAGTTGTTCTTCGTGGCAACATACTCCACTGGAAGTCTGTTTTCGATAGAACGGGAGAGGCTGGGCTAAACGGCAATCCACAGAGATCAGCACGTACCTTCCGAGTCAATAGGGTAATCAACTTTCCCTCCAGATGCGATTCTACAGAACTGCCGTTGTGTCGTTTCCTGCCGGTGAATTATTGTACGACTGATCCTCAATGGATGAGGTGCCTGAGATTCGTCGAAACGTGTCCATATTTTATCGAAGTATGGGCTATGCAAACTGTGGAGTTGGCCAAGGTTGGCGTTGAATGTGCAGTTATGTGCACATGATGTGTCAGGGCCTTCATTCCTCAGTTTTATGGCTCGCGTGTTAGCATGGAGGCCCGCACAATGGGCGCAAAAATCGCAAGCTTTTTGGCCACGTTGCTCCTTTCAATTCCGCTCGCTGCCATTGGAATCATGGCGGTTTTTGGGGTTCCACAACTGGTCCCGGCCAGTAATAGCGCGGAGCGGAATCAGGTCTTGCGAGGTTTTCAGGACGCATTGAATTGGGGACGCGGTAATCCCGGCGCTGATCAGGCGTCGCCTGCTTATGAAGAGGATGCTGCTCCGTTTGTGCAGAATGCAGCTCCAATGCACCAGAATTCCATGCAGAATTCGGCTGTGCCAGGGAACTCGATGCCAGGGAATTTAATGTCGGGGAATTCAATGTCACCCGGCAACACAATGGCTTCCAGTCAGGTTCCAAGCTGGGCGACCGGAGCAGGGAATCAGGGAGATCCTCGTTCGATGGCGGTGCGTCGCGATGCTTCTACCTTTTCTTCAGATTCAAACGCAGCGCGAGGCAATGCGGGAATGGCTCCTCCTTCTCATTGGAGCAACCCTCAAACGATGTCTGCCAATGATGCCAGTCGTGTTGCATTGAATCCTCAAGCGAATACGAACTCTGCCAATAATCTGGCCGCCGCGAATGCAAATATGTCAGTCAATCTCGGAGCTAACGTTCCGGTTGCGTCCGTTTCCACTCCATTCAATTCGAGTGAAATGCTGACATGGCGTCAGGCGTCACAGCGTCTTTCTGATCTGGGAGTGACGAACTTTCATTTGGAGCGTGGTGACAAAGAAGGGACGTTTCTGTTTGTCTGCCTGTATTCTCCCGGTGATGCTCCTCAGGTGACACATCGTTTCGAATCGCAGGCCGACGATCCCTTGCTGGCTGTAAATCAGGTTCTTCAACAGGTCGATGCTTGGATGCAGGAGCGGTTTGCCAAAGCAAACTTTCCGAGTCAATCACAAAACTTTTCGCTGAGCTCGGGCGCCCAGTCTTCTCGTTAATGACCCGTTAATGAATTGATGTTGCGGTTTCTGGTCAGCGTGAAAAGCAGTCAATCTCCGTGATTCCTGAGTTCCCTCAACGCATGTTTCGATTAATTCGTGATCGCCTGATTCGCGGTCAGGGAGAGACTGCACAGGGATGGCGATGGCGTCGACGTTTATCGACTCAGTCTGTCGAAACACTGGCGTTTCAGCCCACTGCGGCGATTGCGGTACGGACCCCGAAAATGGCTCGGGTGGAGGCTGCACTCTTTGTTGCTGATTCTGCTCAATCAGCCAGAAAACTTGCTCAGATTGCCATGTTGTCTGATGCTCGGGAAGCAATTAGTCTGATCGATCAGCTTAACGAGAGTTACGATGCCGGGCGGTCGACGTTTCGTATTGAACGGGTTGCGGCTGGCTATCGTTTGCTGACTCGGAGTGAATACGCTCCTTGGCTGGATCGATTGCACGAGCGCCAAGCACGACTGAAGCTATCGTCTCCATTGATGGAGGCGCTCGCAATCATCGCCTATCGTCAGCCATGTACTCGGGCTGAAGTTGAATCGGTGCGGGGCGTTCAATCTGCAGAAATCATCAAGCAATTGATGGAGCGAAATCTGGTCCGTGTCACCGGAGAAGATGATTCTCTCGGGCGTCCCTACCTTTACGGGACGACACGTTTGTTTCTGGAAACCTTTGGCCTGACTGAACTGACCGAGTTGCCGTGGGCCTCTCGTTTGCGTCGCGTTGTTCCCGAGACTCCGACTGCGGAAGGCGAATCCGGCGAGTCCGTCGAAGCAGCCTGATTTCCTGTCTGAGTTCGCTCGCACGGCGATATGACAGGCCGAACCGGTCCACAGGATTCTCAGAGCTTATGCAGCGTATCCGGCACGCGGCATTCAGCTTTTCATCTGTCGAGAAGGCTGCTGCGCGGCCACATGCTAGACCGAACCGGTCTGGAGCACCTTGCGAAATGGTTTCTACGCTCCCGCCACGCGACGAGTTGCATTTCATCAATTGAAACGGCCGCTGCGCGGGCACTCGGTAGAGCAAACTGCTCTAGTATTCGCGGCG
>JBEBTF010000094.1:0-15064 GCA_040393865.1 Planctomicrobium piriforme | reverse complement strand
GGTTGAATCCCACCTGGTCGCGGAGACGAAGGACGTGATGCCGACGGACGCGAACTGGAGAAGTTCATGGAGGGGGATCGTCCAACAGGGGCTCGCGACGCTCCCCCGCCGCCGCCTCCACGGAAACCTCCACCTCCACCCCCGCCTCGACCGCCCCCGCCTCCACCCCGACCTCCACGAGCATCGCATTCATCTGGAGGAAGAAAACAGAATGCGAGAAGCATGATCACCGCTAATTTGAATCGCTTCATGATCGCACCACGAGAAAATGGTTTCGGATAATGTCTGTTAAGAGTGGGGGACGAGAATCACTCGGAAAGGGACTGTCGAACAACAATCGTTTCGTCGACATTGGGAAGGATCTCTCCGCCCAAGACGCGATTGACCGACTGCCATGTCATGGTGTTCTGATCCAGTTGCCGAATGATGTTTACCGCAGAACTCTTGCTGCCATCAGGTTCGATGCCGGTTGCCTGGATGTACCAGCTGTCATTCTTTCGGGTCCACGTTCCATCGCCGAAGCCACCAGCAGAATCAAAGACCCACGAGCGAATTTTCTTCTCGACCGGGTCCCAGCCGATAATCTGTAAGCCAGCCATGTCAACGCGATCGCGCACAGAGACCGTGAACCAACGGACCATGAAATTCTGATTTCTCGTCCACTGACAATTCGTTTCGATCCGGTTGATTTCGTCTTGATCCACCCAGGTCCCGATCATCCATTCAAGGTCTTTCAGGTGGTCGTAGTTCGAAGGGGCAACTGCAATCTCTTCTTCGGTCACCCGATCCAGCAGCCACTTGCCGCCTTGTTTGACGTAGACTGCGGTGTATTCGGATTCCTCTGATTTCTGATCCGCACTGGTCACCTTCGCAGTCCCTGATTCGATGACCACATTTGGTGAGATGAATTGGATCGAGTCAGTCTTCGCTTCGAGCTTCGTGCCTGCATCATCTGCAAACTTTTTGGCGAACATCGCTTGAATAGCCTCGCGGCCGATGACCTGTTCATCACTGTCCGGCACAGTATACACCGCTTCCGGTAACCAGAGTTCGGCTAAGGCTTTCCCGTCTCCAGCGTTATATGCGGCGACATAGGCTGCAACGGCTTGCCTGATTGCCGCTTCCTCCGCTGCCCGGTCGACGGGTACTGCACAAAGTGCACTGTTCCAGCTGCAGGCAACCGCAGTCATGATCATGACGAGGTGCTTCACGGACTTCTCCTCTTGAATCTCACCTTGTTAGCGATTTGAACTCTTGTTTCGATCGAGGGCGATGTCAGCAGAGTGAGTGCGAATTCGATGCCTTTGACTGGTTCAATCTGGCTGACATCTTCTTCAGGGACTTCATTGCCGAGCTGTTCGGTTGCGACAGTTCGCAAAGAAGTTTCCGCCATCTCCCCACCACCGTCGTAGGGAAGAATGCAAAGGCGATGCCGTGGAAACACCAGACTGAAATTTCCGGTCAAACGCGGGAGTGTCCCGAAACTTGTGCGGACCGGTGAGGCAGGGATTCCATCTCAGAAGAGAGATTCGCACGAGAGGTAATCCAGTCCGTTGGAGAATCGACGAATGTTTGGAGTTATTGTTGGAGCTAAAGATATTGTCGTGTTCCACACGATCGATTGGGGTTAAATCATGAAGCTCTTCTTCCAGCTGTAGCAGAAGTCATGATTACGACACGGGATTCGACTGGCAGAGAACTCGCTCTTTAAGAAAGTGATGGCAGTGTTGTTGGCTCGTAATAAGCTTTGGTTTTATGACGAGTCGACGAGTCGTATGTTGTAATGTTATGATTTCTTGCTGAAGATCGCTTGAGTGCAGCTCGTCTCTGTTGGACGCTGCGCGAGTTGGTGAGAGTTTGGGGCGTTTCCTGGATTCTCCCTCTCCAATTCGGTTCGTCAGTGATGACCGAGATTTCTGTCAGAACCCATTCGAGATGGTGCAACTGCTGGAGACGATTCACCGGTTCTTTCACATGCGACAGTGTTGAATCATGAACAGTAACAAACTCCGTACCGCACACAGCAACGGCGCACTCCCAAGCTTCAAGATGCCTTCCTTACTACCAGGCGGAAAGGTCGCTGAGACTCCTCTTCCACTTCGAATCTTCATTATTGAGGACGATCTCGATACCTGTAACAACCTCCGGGATATTCTGGAACTGGATGATCATACTGTCACGATTGCAAACACAGCGCAGCAGGCGCTGGAAGATCCAGCGCTCGTGACATCATCAGTCGTCCTGCTTGATTGGAGGCTTTCGGACACGACGGCCATCGAATTACTGCCGCGTATCAGTTCAATCGCTCCAGAAGCAGATGTGGTTATTATCACCGGGCATGGAGACTTCGATCAGGCAATCACTGCACTTCGTGAAGGGGCTGCTGACTATCTGCTCAAGCCGATTAACTCTCAGGCCTTGCGTGGAAGTCTGCAACGTCTGGCCCATCGTCGCTGGCTCACTCAGGAGAAAGATCGCTCCGAAGCGATGTTTCGTAATCTGGTGAAGGCCGCGCCCTGCCTGATCGTGATTCTCAGAGAAGATCTGTCTATCCGTTATTTCAGCCACTTCGCCGAGAGCCTGACGGGTTACCGTGCGGACGAGGTCCATGACCGGAATTTTGTCGAAGTCTTTCTACCGGATCTTCATCAGTCCGGGCTCCCTTTGACCATCGAGCAAATTTTTTCCCAGCAGCGTTCAGGTAGCCTTCAACGAGCAATTCGCTGTGCTGATGGCTCGGAGCGTTGGATCGTCTGGAATACTCAGATGATCGATGATATCGACGGTGATTCAGGCATTTTTGCCGTGGGTCAAGATGTCACAGAATTCCGACGT
Source organism: Planctomicrobium piriforme (assembly GCA_040393865.1). Taxonomy (GTDB): domain Bacteria; phylum Planctomycetota; class Planctomycetia; order Planctomycetales; family Planctomycetaceae; genus Planctomicrobium; species Planctomicrobium piriforme_A. The sequence continues at coordinate 12,229 of JBEBTF010000094.1, read as the reverse complement.
GCGACAGAACAACTTGTCCAATCTGAACGACTTTCCGCCATCGGGGAAGCGATGACAGGGTTGGCACACGAGAGCCGAAATGCCTTGCAGCGGAGTCAAGCGTTCCTGGAGCTCTTATCTATCGAAGTGGCTGGACAGGCGGAAGCATTGAGGTTGGTGGATTGCCTTCAGGATGCCCAGAATCACCTGCATCAGCTCTATGAAGAAGTGCGTCAGTATGCTGCTCCATTTCGTCTGGAACGACATCCTTATGTCCTCAGCGAACTCGTAGAAGAAACCTGGGCGTATCTGGAGCAGGCTCGTGCTGGACGACATGCTCACTTGCATATTGACGAAGCAACCAGATCTTTAAAAGGCGACGTCGATCGCTTCATGATTCAGCAGGTGTTTCGCAACATTCTGGAGAATTCCCTATCAGCCTGTGCGGACCCGCTATCGATTTTTCTCAAGGTCGAGATGTTTGACGAATACGGTCAGAAGCAGTTGCGGCTTTCGTTGAGGGATAACGGACCAGGGCTGAATCAACATCAGCGTGAACGAATTTTCGAACCATTCTATACAACGAAAACACGTGGCACTGGTCTTGGAATGACACTCAGTAAGCGGATTGTTGAAGCTCATGGTGGTCAGATATATGTCGGACCAGGCCCGGGTACTGAAATTGTTATTGTTCTCCCCGGCTGATCTCTTGCGCATAAGCTGCAACGATCGATGTTACGACGACCCATTGAATATTAAATTCAATTGTGGTGCATAAAACATCGTTCTCACTCACCACTTCCAGCACGAAGAAATTTTGCAGCGTCTTCCGGTAACACGGTATTGATCGACATTCCACTCCCCAATTCAAACCCTGCAGCGGTCGACAGTCGGGGAAGAATGCGAATATGCCAACAGAACGAAGGCTGATCTTCTTCGCCGCGGGCGGCTGTGTCGATCGTTAAGTTGAAATCCGGATTCTCCAGCCCAACGAAAAGCCTTGCCAAAACCAATTGAATCATTTCAGCAAGGGGGCGAAAGAGTTTCTCTTGCATCCGCCCGAAAGATGACTGGAACTGACGGGGGACAATCCACGTTTCGAATGGCAGATGGCTCGCAAACGGAAGAAATGCTACGAAATCCTGATTACTCGAAATGACCCGCTTCTGAGCGGCAAGCTCCTCGTTCAAAATAACCTGATGGAGACAGTTTCCGGTGCGATCAAAGAAGTTCGCGGCTTCTGCGTAACGTTGTCGCAACATGCGTGGAACGACTGGCGTAGCAATGATCTGCCAGTGGGGATGCCGCAGCGACGTTCCCGCATTTTCACCATGATTCTTGAAGAGGATAATGGCCTGAAAGCGATGATCACGCAATAAATCCAGATAGCGACGCTGCAAGATGCGAAGAACTCGCTCGATTTGCTCAACAGGCTGAGAAGCGAGCGGCGTTGTGTGTTCGGGACTTTCTACCACAACCTCGTGGGCTCCGCACCCGCCCATTTTGTGAAAGACCTCGCCGAGATCAATTCGACGCTCATCTTCTTCAATCATCAATGCTGGAAACTTATTTGGAATCACACGCACTTGCCAGTTGCCATTGGAACCATCACGAATGGCATCAATTTCATTTGGCGTCATCGATTCATTGCCAGGGCAGAACGGGCAATGCTGCTCGACTGAAAGATCATGAACGGAACGCCCGGAAATCTCTTTCTCTTGCGTACGAGGACGCAATTGCCGGAGAGGGGCGAAGACGACCCAATCTCCAGTCGTCTGATCGAAACGAAGTTCCGGCATGCTGGGGAATCCCGCGGATGTTGATGAGGATCGTGGACTGGTATCTTCGGTTGAAGAGACGAGACACGATAACTCGGGTGCGATCTACGCTCGACTGGTTCAGTCTATCAAATGACCACGCAGTCGCATTCCTGGTCGAGAAGAATCACACTCCTGCTCGATCGGGGAAAGACTGCCCCTGAGAGTCGGAGACAACGCACGCTTTCGGGAATTGTTCTTCGGCTTGCAGGGGAATTGTCGAGGCTCAGATTGCCTTGTCTTATTCTTCGCTCTTATTTGCCAGCGCCTGTTGCACATACTCGGAAAGTTCCGCTGGGGTAGCGTGGACGAGTTCTCGATGGACTTCAGCCACGACCATCCGTTTCAAAATATCGGGAAACGAATTCCGGAGACTTCCCAGAAGTAAGGGTGGGGCAATGATGATCAATTTTCCAAATGCATTATCTAATCGTCCTTGTTCCAACGTGTCAGTAATGGTTGCAGCGAATTCTGTCGCCGTGACATGGCGGACATCGACTTCCGGATAACCTGCTCCCCGTTGTCCGCTCCAGCCGATGAATCGTCCCGACCGATCTGTTGTGACGTCGCGGGGCCGATTGGTCCCTTCGGAGTGAATTAACGTCTGAATCTCCTGCAAGCTGATCGGATCGGATTCTGACACCAAGAAGATTCTCGCGGCGGATCGATCCGCAACGACAAGCCAGATCTGCGGCGAAGTGGATGTCTCATGTCGAAAACTCATGCGAATTCTCCTGAAATAGAGCATTTCCAGAAATCGTGCCGCGTCTCTGGCACGCAGGATTCAGCTGTTCTCTCATCGAGCAGGAGTGAGTTTCTTCCGCCAACGGGAAGACTGCTGCGCGGCCATATGATGAGACCAAACCTGTCGAGAAGGACGATCCTTCAATTCATGGTTAACCTGCATTGATAATGCCAAACCAAGATTTCACGGAAACTCGCTTACGCTTGTCCTTCTTGATTTTCGTCAACACAACCGATCGTTAGACAATGCAATGTGAAATGCAGCACAACTGTGCGGAACTCCGTATTGCACTTCATGCCATGACTCAATGAACGATTCCGCGTTGATCCCGTTCATGATGGCTGGAGAAGAAAAGCCTCCAGCCGATCAATGAACGGGATTTGTGCCGCGAGACATTTCGTTCGAGCAGTTGGCAGATCAAAAAATTTCACACGATCAATTTCGGGAAATGTCGACATCTTTCCGGAATGCGGAGGCCACTCCATTTGAAAGGACTCGCTGACAATCTCCTGAGGAATGCAATTTCCTTCGCAGGCCCAGGCGTAGACTTTCTTTCCCCTTTTCTGAACCACAAACCCCAGACTAATCCACGGGCCCGTTAACTGAAGGGACGTCTCTTCGTGAAATTCCCGCTGCGCCGCTTCCAGCAAATCTTCGCCTGATTTCTTTTCGCCTTTGGGAATCGACCAGACTCCGAGATCCTTATTCCTGAAAAAGGGGCCACCAGGATGAGCCAGCAGTACTTCCACGTTCGTTTCCGAGAGGCGACGAAACATCAGGATGCCAGCGCTGATCGGAGGCATAAGACTTCACAGAGATGGTTCAATTTCGTCGGGTACGAGAAGATGTGCTCTCTATTAAGGTGTCTTGGGAACATCTCTGATCAGTTTGTGACATTCGACACATGATCTGGTCAACAGAAGATACGAGTTCAAAGCGCCATCAATATTTTTTGCTTCGGATTCACGGACGAGTTCTTTGGCGGCGAACTCAAAGGCGTTCAATTGTCCTTTGTACTCAGAATCTCGGGCCAGTGTGTTCTCCCGACGCCAATTCTCCAAAACGTTGAACATAAGCAGTCTTCGGCTCTGTTCTTCGATCTGTTTGAAATCCCCATTCGTCAAGCCTGCCAGAATTTGCTGGGATGAATACAGCTTGATCTGCATCCACTTGTTTGCTTCCGCTTTGGTCAGAGGTGGCTGTTCGGTCTTGTTTGCAGTCGCAGCCCCTTGATCTCCGTAAAGTGGAAAACCAATGATCATCCCAAATGAAAGAATAAGACTAGAAAAACGGTTCCACTTGTTCATCGTGAACTCCACTCGTAACTTCCTGACGCGGTGTTTACTCTTCACGAAGAGCTTTAATTTGCAAATTAAATACCGTGATCAGATCGCTAGGTCATCTTCTCAGGATGGGCGTATTTCCGCCGTGCGATTTTCAAGTCGTCTCTCAACCAGCTTGGAGATCCTACGATCTCATTCCCTTCACTGGGGTATGTGCGGATTCGCACACTTGCTCCATTTTTGTCACACCAGTAAAGACTGGAGAACGGGTATGTGGTTATCGTCTTCTCTAAGGAATAATCATTGCATCTGCAGGCAAGTGTGAAAATCGCATGCTCCCTGTGCAGGCACTGACTGATCCCACATCTTAAAGGGGCACACCGACGATGTTTTCGCCATTGCAACCTGATGAGGCGTACTGGTCGTGGGAACGCGAACATCTGTTACAGAGACTCGATGCCAAACCTCAAGGGTTGACTTCTCAAGAGGCTGAAAGCCGTCTGCGGACTGTAGGTCAGAAACGTAAACGCCATTACGGGACCGGCTGGGCGGCCGTCCTCTGGAATCAGCTGAAGAACCCTTTGTTACTGGTTCTGTTTTTTGCAGCAGGAGCATCGGCAGTCACGGGATCTCCGATTGATGCCGCGATTCTGATCACAATTCTTACTGCAAGTGTGGGGATCGGATTCAGTCGGGAGTTTCGTGCTCAGGCATTTGCAGCCACACTGAAGAAGCGAATCAGTACGAAATCCACTGTTTGGCGTGACGGGCAACTGGTGCAGATTCGATCTGAGGAAATTGTTCCCGGAGATGTCATTCGTCTTTCGGCAGGCAGCCTGATTCCAGGAGATGGAGTCTTGCTTGATTCAACAGACTTCTTTGTCAACGAAGCAATCTTGACTGGAGAAAGCTTCCCTGCCGAGAAGATGGCTGATCTTGTCTCCACGAAGCAGGCGGGAGTGGGGAGCCGCAGAAACTGTGTCTTTCAAGGCACGAACGTCCGCAGCGGGACCGCCGATTGCATGATTGTTCACATCGGCAACAGAACACAATTCGGCCAGATTGCACATCGCCTCGAATTGCGTTCTCCTGAAAATGAGTTCGATCGAGGACTGCGGCATTTTGGACAGTTGCTGACAATGACCATGATGATTGTCATGGGGATTATTTTTGCGGCAAACATCCTGCTTGGTCGTCCGCCCATCCAGACATTGATGTTCTCGATCGCTTTGGCAGTGGGGTTGAGTCCCGAGCTTCTGCCAGTCATTTTAACCGTCAACCTTGCCAGAGGCTCGGAACAGCTAGCCCGACAGGGAGTGTTGGTGCGTAAGTTGAATGCCATCGAAAACCTCGGAAGCATGAACATCTTATGCACTGATAAAACGGGAACATTGACGGAAGGCGTGGTTCAGCTTGAAGGGGCCTATGATGAAACGGGACAGCCCTCGGACAGCGTTCTTGAAGCTGCGTTTGTTAACGCCTCGCTCCAAACTGGCCTCGTGAATCCTCTCGATGAGGCGATCATCAATGCAGGCAAAATAAACGAGCCATCGCCAGAAAAACTCGCAGAAATTCCATACGATTTTGTGAGGAAATGCCTGAGTGTCGTCGTTCGCCAACCGAATGGAATTCGACTGATTACGAAAGGAGCCGTTTCTCAAGTGCTCCAAAAATGCGTCGCACTGTCTAACGGAGAGAAGATAACGACGGCTACGCGAAATTCTCTCCAGCAGCGGGTGCAAGAATGGAATGCAGCCGGAATTCGTGTGTTGGCGATCGCGGACCGGACGCTTGATGAACAACAATCTTACAACCGCGAAGATGAACGGGATCTTCGCCTGCTCGGATTTCTGACGTTTCTCGATCCTCCTAAATCAGACGTTGCAGATGCCTTACAAGAACTGTCACGGCTGGGAATCTCTGTCAAACTGATTTCCGGGGACGCCATTCTGGTGGCAACCCATGTTGCCGCCTGCATTGGGATGTCGACAGAGCGTGTGTTAACCGGACAACAGATTGATGAACTGCATGATGAGGCACTCTGGAAAGTGGCCGAAGACACGAGTTTGTTTGTGGAAGTCGACCCTAATCAAAAGGAGCGAATCATACTGGCCCTAAAGAAAATGGGGCACGTAGTGGGTTTTCTCGGAGACGGCGTTAATGATGCTCCTGCAATGCATGCGGCCGATGTGGGAATCTCCGTGGATCAGGCAGTTGACGTTGCGAAAGAAGCGGCAGACATCCTGCTTCTGGAGCGAAATTTGAATGTGATCAGTCGCGGTGTGCAGGAAGGGCGGAGAACTTTCGCCAACTCACTCAAGTATGTGCTGACGACAACCAGTGCGAACTTGGGAAATATGATCAGCATGGCAGTCGCTTCACTCATGCTTCCATTCTTGCCGTTGCTGGCGAGCCAGATTCTGCTGAACAATCTTCTGGCGGACCTTCCTGCTCTGGGAATCGCCGACGATACAGTCGACCCGGAGTTGATCGACCAACCCAAACACTGGAACATGCAGTTCATCAGAAAATTTATGATCGAGTTCGGGCTGTTGAGTTCGCTCTTTGACTTCCTGACGTTTGGGCTGTTATTAGGATTGTTTTCGGCTGGTCCAGCCTTGTTCCGTACCGGTTGGTTTGTGGAGTCATTACTGACGGAACTGGTTATTGCGATGATGGTGCGGACTCGCAGACCATTCTATCGCAGCCGACCTGGTACTCTGTTTCTCTGGCTGACTGCTATCGTGACTGGTCTGACATTTGCGATTCCATATCTTCCGTTTGCTGGCCTGTTCGAATTTGTCCCCTTGCCACCAATGTTATTGGTTTTCCTGGTCTTGATTACGATTATGTATGTCTGTGCCACAGAAGCCCTGAAAATACGGTTTTACAAGAGTTCGCCGTAATTTCATTCTGAAAGAGGGAAGCGTCTCTGGCACGTGGTATTCTGTCTTTCTGCTATTGAGAATACTGCTGCGCGGTCACATGATAGACGAACCGGTCTAACGGGAATGATTTCATGGCCGACATGTCACTTGACTTGCTTCTGGTTGAAGATGACGAGGCGTTTCGGACAACTGCCGCGAGGTGGATGGCCAAAACTGGCCATCACGTTGAACAAGCGGCGAACGGGCAGGAGGCTCTGTTACATTTCGAGCGAAAGCGGTTTCATGTTGCAATTGTCGACATGAACATGCCTGGTATTACCGGCCTGGAATTACTGCAACGGCTGAAAGAACGGGATGTCGACGCAGAGATTCTGATTCTTACAGGGCAGGCCACTGTGGAGAACGCTGTCGCTGCCATGAAACTGGGGGCCTGCGACTATCTCACAAAGCCGTTTGTCCTCGCGGAACTGGAACGCCGTGCGCGGCTGGCGGCTCAGCACGGGCAACTTCTTAGAGAGAACCGTCAGTTACGGGAACTGGTCCAACGGCAGCATGCAAGAACAGAAATCGTTGGACAGTCTCCCCCGATGCTTGAAGTCTTTCGCCTTATTGATCGGGTCGCAGCGACCGACAAAACAGTGCTCATTCATGGTGAAAGCGGAACAGGTAAGGAACTGGTCGCCAGATCAATCCAGGAGCAGAGTTTGCGGGCAGGTCAGCCGTTTGTGACGATCAACTGTGCCACCTTACCGGAATCACTTGTTGAAAGTGAGTTATTCGGTCATGAGAAGGGGGCCTTTACAGGGGCGACCAGCCGTAAGGTTGGCCTGTTCGAAATCGCCGATGGCGGTACGTTGTTTATCGACGAATTTGGCGAACTTCCACTGACACTCCAGCCCAAGTTATTGCGGGTTTTAGAAGATGGATCGCTTCGCCACGTCGGGTCGCACCAAGAGCGGCGCGTGAATGTGCGGGTGATTGCCGCGACAAATCGTGATCTGAAAAAAGAGGTTCGTGAAGGTCGTTTTCGTGAGGACTTGTACTATCGAGTCAATGTCCTCACTATCGATCTTCCTCCGCTCCGGGAACGCGGAATCGACATGGATCTGTTGATCGATTTCTGTCTTGGGCAGAGATGGGAACTGGAGCCAGAAGCGCGAGCCGCATTGCATCAATATCCCTGGCCAGGCAATGTGCGTCAGCTGGTGAATGTCATGGATCGAGCAATGATTCTTGCTGACGACGGAGTTATCACGCTGGATGATCTGCCGCAGGAAATTGCTCACGCAGGAGTTCTGTCTGCCTCTTCACTGCCGTCAACAGAGGAATCTTATACAGACCTGAGCGCTGTGGAACGTGCTCACATCGTGGCTGTGCTGAAAAAAGAGAAGGGCAATAAAGCGAAAGCAGCGAGAGCTTTGGGAATTCATCGTCGCAAGCTGTATCGTCTCATCGATCGATTTCAGATTAAAAGTGATGACGGGACATGACTCCGGCCTTCCGGTCGCAACGATTTTTTGCGACCGTGAAGGACCGGAATGCAGCAAATGTCATGAGTGGTTCACGGGGATCTTCTTGGCCTGGCAGGCTTCCGTTTTGGGCAATGTAATTGTCAGCACGCCGTCGTGGCATTGGGCAGCCACTTTGTCCGCATCGACCGCAGCGGGCAACTGGATTGATCGACGGATGCTTCCTGAACGTCGCTCCATGTAGTGGAATCGTTTGTCCTTTTCTTCCTTTTCTTCCTGATGATTGCCGCTGATCAACAGTGTTTCGCCTTGCATCTCCACATGGACTTCATCAGGTTTGAAACCGGGAACGTCCATCTTCACCTCGATCGCTTTATCCGTTTCGGAAAGATCGATCGATGGGACTCGCATTCCTTCCATCAATCCTCCATCGAAATCATTGGAGATCTGGTTGAACAGATGATCCAATTCTTCCCTGAGCCCGTCGATCGGGTTTCTGCGCAGCCAGGATTGGACTCCGCGAGAGACACGAGTTGGTAACGTCGTTGACATTGTCGAACTCCTTAAAGAATCCTCATCGTCGCGTCCTGACAACCATTGCCTGACAGACGACCATGAGAGTGAGATTGGATCAAGAGATCCGACGGATTCTCCTGCCGTCAGACCGAATCGGTCTCTCCTGCGGCTGCGTAGTCCTCTCGACAGGCAACAGGCTGAATTCCGTTTATCGGAAGCGATCCATCATTTCCGGAATTGCTCTAAGAATGGTCGTATCAGTCGTTATTCAGAGCGTGCTGCATGAGAAATCTCTCTCCAGCCTGAACCGACCCAGTCTCGGACAAAAATAGCTGCGATCTCTATGCCAAACTGGGTTTGTTGGAGAGTACGGAGGAAGTGATTTTAGGGATCAGGGATTTCCTCACATCATTCACAATCAATTGAGGGCGCGCAGCTTGCCACCCTGTGAGTGACTCGGAAGAAGAAGCGTGCGAGGCCGGACTTAGGTGTGCGATATGGCACATCCCGTAACAAATCATTGTGCTGTTCCGGCAATGCTGATCATCATTTCAGACAAATCGTCTGGAGGAATGATTTGAGCATTTATGGCCTTGGATTTGCGTCGCAGATGACTGAATAACAAGCTCATCGCGATCTTCGATAGCCAATTACATTCACTATCCCGCTCAATCCCATGGACAGGCAACAGATTTTTCAGCGTTATCAGGAATTACAACGATACGTGGGTTGGACGGACGACGATGCCGTGATTGCCCGCAACCTTCGTCCCGTCGCTGAACCGAGCTTCATCAGTATCGTTGATGATTTCTATGCAGAGATCGAGCAGCACCCCGCTGCTCGCCAGGTGATCACAGGGGGGCTGGCCCAGATCGAACGGTTGAAAGGAACACTGATCGTCTGGCTCCATGAATTGCTGTCAGGCCAATACGATGCGGATTATGCCTTTCGGCGATGGAAAATCGGTTACAGGCATGTGGAGATAGGACTTGATCAAGTCTATACGAATGTTGCGCTGGCTCGACTCAGAAAACGATTACTGCAAGTTGTTGAAAGGGAATGGAAAGATTCCCCCGCAGAATTGTTGCAGGCACGTATGACGCTCAACACGCTGATCGATCTTGATCTGGCGCTGATCGAGTCTGCCTACCAGACAGAGCACATGTCCCGGAAGCAGTCGGCTGAACGACTGATACTCATCGGACAGGTCGCCTCGGGAATTGCTCACGAGCTACGTAACCCCTTGAATGTGATGAAAACATCCGTGTTCTATTTGTTGAATGCAGGTCACGTTTCACCTGAAAAAAGATCTCAACATCTCGAACGGATTGAGCGGCAGGTGGGGATTGCGAATGATGTCATTACATCGTTGACAGATTTTGCCCGGCTGCCGATGTCTGACCGTCAGCCTATTGACGTCACCATGTTCTTGAAGGAACTGGTCGAGTCTGCGGAACGACCTGCCAATATTGAAATGATACTGCGGTGTGCGGCAGACTTACGATGTGCCTTGGCCGATGCTGGACAAATCCGCATCGTGATGACGAACTTGATTCGCAACGCAATTGAAGCCATGCCAGAGGGCGGGACTTTGCAGTTGAAAGCGCAACACTCTGCCCCTTATCTCGAAATCTGTGTCGAAGACAACGGACCGGGAATTCAGCCAATCCATCAGGTTCGGATCATGGAGCCGTTTTACTCAACGAAGGCTCGTGGAATTGGTTTGGGGCTACCGATGGCGAAAGCCCTTGTGGAGAAAAATGAAGGGCGTCTTTTTGTTGAGAGCGAACCCGGCCAAGGGACGACATTCACAGTGCAGTTGCAGGCCATCACTCCTCCTGCTTGAACCAAGAGAGCCGTTCTCTAAGGAGTCATGAGAGACTGAACTGTCGAGGCTGCCGCTGTTATTCTCGTATCTCCCCTGGAATTGGCATTGGAGAGATGAAAAGAATTATGATTGGTGTGGTCGGTTATGTATTAGAAGCGACTTTTCCAGAGATCAGGGTTTCTGTGTTGTGATCAGCACAGCGGTGAATGGATGCCTCATGAATCACGAATTCCCTCCTCTGGTTCGCGGATTGCTGAAATCCATCCCGTGTCCCGAACCTGCTCGCGAGATCCTGATTCGCGAGACGCATATTTCCTGGGTCCTGTTGACTGGAGAGTTTGCGTACAAAATCAAGAAGCCGGTTCAGTTTGGTTTTGTCGACTTCAGCTCGCTGGAGAAGCGTCGGTATTTTTGTGAAGAAGAACTGCGATTGAACCGCAGGTATTCTTCGGATCTCTATCTGGATGTCGTTTCTGTCACTGGCACGTATGAAGAGCCGAAATTAGAGATCGGTCCCGTCATCGAAGTGGCCTTGCGGATGCATCAGTTCGATGAGGATCTGCTGCTCACGAATCTTCTGGCCACGGGACAACTCACACGCCCGCTTCTTGCTGAACTCTCGCAAGTCATTCATCAGGCACATGTCGCGGCGCGCGTGGCAGATCAGAATGATGAGTGGGGGAGTGCTCAGCAGATTCTCGATCCCATTACTGAAAACTTTGCCGAACTTCGTCGAGAGTCAATGTCCCCAGCGCGGAAAGCTCAGCTTGAACAATTGGAAGACTGGTCTCTTCGGACCTTTGAACAATTGCGACAGACGTTCAGCGTGCGTAAAGCGAAAGGCCATGTGCGAGAATGTCATGGGGATCTTCACCTCGGAAACATCGTTGTCTGGAGAGATCGTGCCACTCCGTTTGACTGCCTGGAATTTAATCCTGCGTTTCGCTGGATTGACACCATGAACGAGGTGGCTTTTGTCGTCATGGACTTGTCACGGCACGGGCGCCCGGATCTGGCGGCGTTTTTTCTAAACAGTTATTTGGAGCAGTCTGGCGACTACAGCGGCGTTGCCGTACTCAGATTTTATCTCGTTTATCGCGCACTTGTTCGAGCCAAGGTTGAATTGCTGCGACTGCGGCAACAGAAAGAGCGAACGCATGAACAGGCTGAATCCGCTCTGCAGAATTATCTCGATCTGGCGATGTCGAGTATTCAGTCAGGCACCGGTCGTCTGATTATCACGCATGGCTTGTCTGGGAGTGGGAAAACGTGGGGGACACAGGATTTGATCGAATCGTTAAATGCGATTCGCATTCGTTCCGACGTGGAACGCAAACGGATCGCTGGAGTTGAGCCATCGGCGTCACCAGATGCAGCGTCGAAAGGTCTCTATTCTTCAGAGATGACAAAGCAAACCTATGATCGTCTGGCGTCTGTGGCCACAGAACTGATTCAGGCAGGCTTTCCGGTCATTGTCGATGCGACGTTCTTGCGTCACGCTGATCGTCTTCGCTTTCAGAACCTCGCGCGAGACTTGAATGTTCCTTTTCATATCATCCCCTTTGAAGCGGATGAACAGGTTTTACGAGAACGGATTCAGCAACGGGCTCTCGCTGGAAATGATGCGTCCGATGCCACCGTCGCGGTGATGGAAGCACAACGAGCGAGTGCTGAACGGCTGACTGACGATGAAATCACCCGATG
>JBEBTF010000093.1:0-15133 GCA_040393865.1 Planctomicrobium piriforme | reverse complement strand
CGGGACTGTAAAGGGATCAGAGATGATCGGCTGGCGATACGCTGGCCCATTCGACGATCTCGAAGCGCAAAATACTGTTCACGAGAACTCCACATCTGGAGTTCAGGCTCATCGTGTCATCGATGGCGGTCGCGATTTCAAAGGGAACGCGAACGTTGTTGCCGGAGAAGGAACAGGGATCGTCCACATCGCACCAGGCTGCGGTGATATCGACCATAAGATGGGAGTCGAACTCGGACTGCCGATCATCGCACCGCTGGGTGAAGATGGCCGCTATCTCGACGGATTCGGAGCCTTCACAGGACTGGAAGCCACCGATCCGACAACAGTGGATCTTGTCTTCGAAGAATTGAAGAAGAAGGAACTCGTTGTCAGCATCGAGACCTATCCGCACATCTACCCATTCTGCTGGCGAACTGGAGATGAACTCGTCTTCCGACTGGTCGACGAATGGTTCATCAACATGGACTGGCGTGACGAAATCAAAGAAGTCACGAAGTGCATCAACTGGGTGCCGGACTCGATTCAAGGGCAGGAACGTGAGCTGGAATGGCTCACGACCATGCGTGACTGGATGATCTCCAAGAAGCGATTCTGGGGACTCGCTCTGCCAATCTGGGTGAACCCGAACGATCCAAGCGACTTCGAAGTCATCGGGTCGCTCGCTGAGCTGAAGGAACGCGCGCTCGATGGCGGCGAAGGCTGGGAACAGTTCGAAGGGCACACACCACACCGCCCTTGGATCGATGTCATCAAGATCCGCAGCAAGAAAACCGGAGCACTGCTGGAACGAATCGAAGACGTGGGGAACCCATGGCTCGACGCCGGGATCGTGCCGTTTTCGACACTGATGTACAACTCAGACAAGGAAGCCTGGAAGCAATGGTATCCAGCCGACCTTGTGACAGAGTGCTTCCCAGGTCAGTTCCGTAACTGGTTCTACTCGATGCTCTCGCTCGCAACGATGATGCGTTACGACGAGACCGACGATCCAAACGAGAAGCGACCATTCAAGAACCTGCTCGGCCACCGTCTCGTTATGAACGAGGAAGGGAAACCGATGCACAAATCTGATGGAACCGCCATCTGGTTTGAAGAAGCAGCAGAACAGCTCGGGGTCGACACGCTCCGCTGGTTGTACCTCGCCCAGAATCCGGCGAGCGATCTGCGTTTCGGCACCCGACACGCGAACGAACCTGTCACACTGGAAACCGTGGACGGTCCAATTTCGGAAACGAAAGAAGGACTGGCAACTTGCAAAGTTACCAGCAAACCAGCCGATGATGTTCGCCGACAGGCCCTGATTCCGTTGTGGAACAGCTATGCCTTCTTTGTGAACTATGCCATTCTCGATGGCTTTACCCCGACACTCGCTCAGGTGCCATTGCAGAGTCGCCCTGAGATCGATCGCTGGATTCTGTCACGACTTCAGGAACTGACTCAAACAGCACATGACGCGTTCAGCAACCTGAAAGTTGCCGAATTCATGAGTCAGGCGACTGAGTTCATCGACGATCTTTCCAACTGGTACATCCGCAGAAACCGTCGTCGATTCTGGAAGGCCAAAGGCGAAGAAGCGTCTGCTGCAACTCCCGCTCCAGTAGCCGCCGAGGCCGCAACACCGACTCCAATTGCAACCGCAGAGGCGATTTATCGAACCTATCTGTCAGCACGTAAGCAAGGACTGAACCGCGACAAAACAACGTTGCTGCGTGAAGTCTTTGCGGAAGCTGGCAGCTTCACCGTCAACGATCTCCTCGTACGGTTGAGTCGTTACAAGGATGGTCAACGACTCCATCGACTGGACGTTCAACGAGGACTGCCGCAACTGGTCGAAGCCGGTTTGATCACATGTACTGGTGACGTTTATCAACCAGCACAGGCTGGAGCCGCCCCTGTTGCATCAGCCGAGGCAACAAAAGACGAAAGCTGGGATGCCGATAAACTGGCCGCCTATCAGACACTCTACGAAGTGTTGCTGACGCTCTCAAAGCTGTTGGCACCATGTATCCCGTTCCTGACAGAGCGGATGTATGGCAACCTCGCCAGTGCAGAGGGATCAGTACCTCAGTCGGTGCATTTGTGCGACTACCCGACCGTTGATCAGTCAAAACTTGACCTCGACCTGAACTGGAAGACGCAGCAGGTTCAGACACTGGTGCGAATGGCTCACCGTCTTCGCGAAAGTGCAGAACTGCGAGTTCGCCAACCATTGACCGAATTACGCTTCGCCACTCGGAACGAGCGTCAGGCAACTGCGTTGCAGCAGTATGCCGACATCATCGCGGATGAACTGAACGTCAAACTGGTCACACGAGCCGACAATCTGGACGATCTGGTCACTTATGCCTTCAAACCGAACCTGAAGACACTGGGACCGAAGTATGGCAAGCTGCTGAATGTCATTCGCACTGGCCTGTCGACCGTTGATCCTTCATTGATGGCGCCAATCCGTTCTGGAGAGAGCGTCACACTCACACTGGAAGGGAACGAAATTGTTCTTGCTCCCGAAGATGTCATGGTCAGCGTCCAACAGGCCAGCGACTGGGCAAGTGCCGACGATTCCGGAATTCAGATCGCTCTGTCAACCAAACTGACACCAGAGCTGATTCAGGAAGGGATGGCTCGCGACCTGATCCGTCACATTCAACAGCAACGCAAAGACGCAAATCTGGAAGAGAACCAGCGCATCGCCGTGCAATGGAACTCGACAGGAAACAGCGACCTTGCAGAATCTGCGATTGCTGCCTGGAAACAAACCATTCAAACAGAAACCCGAGCCGACACGATCGAATTCGTCAGCGCTGTGCCAGACAATTCCAAATCTGTCTCGATCGGAGATGTTTCAATCGCACTCGCCATCAAGTAGGCCGTATCGGTCTAGGGATGTGGCAGCGCAACTGATTTATCGACTGAAGAAAGGCTGAATCCGGGATACCTGGGACGCCCGCAATTTCGAGATCGGCAATCAACTCAAAAGATCCTGATGCACGTCATCAGGATCTTTTTTTATTGCCTCGAAACAGTTCGCCCCCTGTTCCCGATCTGTTTTCCGACGGGTTTCAGAATGAAATCCTCCACCGGGCTCAAGACGCCCGATGTTCCAGATGGAGCAAAACAGAACACTCGCAGGCAACTTAAATCTCCCGAACCACTTATATGCCTGAGAGATTTGGGATCTTTCACATGTTGATTAAAGTTCAACCGTTCCCAAATTGAAAAACCACTGCTACCATCGCAATCTGTATTTCACAAACAGAGAAGAGACCGGGATCGATGCCAGTATTCCGGTGGATTTGAATGGCGGACAGAGACAGCGGGAATGCCAGCCCATCGCCCATTCTCACGCTGTTTTTAGAACGAAGTAAGGAAACATACATGCTTCGCCGAGTTTGTTACCTTTTTCTTGCTGCAGGGATGTTTATCATGACTGGATCCTCCGGCCTCGCGGATCCGCAACTTGTCACCTCAGTGGAGGGCATCGCGGAATACCGTCTTGAAAACGGCCTTAAAGTTCTGCTCTTCCCGGATCCGTCTAAACCACAAGTCACGGTCAACATGACCGTCTTCGTGGGATCACGACATGAAGGCTATGGCGAAGCTGGGATGGCTCACCTTCTTGAACACATGTTGTTCAAAGGCACGCCCAAATACCCTCAGATCCCCAAAGTTCTGAAGGACCACGGAGCCGAGTTCAACGGAACGACCTGGCTGGACCGTACAAACTACTACGAAACTCTGCCTGCAAGCCCGGAGAATCTGGAGTTTGCAATCTCTCTCGAAGCAGACCGCCTCGTTAACAGTTACGTCAAAGGCGAAGACCTGAAATCCGAAATGACCGTCGTTCGCAATGAATTCGAACGGGGAGAAAACTCACCGTCCGGAATTCTGGGACAGCGTCTGATGTCAGCCGCCTATCAGTGGCATAACTACGGCAAGTCCACAATCGGGAACCGTGCCGACATCGAACGAGTCCCCATAGAGAACCTGCAACGCTTCTACAAAAAGTATTATCAGCCAGATAATGTGATGGTCATTGTCGCCGGGGCATTTGAGCCCGAGCACGCCTTGCAGTTGATCAACAGCTATTTCGGCTCAATCCCTAAACCAGATCGGGTTCTCGAACAGACTTACACAGAAGAACCTGCTCAGGACGGCGACCGGCTTGTGACTCTGCGTCGCGTCGGGGACGTTGGATTTGCCGGAGCGGTTTATCACATCCCATCCGGAGCACACCCGGACTATGTACCGATCGACGTCCTCGAACATATTCTGACGTCGTCTCCATCTGGTCGCCTGTACAAGGCGCTGGTCGAAACCAAACTGGCGTCGAATATTTCGGGAGCCGCATACGCCCTGCACGATCCTGGCGTTCTGCGATTCATGGCCGAATGCAATACCGGTGTCAACTCGCGTGACGTGCTGAGCAAAATGCTCGAAGTCATCGAATCCATCGGTGCAGAAGGTGTCACCGACGAAGAAGTCGAACGCGCCAAACGCTACTGGATGAAAGTCTGGGAAATGTCACTGGCCGACAGCAGCCGGATGGCAATTCAACTGAGCGATTGGGCAGCTCAAGGTGACTGGCGACTGATTTACCTGTATCGCGATCGTCTTGAAACGGTCACCGCTGCAGACGTGAAAGCGGTTGCAGAAAAGTATCTTGTCGAGAACAACCGCACTGCTGGCGTGTTCATTCCAACCAAGGAATCCAATCGAGCAACCGTTCCGGCCACTCCAGCCCTTGCTGAAATGATCGGCGACTACAAAGGACGAGAAGTCGTTGCAGCAGGTGAAGCGTTTGATGTCAGTCCTCAAAACATTGACAGCCGCACCACCCGAGTTGTCCTTCCATCTGGTGTGAAAGCTGCGTTTCTTCCCAAGAAGACACGGGGTGAAGCAGTCGTTCTCCGCCTGACATTGCGATATGGAACGGCAGAATCTCTGCTCGGAATGAAAGCAGCATCTGAAGTTCTTCCATCACTGATGATTCGGGGAACCGAGAAGCTGACTCGTCAACAAATTCAGGACGAGCTGGACAAGAACAAAGCACGGCTGGCACCGGAAGGAAGCCCAGGCGAACTGACTTTCCAGCTGGAAACGCGCCGAGAGCACCTGCCTGCGACTCTGGAAATTCTGCGACAGGTTTTGCGAGAGCCAACCTTCCCGAAAGATGAACTGGAGATCATCCGCAACGCGCGACTCTCCAATGCAAACCAGAGCCTGACCGATCCGACAGAGCTCGCCAGAATTGCAGTTTCAAAAGCGCTTGGCGGAGATTACCCAAAAGACGACGTCCGCTATGTCGCCACTGTTGAAGAACAGATTGAACAGTGGACCAACCTGAAGCAGGAAGAGGTGGTCTCTCTGTACAAGGAATTCGTTGGCGGTTCGATTGGCGAAGTCACTGTCATCGGAGATTTCGAAACAGACGCTGTTCGCCCATTGATCGAGCAGTTCCTGGTCGATTGGAAGACCTCCAAACCATTCGCGCACATTCCGCGATCTGGCAACGTCAAAATCAACACCGCCCGTCAACAGATCGAAACTCCCGATAAGGAAAACGCAACCTATATCGCGGGGACCGTCTTCCCGATGAACGATCTGAATCCAGAGTATTCTGCCCTGATCATTGGGAACTACGTTCTCGGAACCAGTGGCCTTTCTTCCCGACTCGGTGATCGTGTTCGCCAGAAGGAAGGATTGTCTTACGGCGTCGGGTCGTTTATCCGCTCCTCATCTCTCGATGAACGAACAACATTCCTGGCCTATGCCATCACCAACCCCGGCAACATGGGGAAAGTTGAAACAGCAATCAAAGAAGAAATTGCTTTGTTGCTGAAGGATGGAATCACACAGGATGAACTGACGGAAGCCCAGAAGGGTTATCTTGAATCTCAGATCATTGACCGGTCCGATGATAAACAGCTGGCCGCGATTCTTTCGAACCTGCTGTATCTCGATCGCACAATGGAATACTACGTAACGCGCGAAAACGAAATTCGCGGCCTGACGACAGAGAGCGTTCTGGCATCACTGAAAAAGTGGCTGCACCCAGACGACATTGCGGTCGCAGTTGCCGGGGATTTCGCGAAAGCGAGCGCCAAATCAGAAGTCCCAGAGAAAACAGAAGCCCCTTCAAAGCCGGCCTCAACACCGGCTCCTAAAATGGAGAAATCGATGTCTGCAGACAGTGCCGAGTTCAAAACCACTGCATCCGGATTGAAATACAAGATTCTCACTCCGGGAACAGGTGCGCAGCCAACAGCCACAAGCACAGTGACCTGCCACTACCGCGGCTGGCTCGACAATGGCAAAGAATTCGACAGCTCATACGGCGGTGAACCGATTTCATTCCCATTGAATCGCGTGATTGCCGGCTGGACTGAAGGCCTGCAGCTGATCAAAGAAGGGGGCAAAATCGAACTCGAGATTCCATCAAACCTCGGGTACGGAAAACGTGGAGCTCCTCCAGTAATTCCGGCCGATGCCACCCTGCACTTCGAAGTCGAACTCTTCAAAGTGAAGTAACTCGCAGACAAATCCGAATCGCCGTCTCCCTGGGGCGGCGATTCTTTTACAACCATCATCGTTTGCCCCTGAAATTAACCCGACCTTCACCTCTCAACTCAATCTCTCTCACACATGAAACTCTCACACTGCATGCTCTTTGCGTGTCTCCTCTCAGTGGGATGTGTCGCTGGTCCAGATGAAATCGCAGCAGACAAGCAAGCCAAGCAAGAGGCACGGGAACGGAAGTCTTCCGAGTTGGCTGAAGCTGAAAAAAGTGAAGCGTCTGAGTCTGACGTAAAGATGGCGAGCGGTGAATCAGAACCATCGGCTGCGTCGACCAGCGCCACGGGATTCAAAACCACGAATAACGGGCTGAAGTACAAGATCATCAAAGAAGGAACCGGGAAACGCCCCACTGCGAGATCAACGGTCAGCTGCCACTACCGCGGATGGCTCGACAACGGCAAGGAATTCGACAGCTCCTATAAGCGTGGGGAGCCAACCGAGTTTCCATTGAACGGAGTGATCGCTGGTTGGACTGAAGGTCTGCAACTGATCAAAGAGGGCGGCGAAATCGAGCTCGATATTCCAAGTCGGCTCGGTTACGGAGAGGGCGGGATGCCGGGAGCAATTCCACCAAACGCCCGACTCCACTTCACCATCGAACTTTTGAAAGTGAAGTAATACGGACCGTTGTTTCGGAACTCAGTGCGTTTCTGGTACGCGACAGTCTTTTCCCTGTCGAAAAGGCTGCCGCGAAGCGCACACGAGACCGAACTAATCTGAAAACGGCCCTACTCCTATGCGGACGGGCCCACTGAGAGATTCACAATCTTAGAAAAGCCGATTCCTGACTGGTCTAAAAGCTTCACCAATCACGGGTGTGCGCTACCATTCATTGATCGTGAAAGACCAGAACAGGCGTTTTCAATCAACGTCGTTGCTGGCGTTTACTCCCTCGGCAGAGAAATCTGCCCATCGAGAAAGAGACATCGAAACATTCCGGCAGGCAAATCGATGCGTACTGCCGGAATGAATTGAGCGAGTTCATGAGAAAAATCGGCCAACTGAGCGCAGAAAAATCGGCAGAGCGACTTCATCGTTATCTGGCGCATAAGGGAATCGAAAACCGCGTCGACGCCAACGGCTCGCAGTGGGACATCTGGGTGTTCGACGAGAGCCAGATTCCTCAGGCACGCGAAATTTATCACGATTTTTCGACCAATCCCGAGGCCTCGCGATTTGATGCTCCCGCTGTCGTTGTGAAAGCCCCAGTGGCCCCGCCAACGCCTCAGCCAGAGCGGGTCCAGCGCAATCGTAATGTTGGACCGTTTTCCGTTACGCTCGTCGTTTCTGTGCTCTGTTTCTGGTTCGCGATTGTCACAAGTTTTGGAAACAAAACGGAAGAAGTCGCGCAGTTGAAGATGGCCTCAAGTGCCGCAGCTGGCCTCTCGGAGATTGCCCAAGGTCAGGTATGGAGACTCGTCACCCCGATGTTTCTCCACTTTTCCGCCATCCACCTGCTCTTCAATGTCTACATCTTCTGGATGCTGGGGAGTGCGATCGAGCGTGGAAAAGGGAATTTTGAACTGCTGTGGATCGTGCTGGTGATCAATCTCGTTGCGAATTTCACCCAGTATTTTCTGGCTGGTCCCAACTTCGGTGGTCTTTCCGGTGTCGTCTACGGGCTGTTCGGTTACGTCTGGATGCGTTCGCGGCTGCTGCCGTCAGACGGGTTTTACATGCCGAGATCTCTTGTCAATCAGATGATTCTCTGGGCAATCCTGTGCATCATCATCAGCGACGCCATTCCAATCGCAAACGGAGCTCACTTCGGGGGACTCTTCGCCGGCATGGCACTGGGAGCCCTCCCCCGACTGTGGCGACCAGAGTAAGCGACTGAATGTGTCTGACCAGGTAATTTTCTCCCGGTCAGTCTGGCAGCATGAAGCAACACTGCTCAATTCAACATAACCGCCACAACAGCAATGGCTTGCATGACCAGAAAACCGGTCGCAAGCTCAAACTGTGTCGATGAATTCCCGGAACTTTCGCCAAGTCTTCTTGAGTTCAGGGGGCTGAACACCCCTATAATGGCATTGTGAGCAGGGAGGGTGCGCGCAGTCATTCCACATTATTCATAATCAGCGTGCACAGTTGCGATAAAGGAATCCAGCAGGACCAGCAAAGGAAGGCGGGCGACTGGATCGAATCAGGACTCGTGCCAATGCACACTGTCGATTTCCAAACAGAAAAATCAGACGAGCGTACCGACACACTTCCAGCGGAAGAGTCTCAAACCGCATCTGCGATGCCAGAGTCCTCTCGCCAAACAAAAGTGCGTTACGAGGATTTTGAAGTCAACGAGTTCAACTACCGCCCTGTCTCTGTGGTCGCGGTCGTCGGATTGGTTCTGTCGCTCGTTTCCAGTGCGGCAATCTTTATCTGGCTGGTTCTCCCACTCTGTCTGCTGGCTGCGTTCATCAGCACCATCGGGCTCATCTCCATCCGCCGTTCGCGGGGAGGCTACAGCGGAACCCCGGTAGCATTACTGGGAATGTTTTTCGGCACCGCTTTCTTCCTGGGGGGAGTTGGATTCCAGGTTTACGCCTACCAGACAGAAGTTCCGGAAGGCTACCAGCGTTTAAGTTTTGCTGCTGACATCTCAGAAAAAGAAGTCGTAGAAGAAAACGGCGTCACCAAACCTCACCCGGATGTGGCAGACCTCGAAGGCAAAAGTGTCTTCATCAAAGGCTACATCTACCAGACCGGACAACTGAAAGACATTGGTTCGTTCCTGCTGGTGAAAGATAACGCTGACTGCTGTTTCGGCGGAAAACCCAAGATCTGGGATCGTCTTGGTGTCGTGATGCAGGACGGGAAAAAGATTGACTATCGTGCTGGAAAAGTCGCAGTCGCTGGGAAATTTCGACTCAACCCAGACTTCAAGGGAGAGAGCGAACTCGAACCGATCTACATCGTAGAAGCAGATTACTTCTCAACCCACGTCAGCGATTTCTAGACAGCTTCGGTAGAGCAGATGAACGCGCGGCAGCCATCCTGACAGGGAAGAAACTCAAGCCCGCGTGCTTGGAGGCTACACGCTTTCGTTGTCCCTCCATTTAAGATTCTTACCGTAAGTGCGATGTTCACTTACAGCCGTTATGTTTCCGCAAGACGTGAACTTCTTGTCACAAGGCGGCGAAAAACGCACCCCAGAACGAAACGAAAGCTCCCACCACTTTCCCCCTTCCTGCGGACTGACACACGTTCCCACCTTTGCTCGCGCACGATGAATTCAGATGCGAGAGACAAAGGCAAAGGAGTCACGTGCAGGAATATTGTTCTCAAATCTGTTCTAATAAAGATTGAGAACGGCCCCGGCCAACCCTGAACGAGAACCTGAGAAGAACGAGTGCAAAATGGTTCGGCAGCCATCCTTGTTGAATGGGATTGTTTTAGCGGCTCTATTACTGAGCGGCTGTGAGCCGAAGGTTTCAGACGAATACCGTGCGGCCGATGAGATCATTGAATCCAGCCCGGCAAACAAAGAGTCTGCTGAACCAACTGCGCAACCCGCCGGCAAGACAATGCCAGCTGAAATCGCAGCGAAACCAACAGAGACCACTAAACCGGACGCTCCCAAAGCGGGAGACTCCGGTTCTGCGTCTCAAACTCCCCCTGTTGAATCAAAAGCAATGCCCGCCGCTTCTGCGGAAGGAACAAGCCCGGCAGTCGCAAACACCCCTGCAACGTCGCCGACAATTTCACCGGTCACGCCAACAACCTCTCCAGCAGAGGCTATGCCTGCGAACGCCACTCCGGCAACTCCTGCTGTGACGGCAACAGAGAACAAGGAATCGGCGAACAAGGGAACGGCTCCAGCTGAAAAAGCGGCCCAGGGCGATAAACCCGCATCGGCAACTCCTTCAAAAGAGACTGCTTCAACAGGGAATGGCGCTCCGGCCATGTCAGCAAATACACCACCACTTGATCCAACTGCTCCTCCCAAGGTGACGGGGCCGTTGGAGATTAAGCTGCTGATTCCCGAAAAAGTCTTCACCCCTGAAGGCCCGGAAAATGCCTTGCGGGTCTCATTTGATGACCTCGACCTGCTCAAGGTTCTCAACATGGAACCTGTCCCTCCTAATGCCGCAGACCACTTTCCGGAGTGGCTGAAGAACCTGAACGGCAAGCGAATTATTTTGCGTGGCTGGATGTATCCGCCAGCAAGACAGGAAGGAATTGGGAGCTTCCTGTTTGTTCGCGATAATGGAATCTGCTGCTTCGGACGAGCCCCTAAAGTTTACGACAAACTTGGGGTAAAACTGCGAAGCGGCGTGACGACTCGTTATATTCAAAATCGTCCCTTCGACGTGATCGGAACACTCTCGATTGAGCCCGAGATCGAAGGCGATGACGAAGGCTTGTGGTGGCTCTACTTCATCAACGATGCAATTATCGTTGATAGCCAATAACCTTGATAAACATGATTGTCGGTTGGACAGAATTCGGATTGAAGACCTTCAACCAGACATCGAGTTTCCACTGCCTCGTGTGACTGAATTCAATCAGAAATTCACTTTAGTAGCACTGTGTTGAGGATACGAACATGCGATCTTGTTTGTCGCTGCTAACCGCAGTGGCCATCACTCTGGCAGTTATGGCATTCCCAACTCAGGGACTTGCCTGCCCGTTCTGCAGTGCCCCGTCGTTGACCATGAGTGAGCAACTTGCCGGTGCTCAAGCAGCAGTCCTCGTGCAATGGGCATCCGGGAAAGAAGCTGACAAAGATAAAGGGTTCATCGGCAGCACCACTTACGAAATCATCAACGTTGTCCGGGACGAATCGAAAGAACTCAAGAAAGGGTCATCGATTGTTCTGGAGCGTTACCGACCGGCTAAAGCTGGCGAACTCTTTCTGCTGTTTGGTTCTATCACCGAAGGCAAAGTGGAATGGAGCAGCCCACTGGAAGTGACCGAGGCCAGCTTTAACTATGTTGTTCAGGCTCCAAGCAAAGAATCTCCGGCAGTTGAACGACTCGCGTATTACCTGAAATTTCTGGAGTACCCTGACCAATTCGTCGCTGGCGATGCCTACTCTGAATTCGCGAATGCCCAGTACGATGAGATCGTCCCTCTGGCAAACAAAATGCCACGCGAGAACCTCAAGAAGTGGCTCTCAGATCCTGATGTCACAGCCACTCGCATCGGACTCTATGGCCTGATGCTGGGTCTCTGTGGAACCCCAGAGGACGGAGAGTTTCTGAAATCCATCATCCTGAAAGACACTGATTCCTTCCGGCTCGGGATCGATGGGGTGATGGGTGGATATCTGTTGCTGACAGGAAAAGAAGGCCTGGAAGTTCTTCAGAAGACCAAACTCAGCAATGCAGAAGTTCCTTTCAGCGAAACGTTTGCTGCCATGCAGGCACTGCGATTTATGTGGCAATACGCCAAAGGTCGAATCTCAGAAGACGATCTGCGTGGAGCAATGCGATTGCTGCTGGATCGCCCGAACCTGGCTGACCTCGTGATCGTCGACCTCGCCCGCTGGAATGACTGGAGCATCACTGATCGGCTGATGAAGATGTACGACGAAAAGGAATATCAGGTTCCTTCCATCAAACGCGCCATCGTTCGCTTCATGTTGATCGCTGAGAAAGATCCTTCAGTGAAGGAGGGAGCTCCAGTTCCGGAACACGTCACGAAAGCGAAAGCAAATCTGGAGAAGCTGCGAGAAGTCGATCCAAAGACCGTGAAAGCAGCGGAACGATTCTTCTTCGATTAAGATCAACCGAGGGGCATAACGGCTCCAACGATTCGAAGTCATACAGAACCCGAATTCAAGCATCCGGCCCTGCTCCCATGAGCGAGGCCGGATCTGTTTTATCACAAGAGCGCAGGCTCATCATTCGATCTTCAGCAGATGCCCTCGCACTGGACTCAATCATGAACGAGAGACGGAGATCTCACCAATTCATTTCCCCGATGAGACGCATTGCACTCATCGGGGCACTCTGCGTGTCACTGGTCACTGCCCCATTGCTGGCGTGTCCATTCTGCGACGCCCCTTCGACAACCTTCAGCGAGCAATTAAGTCAGGCTCAATCTGTTGTCCTCGTCAAATGGAATGGGGCGAATAAACCTGACCCGTTGACGTTCACGAATGGAAGCACAACCTTCAAAGCGTTGGAGATCTACAAGCACAAAGCCGTCGAGATTGCGAAGAATCAGGACGTCACAATGCCGCATTACCAGTCTGGTGAAAGCGGCGATCTTTTCTGGATGCTCGGTTCTGTTACAGAGGGAAAACACAATTGGGCTCCACCAGTTCCGATGTCGCGCGAATGCTGGGAGTACATCATCAAAGCTCCCAGTCGAGATGCGAACACTTCGGAGCGACTCAAGTATTACCTGAATTTTCTTGAGCACAGCGATCCGGAAATCGCGATCGATGCGTATGGCGAGTTCGCAGGTTCACCATACTCCGCACTTGTGGCGATCAAAGACCGTCTGCCACGAGAGAAGATCCTTGGCTGGTTGCAGAATCCTGAAACGACTCCCACTCGACGCGGGCTCTATGGGCTGATGCTCGGTTTGTGTGGAACAGACGCCGAGAAACGCTACCTCGAAGAACAGGTCCTTCTGCAGACAGAAGATATCCGTTTCGGGATCGACGGCATGATGGCAGGCTATGTCTTGCTCGCCGGTGACGCTGGGATGGAAAAGCTCGCAGACATCAAACTCAAAGATCCTGCCACGGTTTCCAGCGAAGTCTTCGCCACGATGCAGTTGATGCGGTTTCTTTGGGAATACACCGATGGCGAGGTGTCAAAGGACCTGCTGAAATCGTCGATGCGAATGCTGCTCAATCATCCACAGTATGCGAGCCTGGCGCTGGTCGACTTGGCGCGCTGGAAAGATTGGGAAATCACCTCTCAAATCGAGAAGCAATACAACACAGGCATCTACGCCGACCCGTACGTCAAACAGTCCGTCATCCGGTTCCTGTTGAGTGCATCAGAAGACAAAGCGATGCCAGAACCTGCTGCCCTGAAACAGGCCAAGGCCTTCCTTGCGAAACTTCGCAAAGAAGACCCTGAGACTGTCAAAACGGTTGAACGCAACGCCTTCGATTAAGACCGTGTCGATTTACTTCACAGATCGGGCGTATTGAACAGGAAGCAACACTCCGGCGTGAGGGACATGCAATTCCTTCGCAGCATGATACGGCCAGTATGGATCGCGCAGGAATTCCCGGCCCATCATGATGACATCGGCATGCCCATCATGAATCGCGGACTCGGCCTGTTGTGCCTCGGAGATGAGCCACCCCACGGCCACTGGCATCGCGGTCTCCTGTCTGATCCTGCCAGCCACTGGGATCAGAAATCCAGGACCGTGGGGGATACGGCTGACGTCAGGAGTTACAAAACCGTGACTGACATCGAGCAAGTCCAGGCCCAGTGACTTCAACTGCTTCACGAGTTCGATCGACTCTTCCACAGTGACGCCCCCGTCGGTCCAATCGGTGACAGACAATCGAATCGTCAGTGGGAACCGTTCTGGCCAGACTTCGCGAACGGCCTTGAACGTTTCAATCAAGAACCGCGTTCTGTTCTCAAAGCTGCCGCCGTATTGGTCTGTCCGATGGTTTGAAAGTGGCGAATAGAACTCATGCGCGAGATAACCATGCGCGAAGTGAATCTCCATCCACTCAAAACCAGCTTCAAGTGAACGTTTGGCCGCTGAGACGAAATCGTTTCGGACTCTGGCAATATCTTCTACCGACATTGCCTGAGGAACTTTCCACAAGTCCCCTCCGAAGGCTTCTGCCGATGGGCCAATGACGTCCCAGCCGCCTTCTGAATTCTCAAGGTGTGCCCCGCCCTCCCAGGGAGCCTGAGCACTCGCTTTGCGTCCTGCGTGAGCAATCTGAATTCCGGGGACCGCTCCGTGTTCTTTTACGAACCGATTGATGCGTGCGTACGGTTCAACATGCCCATCATAATAGATCCCTGCATCTCCCGGGCTGATGCGTCCTTCCGGGGAAACCGCTGTCGCCTCCATCACAACTAACCCGGCACCACCAACGGCACGTGATCCGAGATGCACGAGATGCCAGTCCGTTGGGTACCCGTCATTCGAGGTGTACTGGCACATTGGGGAAACGGCGATCCGATTTCGCAAAACCACATCTTTTAAACGGAATTCTTCAAACAGTTTCGACATGGCACACGTACTTCCCGGTAAACTGAGTTGATCGGCGATGAGCTGGAGTTGCGCAAGAGTGCGTCTCAACCGCATTTCAACTTAACGATAATTCATCTTAGTCATCGTAAATTGTGTGTCCACCTGGAATCGCCAATCCATCCAATCTCGCGTTGGAAATTGCGATCAGAGGCCTCAAGAAGCAGGGTGATCCATGCGTTCAATCTCCGCTGGAATCGCGGCAGTTACGTTCATTTTTGTCACGCAGAATCTGCTCGCAGCGGATGCGATTCCGCCTATTGACGAATCGAAGTACGTGTTACCCGGCGCTGAGATGAAAACTCCAGATTGGGTCGAGCGACGTAAGGGGGCCCCCTTTCCTGTTAAGGAGTTCCTTGAAAGACCG
>JBEBTF010000092.1:0-15137 GCA_040393865.1 Planctomicrobium piriforme | reverse complement strand
GTTCGCCGAGGCCGCATAACCACCACCCAGCGCCCACCATTCTTGGGGAACTCCAGGATGCAGTTCGCGGCTGTGTGATCGGTGCACCAATTCCTGCACCTGCTGCGATGAAACGCTCTGCAATGAATGCAGCTCGACCTGCGAGTCGTGCCATTGCACCACGTGTGATCACTGTCTCAGCCGCTGTGAGTCTTGCGACGACTCCATCTGCAGTGGCTGCCTGAACGACGACCTCTGTCCCTCCTGTTACGACGAATCACTGAAAGAACAGAATGACGAACATGTCCCCCAAGAAGAGTTTCTGGAACCGGAGACAATCGCGACGACCGCGTCACAAACGGCGACCACGACGTCCGAAGTTGCGGTTCAGCCCGACAGCCTGGGCGAAGCTCTGGTACCTGCGTGACCTCGGTCCCACCGAAGTCGGTGGGTTCGGAATTTCCGCACCTGACGATCTGCTGTTCGTGCAGGACCTGCAACTGGTTCAGCAGCACTGCTCCGAGACCTTTGTCGCATTTGAGGACAGCGCGGTCGCGGACTTTTTCGAAGAGCAGGTGGACCTCGGCAGAAAGCCGGAAGAGTTTGGCAGGATCTGGATTCACACGCATCCGGGGAGCTGTCCCCGGCCCAGCCGCACCGACGTCGACACCTTCATTCGTGTGTTCGGCCACTGCGACTGGGCGGTGATGTTCATCATGGCCCGGAGTGGAGATACGCACGCCGAGCTGCACTGGAAGGCAGGCGCCGCCTCGCTTCCGATGGCTGTGGACGTGGACTTTTCGAAGCAGTTCGCTGCGAGCGATCACACTTCCTGGAACGACGAATATCGAGTCAACGTCCATCCAGAATCCTGGCCCGTGAAATCTCGATCTCACTCCGGGAGACGGCTCATTTCCGATCAGGAACCTGATTTCAATGCAGAGTTCTCCGATTTATTCGCTGAACCTCAAGATAGGGAAGCAGCACACGACATCTTCTGATCGGGCTCCTGTTGTCATGCTCCATCTTCACCTCAATAGTCTTCAACCGAAAGAACAGAAATGAACTTGTCAGATCGCTTCGAACGCCAGCAGGACCTGGTTCCTCAGGAAAAACTGAAAGACTTGACTGTCACGATCGTCGGGATTGGCGCCATCGGGCGGCAAGTGGCTATTCAACTGGCGGCCCTGGGAGCGCGAACGATCCAACTCGTGGACTTCGATTGCGTGGAGCCGACGAACGTCACTTCGCAGGGGTATCTTCAACAGGATCTCGAAAAAACGAAGGTGAAAGCAACAGCCGAGCAGCTGCGGCTCATCGATCCCACCGTTCAGATCGACTTGATCCCTGATCGCTACCGTCCAACACTCAAAAACGGCGAAGTGATCTTCAGCTGCGTGGACTCGATCAGCAGTCGGGCCGTGATCTGGAAGTCCGTGCGGGAAACCTGCTCATTCTGGTGCGACGGCAGAATGCTCGGCGAAGTTATGCGGGTGCTGACCGCCATCGACGAAAGTTCCCGGAACCACTACGCCACTACATTGTTCCCTCGGGCGGAAGCTCAGACCGGTACCTGCACTTCCCGCAGCACAATTTACACCGCCAGCATCGCTGCCGGATTGATGGTTCATCAGTTCACACGATGGCTGAGAGGGCTCTCCCCAACAGCGGACCTTTGTCTCAATTTGACTAGTGATGAACTTGTCATCTTGTGATGACCAACTCAACTCCCCATGCCTATCGAAGTCCGGAACAGCCAGACCGGTGTGCGAAAACCTTGTGGCGGTTTTGTGGCGTTGTTGTTCCAGGGAATACTCGTTTACCACTTTTTGCTTAAACTGGCTTGTTGACGTAAATGTATGACGGAATCAGACTTTACGAAGAGGATGTACTTGTCGAAACCTCTTGAGCAGAGAATCCCCCTCTCTCCGTTAAATGATTAGCCGTAAGGAGTTGCGACAACGCAATCCCTTGCGGCTTTTTTGTTTTCTGGGGCAGTGGTACCTGAAGTGGCACCAAAGGCCGACCAGATGGCGTCCGCCATGGTTTCGGCGTTCTGTGTGACGTAAAAACCCATTGTTGTGCTGATTTCGGCATGTCTCATCATCTGCTGGAGAATGGCAGGCGTCGCCTTGGATGCCCATCGGGTTCCAAAGGACCGGCGAAAATCGTGGGCTGACGCAAATTTGGGTTTGTCGTCCGTGCCTCCGACTCGAATTTCAGCCTCTCTGCCAAGTCTGGTGATTAACCTGGAGATGACCTCCCCATTGTGTCGTGTCCCCTCTTTTGAGAGAGGATTGAACACGTATCCGGTCCTCTGGTCTTCTGGAATGGAGAGCAGCATTTCGACGAACTGGGGGGCAATCGGAAAGGTTCGGGCCTCGAACCCTTTATCCGCTTCCTGTTGAATCCGGAACATCGGATACGCAAGACGTTGGGCGATGATCGAGGAACACCGTCAGAGAAAAAATAGCTTGACGGCCATCTAGGTCAACAAGAAAACAACCGCCACCTTCCATTCGGGCTCGGGATGACCTCGGGTTGCGATTCAAGAATCGAGGCGACTTGTGGGCAATTTTAGAGATACATGTCGGTTGTGCTGGTTCGTGGCACTCGGCCTACATGATGTGCCTTAGAGCTCTAGAGAGGGGAAATACTCCACAATATGTTGCGCTAAAAACAGAAAATTCAAAAATTATTAACCCCAGTAGGGGTTAGGGCTTGCGCTAACTTAGGCTGTAAACTTGACATAAGACGATTTGACAAGCTCGCTTATGTAATTATGTTCATCAGTCGAAAAGACAGCCAACAAACGCAAAAAGAGACGAGAGTTGGTACCACTCGCCTCTTGGGTTTATCACGTTTGTGAGATCAATCCATGGCTGGATTGTGACTTCTGAGAGAGAGAGAGTGTCTTCTTGGAAGGGCTGTTCGACAATTTTCGAGAACGAGGAGTTCGTATCGACAAGAACAGAAGGTCAGTATCTTCTCTGCGCCAGTGGGCTGTGTCTGTCAATTTGACTTACACGTGCCGACAAGTGCCAGAGAGTGTCGACGTAGAAGCAAAACGGGAGATGGGTTGGTGGGATCTAATCCCACTACTGGTTCCTCTCATCGAATTGGCTTCTTTCATCCAAAACACCATGTAGCAGAGGAGTTGTAAAAACAGGTTCGGGGGCAGTTGTTTTATTTGATTGATTCGGATCAAAATCCGGTAAACTACACCGGATGAGCAACTGCCCTCACCTTGTTTTTCTAGATAACAAGCGTATCACCATGACGAAGTAGTGTCAAGCAGTGCTATGCAATGTTAAGTCGTGATAAGCTCCTCTACCCTGATCAGGCATTCTACGCCAGGGCGAATTTCTTTACGCACCAATCGCAACCATCGATTTGCTCGTGATTCGCTCAAATGACGGCGTGGAAGGTTCAGGCTGACGGCTGAGCCTGCAACAGGTCATCCATCTTCTCAACCAGTTCAAAGAACTGTCCCATTGGGATCGACAGGCGGGCTGATCTCTTGCCGTCAATGATTGTGAATTGGCACCAGTCTGGGCTTGGATGGCTAACTGCAACCGAAACTTGCCGGGCCTTGCCGCAGCTTTTGCCATCACGGGAAACGAAATTCGTGAAGTAGCCAGTGCATTGTGACATTCGAAAGCCTTTCGTGTTGGATGTAGATGACAGAACCCGACCAGGAATGACCGGGTTCTGTTTTGAACTGAGAAGCCTGCAACTTGGGGTTACGCCATTGTCATTTGTTTGATGGTGACACCGTCATTTCGAGACTTCACATCACGTGCCAGGAACTTCAGGTCTTTCGCGGAATCCTTCGTATTCTTCTCAATCTGCTTTTCGACCTGTTCGCGGCCCTGCATCGCCTGAACCATCGAACTGAAGGCCTCAGACGATCCCTGTTGCATTGCCGCTGCTCGGGTCGTTCTATTGCCGTAATCAGCGACGGTGCTTTTGGCCTGATCCAAACCGGCTTCGGCGTTCGCTGCTTTCACCGCCCTATCAAAATCCTCGTCTGACAGGCCGTGTTCTTTCAGCTTCTCCAAATGGGCAAGACGTTTCTTGAGCTTCTCAGCCGGTGTCAGCATCGCTTCCGCAACACTCTCTGCTTCCTGCTCCAATGACTGACGGAGCTTCGCGGCATCCTTGCGTTGTTGCTCTGCTGCTGCCTGAACTCCATCGCCAATGGTGAAGCCAAGGCCGGAGTCTTGTGCCAGTTCGTCAGGCTTATAGGTCAGATTGGCGGAAGATTGCCCCATCTCACTTTGATGGGGTGACCGATCCATGTCCTTTTGCTCTGCCCGGTACGCCTCCTGTTCCTTCTGGAGAGCATCGATTCTTGACTGGGTGGTATCCATGATTGACTGTTCGTCTGCCAGTTCGGAACGAACCGTAACGGCTTCTCTCTCGTATTTCTTAGAAAGCGAGATGTCGTGAGTCCGGGCCTTCTTGGCCTTGGTGTCCAGGCTGTCGGCTTCATCCTGCAATTCTTTGACCCGCTTTTTCTTGGCCTCCAGATTCTTTTGCTCGGATTCAATGTTCTTCTGAAGAAATGCGTCTCGGTCTTCTCCGCCATGCTCGCGGGATTCTTCGACTTTCTTTTTCGTCTGGCCGCTGCCGACCTGGGCGAGCTTCAGCAGTCAGTGTCCCCGTAATGCCTGGTCGATGTCTGAGTGGTCAAAAACCTTGCTCTCCACAGAGGGATGCTTGCGCGCCTTCTGCGGGAAATAAAATCTGACGTTTTCAAAATGACGTTCTGCCTGAGCCTAATTGACCTCTGAGAGACAGTCGCTTGAACGGCAAAATTGCATCCCTCTACAGAGGGTGATATGTCGAGAATTTTCCTGGGGGAATAAATATCTGTCGGTGCCTGATTCACCTCCATCATGCAAGCAACATCTACAGGCATGTCAGCACTCGACGCATGCGGGAAACTTACGACATAACACCCACACGCAATACGGACTGCCGCGTAGTCGTTGTACGCAGAAACTTTCAAAGCAGGCGACGTACACTTCAACAACGGTCTATCAAAAAATTGAAGCGGACACCCAGAAGCCTTCAAGGTGCCCGCTTCTTCTTTGCCTGACTTTTGAAATACAAAACGGAAATAGAGTCGCGATCAATTTCCGCTCAGCAAGTCTCCATCACGCAAAGATCTCCGTTGCCACGTTTCCAGCAACATCAGTCAACCGGAATTCACGGCCAGCATATGGGTAGGTGAGTTGCTCGTGATCCAACCCCATCAGCGCGAGAAGAGTCGCATGTAGGTCGGTCGTGTGCATGCGGCCATCAACAGCATTCACACCGAACTCGTCAGTCGCCCCATATGAGAAGCCTTTCTTCACCCCCGCTCCCGCCAGCCACATTGTGTAGCCGGTAATGTTGTGGTCCCGTCCATCCTGGCCTTGAGCGGTCGGCAATCTCCCGAACTCACTCCCGAAAATGACCAGTGTTTCGTCCAGCAACCCACGTTGTTCCAGGTCATCAAGCAGCGCGGCTGTTGGCTGGTCGGTCATGGCGGACTGATTGATCAGGCCTTTGTGCAAATTGTTGTGGTGGTCCCAGCCTTGCTGGCAAATTTCCACAAATCGAACACCAGCTTCACTCAATCTTCGAGCCATCACACACTGACGTGCGAAGCTTCCGCCCGGTCCATCTTTGACCCCGTAGGCCTTCAGCACATGCTCTGGTTCCTGAGAGATGTCGAGGAGTTCCGGAACTTTCCCCTGCATGCGATAGGCAAGTTCATAGGATTCGATCACACCGTCGAGCTGACTCGGAGCCTCAGGGCGTTTCGCCAGATCGCGATTCATCGACTGAATCAGATCAATCTGTCGGCGTTGTAATGAATCGTGCGTCCCGGCCTTCAAGTTCGGCAGGTAACCAGTGTCGCTGACTCGGTTCCCTTGATAGTGAGCAGGAAGAAATGCTGAGCCATAGTTCACAGCACCCCCGAAGTTTGGCGGTGGATTGATGGTGATGTAACCAGGCAGATCCTGATTCTCAGTCCCCAGGCCATAGGTCAACCACGATCCCATCGACGGGCGAGTCAATGTCACCAGAGTTGCCCCTGTGTGTAGTTGAATCACGGCCTGAGGGTGAGCCGGTGTATCGGTATGCAATCCACGCAGGAAGCAAAGCTTGTCAACGTGTCGTGCAGAGTGAGGGAACAACTCGGAGACCCAGGTTCCAGTTTCCCCATGTTGAGAGAACTTGAACTTGGACGCGGTCAGGCGACCTCCGCCAGGGCCAGTCTTCCCGTCATTGGCCTGCAACTCGGGTTTGTATTCCCAGGTATCCATCTGAGAAATACACCCCTGTTGAAACAGGAAGATGACTCGTTTGGCCTTGGGAGTGAAATGCGGCTTCTTCGGTGAAAGAGGACCGGCTGGCTTTTCGGTTGCCTGAGCCTTCTTTGTCGCGGCGAGCAGACCAGCCAGAGCAAGATATCCAAATCCTGCCCCTGCGGATTTGAGTGCATCTCGTCGCGTAACGACCGAGAATGCAGGATTGATGAATGACATTTCAATGCCTTTCCATGACTATTTTGTTTGACACGAAGTACGCAGTATTGAGATTCAAATGCTCGTCGATTTCGAACCACTGGATTGCGGTGGTTACTTCAGGTATCTGAACTCAGCTGATCCGTAGAGGGCCTGAATGAAGGAGGCGTAGGCGGTTGTCTCTGCACTCACTTTTTCCAGTTCCCTCTCTTCGATCGGAGCATCGCCCTGAACGATCTGGTCTGGATCAATCACTTCTTGAGTAGCCCCCGCTCCGGTCCCTTGTGCCACTTGGACTGGGGCGGCAGGTGCAACCTGCTTATTTGCGTTCTTGTCTTGCTCTAATCGATCCGCCAGTAGTTGGAGCTCATGCGCTGATGTGGTGATGTCTGCGAGAAACTGCTCGACACGAACCAATTCCACTTCATCAGGATTCCGACCAAGGACTGTACGGTATGCTGACTGAATTCGTTCAGGTGTCGTGGAATTTTCCTTCAGAACATTGACCGCAAGGTTCTGTGATACTTCGCGAACAAAGAAGTCATTCAGCATGTACAGTGCCTGAGGCGGAACAGTCGTCTCGTCTCGATGGCCGACGACAAGGCCTTGTTCGGCAAAATCGAAGACATAGAGCGAAGTCGGCACCAAGCCTCGAACCAGTGGCAGGTAAACGCTTCGGGCGCGGCTGTCTCGTCCTTGTGCTTCCAACTGTCTGGCTTCCGCTCCGTTGTTACGAAGCTCGATGACCTTCAACTTTGCGGCAGGAGATGCCTCAGGACGCTTATGGTCAATCAACTTACTACTGACGAGCATCGCATCACGAATTTCTTCTGCTGTTAATCGGCGTGGATGGTGACGCCACAACCATCGATTCTGTGGATCCACAACCAGTGCCTTTTCATCGGCAGCGGCACTCATCTGATAAGCTTGAGTCGAAACCAGATCACGAATCAGACTCTTTGTCGACCAGCCTTGATTCACATAGCGAAACGCCAGGTAATCCAACAGTTCCAGATGACTTGGGTGGTCGCCATTGACTCCGAAATTGTCTGGAGTCGAAACAAGCCCCGCACCAAACAGATACCCCCAGACTCGATTCACGATGACTCGTGTTGTTAGAGGATTCTGTGGATGAGTCAACCATTTTGCGAACTCCAGTCGACCGCTACTGTTCACCGGGATCGCTTGCACATCAGGCAGGTTGACAAGGCTCAAGAATCCTCGAGGGACAACCGGTCCATATTTCTCGGCTTCGCCACGAACTCGGATTTCTGCGTCCGCAATGGTCTTTGAATCACGAACACCAAGGACGACAGGTCCATTGGCCGCTGGATCCGTCAGTGCTGAAAGTTCCTGCTGCAGGCGATTCAACCTCTGTCGAGCAGCCTGGCGTTTATTTCGTCCGTTCGGCAGCTTTTCAAGACCTTCATCATTCTGTTGCAACCGACGGAATTCGACTTGAGCATTCTGAAGTCGCTTCTTCAGTTCTTTGACTTCATCATTCTCAACTGGTTCACTCTCGGACTGCTTCTTCAGTGGGAGCAGCATTGATGTATCGTAGTAATCAAGCCCGCCGCCTCCCATTTTGTTGCGAACGCCAGCACACAAATCGGTGCTCTGAAAAATCCCGACCAGAGCGTAATAGTCCTTGGTTGGGATTGGATCGAACTTGTGATCGTGGCACCGGGCGCAACTGACGGTCAGGCCAAGGACCGCTTGTGAAACGGTGTCAATCTGCTCATCGATGTTGTCCAGAATGAACCTGTTCTTGAACCGCTGATTCACATCTTTGACTCCCAAAGCAAGGAAGCCTGTTGCGGTCAGATGTTCGATCCGTTCTTCTTCGGATTGATATGGAAGCAGGTCTCCGGCAATCTGTTCCTGAATGAATTCGTCATATGGCTTGTCTGCGTTTAGCGCATTGATGACATAATCGCGATACTTCCAAGCGTGAGGGTAAGGCAGATTGCGTGCTGATCCTGTTGACTCCCCGTATCTGGCGACATCGAGCCAGTGTCGTCCCCAATGTTCTCCAAATGCCGGTGAATCCAACAGGCGATCGACGAGCTTGGCATATGCGTCTGCAGAATTGTCAGCAAGGAACTGATCAACTTCTGCCGGTGTGGGCGGAACGCCTGTCAGGTCGAAGGTCACCCGACGAATCAACGTTTCTTTGCTGGCCGGTTGAGCTGGTTGAAGATTCTTGGCTTCAAGTTTCGCAAGAATGAAGAGATCAATATCACTCTTTGCCCAGTCCTGCTGACGAACCGCTGGAATGGCGGACTTCACAACCGGTTGCCAAGCCCAGTGATCTTTTAACGGGTCTTGGTATTCACTGTTCGTTTTGTTGTAATCGTGAGTAGATACGGCTTCAACCGGCCAGATGGCTCCATCCGCAATCCATTGTTCAAGATTAGCAATCTGTTCGTCGGACAATTTGGAATCAGGCGGCATCGCGGGCGCCCCCTGATCATGCTTAATAGCCTTGATCAGCAAGCTTTTCCCTGGCTCATTCGGAACAATCGCCTTTCCTCGGCCTCCCCCGGCCAGAATCCCTCGCTGTTCGTCGACTCGCAGTCCACCTCGAGCATTGGTTGACGCGGAATGGCAGGTATAGCAGTTCTCGACCAGCAGAGGTCGAATCTTCTTTTCGAAGAAATCAATCTTGGCTGCATCCTGTTTGATCTCAGCAGGAGTGGCAACTGGTTTCTCATCCGCAAGCAAACTTGCTTGAGAGAGCAGTGAGCCAAGCCCAATTGCAAGCATAGATCTGTGAAACATAACGACCTCGGGCCGGAAGTTCAGAAGGAAAAGTTCCTGAAAACTCATTCAGGGCAGATGTAAAGCGGATTCAAGAATGCCATTTCGCAGTGACTTCAAATGAATCAGCGTCTACAACGCCCCCTTCTTCGATGCTTTGGATTGAACACGGTCAGCAGGAGTGGTAACGAGTGCCAACTCCACAACGTTGTTTCCTCTGACTACTTCCTGAGTCAGTTCAGACTCGACGTTGTAGCGACGAGGAATTTTGAACGAAGGTCGCGGGCCGCCTGACCCTGCGTCGTGGTCGAAATCGACGCGAATCACGTGAGTGCCTGGAAGGGCTCCCCAACGTTCTCGCGAATATCGCAGTTTGAACGTCCCTTCTTCATCGGTGTAACCAATTGAAGGACGCCCCTTATCAGCTGGTTGAAACTCCACCATGACCCCTTCGAGCGGACTTCCGTCCAGTAGGACCTTCCCCACAACGGGAACGATCGTTGGTCCAGAAGAACCGCAGCCCGCGAACAGACCACTTCCAACGAGTAAGGCTGATGCGACGAGATTCTTTACGAACACAGTCTTGAACGTTTTCATTTACCCTCTCCCTGTTGAACTGAACATAAACTCGACTAAGTTGTGATTGATTCTTCGCCCAAAAAAAGGGACGCTATTCAGGAAGCAATTCGCAGTCGATTTTCGAGCATTGCCATGTCTGCTGTGCTCTAGAATTCGCCAAGAACATTTCCATCACTCCTCATTCCAAGTTGCTGATAAGTTCCCTTTCGAGTTCGAGGATCGCCGCTCACGGCTGGTGTATTGTCGAAGTGAATGTTTTCGCTCAGGAACCGCACACTTCCGTCAACGAACAGGAAGTGAGTTCCGCCTGTGTGCATACTGTGAAACGCTCTTGAAGCGTTATCGCCGGGGAGATTGATGACCCAATTCGCCAGCCCTTGATTCTGTCGCAATCCGATATCGCCATTCCCTGTATAGTTTCGAGTTCCGATCCAGATTGCTGAAAGGTGATCCCAACTTCGCTCACCAACAAACAACGTGTTGCTTGATCCGTCTGTGACATCTTTCAAAGCTACTTTGCTTGCTGGCCAGAACATTCCATACGGGTCTGTTCGATTCAGAATCCAGTCGTCCGCATGCACCCATCGAATTCCGTGAACCCCAACATAGTTTGACGTCGCAACCGCAATGTTTCCAAAGGCGGCATTGGTGAAACCTCGCTGATCATTCAATTCAGGAGCGACATCCGATGGGCACTTGTGTGCGGTGAGTTGAGCTTGAGTGGCTGATCGTAAATTTGCATCAAGCAGTCGTCGTGTCAGTTCCAATCCGCCGACATCCAACTTCTGATAGAGCGCGGCTTGGTCCATCTGAGGAAGAATAAACGCAGCCCATCCGTAACCAGTTGCTCGATTCGCTGTCGTTAAATTGACGCCGACGCCGGCATCCTGTGAAAGACTCGACAGGGCATTCCCGGGTGGGAAAGTGCTAAATGCGTCGTGGTAGTTATGCAGTGCGATTCCGATCTGTTTCAAGTTGTTACGACATTGAGTTCGTCTGGCGGCCTCTCGTGCCTGCTGAACTGCAGGCAACAGCAAAGACACCAGAACTGCGATAATCGCAATCACAACCAACAGCTCAATTAACGTAAATGCGCGCAGACGCCCTCGTTTATACAGAAACATTTCGACACTCCTCAGGTTGGTAGTGAGCAACTGAAAATGGTTGCGCCAACGGTCTGAGGCTTCCACGTAATGCAGTTCAGCAAGTACGTGCAGATCGGGCATCGGGGAAAAAGCTGGGACACCGCCAGGCACATGGCCCTCAATCAAGAGGTGCCTGTGGCCTGTGCAATGTAATTCAAACCAGAAACGAGGAACTCAATTCGAAAATCACTCCTGGCACCTTCGCGACTCCCCATAAGCAGGAAAAGGTGCCAAGCGATCATGAGCTAAACACAACAACAAGAAGATTTCGGTGGAGCGAGGAGTTTCAGTTGTAAGTTTCGCATTTCAAATTGAATTTCAATGTTCATTTCTGTCCGTCACTCTGGCTGGTTATCAACTACCAAGCCGGTCGTGTAATGTTTATCGGCGAGATGGCCAATTTTGTCAAGGTACTTCAAAGGTTTTTTTAGAAAAGGCATCAAACGCCAATGTTGGAGGACTTGCGTGGCAAAATCGGCGCTGACGTCCCTTTGATATCGATGAAAGAGTAATGGCAAGTGGGAGCGGGATTTCCGAGTGTGGGAGTGTCCGATCCCTTTTCTCACCGGAGAACCGCATCATGTTCTTTCCTGGAATTGATCAACACACCCTTCAACTGACCGTCTCATTGCGCGACCAGCACGGCGACGGGCTACTGGCTCGTCAGGTCTCGACACAG
Organism: Planctomicrobium piriforme; assembly: GCA_040393865.1. Taxonomy (GTDB): domain Bacteria; phylum Planctomycetota; class Planctomycetia; order Planctomycetales; family Planctomycetaceae; genus Planctomicrobium; species Planctomicrobium piriforme_A. The sequence continues at coordinate 3,474 of JBEBTF010000092.1, read as the reverse complement.
CCGGAGAAGATTTTGGAGTTTTTCGATCAGCTCACGCGGCAGTGCGCTCAGTCCGAAGAACAGTTCATTGCCGTTGTTGAGGTCTGCGGGGTCAGTGACTGGCTGATCCGGATGCTGCGGGATTATCGCTGCCACAAGTGATCCTCATCCAACCGGAAGAACGCAAACGCTGCAAGACCGATCGACAGGATGCGGCAGCGCTCAGTGAACTCCTCTGGGTGATCGGGATCGCTTCCTGGAGGGAAAGCCCGTTAGCAGCCTGCGGCAGGTCAACATCTGCAGCAACTCTGAACAGCAGAACCATCAAATCAGGGCAGATCAAAAAACAAACTGCTCTAACAGGAAGTTCATCTCCAGCCGATCAATCTCCGGGAGTGAAATTTCTCTGAGCCAGGCAACGGCCTTGGGGGTGGGAAATGTTTTCGTTGGAAGTTCCCATTGCAGGTTGTTCCCTCGGAGAATGTGCTTGATCTTGTTAAGCAGCTGCGTCTGAGCCTGACTGGCCTCCTTCCGCAACGTGCTCAGCTTGCGGCACTTTCGGTGGATCTGCGGAAGCGGATTCTGGACGACATTGATCCGGGATATTCGGCCATCGCGGTCGCTGAAGAATACCACGTTGCCAGGCGGACGGTGAACGCTTTGGTTCAGCATCGGCGAGTCACAGGGACTCTGGAGCCCATTCGGGGCCGACAGGGATGCAAGTCGACACTGGATCCGCGCAAGGAAGAGATCCTGCAGATCATCGATCAGAACTCCAGTGTGACTCACGAGTCGCTGAGATCGCAGCTGGGACTGGTCATTTCGCTTCCGGCCTTATGGAGAACCTTGCGCCGCTGGGGAATCCGGCTCAAAAAAAGTGGTCCACGTCGCTGAGCAGCAACGCCCCGATCTGCGCGAGAAATGCTGCTGGTGGGAGATTCTGGTTCAGACTCATTCCGCCAGAAAGCTTGTATTTCTCGAAGAGACCGGAGCAGACACCCGGTTGGTGCTCAACTGGTTCGGATGAAATCCCAGCAACTCACCCGGCGTCTGGCTCCTGAGCGCATCCAGATGCGCTCCTGAGACCCGTTCACACAACAGAGATGCCGTCGCCTGACTCAGGAAGCAGCCTCGGCCCTGAAAGCGAATTTTCTCAACTCGATCCGCGACAATCTGCAGTTCCAGTGACACTTCGTCTCCGCACGTCGCATTCCGCACTCGCCCCCGATGAGTCGGTGAGACCAACGTTCCCCGCCAACGGCTCGAACGGGCATGATCGAGCAAGTCGTCGAGTGAAGAGAGTTCGGTTACAGACGTCACGACTCCACTCCTGACTGGAAGTAATCCCTGCGGCAACTGCCGACAAATCAATGACTCATAAGGAAGATTGGAGAACGTGAGAGCTGAATCACAACGCGGTTCGTTGAATCGGCGACAACACTTGGGATGCGAACAAGAGGAATGGGAATCCGCCAACGCAATTTCAACTCCATCCTCCATTCGCATGCTCATGCTGCTGACGCAACATGAGCATGGCACACACTCAGGCTTTCATTAAACATGCCACCCCGCCAGAAGCAGTTGCGGCGCCTGTCCTTTTCCAACTCTTGCAATACTCTCTTTTGCAGCTTGATGTCATCTTTGAATTTGTTTATATCGCCTGTCCACTTGATTTTGAGTTTTTCGATAAAGATTGCGTGCCACCGCTCTGCGAGCGGTGCCGAATGTTGAGTGAGGCTTGTTGCTGATCATGATTCAATTTCCTGATCCGCTGTTCGTGTTGTGAGTTTGGCTCGATCATGTCACCCTCTCCGCATTCGCACTACTCGCAGAGCAGTGGCACTCAAAATCTCCACCTCAGACGGGGCACCCGGCCTATGTCATCAAAAACCATCTAGCTTCATCTTCATTTTCGCGAACGTGCCAAACCCCCTTTTGTACCACTGCCGAAAAGCGGTGTAGTGATCTCTATTCGATTCTCTATCGCTCCAAGAATCCTGATGTAAGTCGACGACAACGATGATTCTTTGATTGAAGCCCTTGCTCAATGTCTTCCAATATGTCGTATCCCATGGCGATTCTAAACCAATTGAAGTTCCCAGGAACGCATCTCCCCGATTCATAAAACGAATTGCCTGAGAAAACCCCTCAATGCGCTGCTTGTTTGAGGCAGTTACTTCGACTAGCTCTAGCGTGACACCTTCGTTCAACTGGAAGCTGTCTGACCATATATCTTTAATATACCTGTCCCAATCTGGTTCTGCCCATGACTCCCAAGCGTCGCTTCCTGCACTTGTCAACATTGCACAGAATTGCCTTTGATTCCCTCCTATACCAGATTCATTAAACACTTGGGTAATCGACCTCGCGTTGACAGATGCGGCCCCCGAATCGTCCACAATCGCAATTAATCCACCGCATACAAGACGATCTAGCAACTCTTCCAGAACGGTGGCTTCCTTCTTGTTTTTCACACGACAGAAGTCCGTAAAGATTTGGCTACAGTAAAATCCTTCGATGTAGCATTTCGCTAACACCAGTTCCTCAAGCACCCAATAATCAAGCAAGCCTAGATTCATTAGTACGGTTCTCTTGAATTACACTTCAATAATATTCTGAAAACGGACCTTCTGGAAACGCACACTTACATCTTGTAACGAGCCTCGCTTTCCCTCCTGTGTCAATACAGCAAATACCACAAAATATACTTACTCCCTTTGGAGCACCTTTCTTCTTATAGCAGCTGTAGTGAAATGCATTTTTCAGCCCGTATGTTGTCGTGGGCTCGGCGTTTTGTGCTCGATATCCTGTGTCAAGATTGCATGCTTGACAAGCAAGGTTTGGTGATGAATAGCAGAATGTTTCAAGGTCGCACCTTGGCATGTCCTTTCCAAAAACAGACTCGCAAGATTCTTTCGTTGTTGGGCAGTCATCTTTAGGGTTTGGATACTTTCCTGGCATTCGGTCGGCACCATGACCGGTAGATCTAGGATTAAATGGCATGCCTTGCAATGACAATGGTAGTGTATACCTCAATGAAGGTTGAGGAATTTGAGGCGCAGGAACAGGAGTTCTTGGAGGAGGATACGACCATGGTGCAATCCTGAGTTGACATGGTCGTGCCGCAGGCAGTTGTGAAGGGACTAACTCAGGTTGTAAGCCATCTGGATCAGTAAATGTGACATAGAACATAGCAGCATATAGATTCCTTCCGGACTCATATTGGATTGGATCACGCGACAAAAACGCCCCAGTCTTCGGATCAAAGTACCGCGCCCGGAAGTAATGCAATCCACTTTCGCGATCCAGGTCCCTTCCAGTGAATAGCGTAATCCATTCGAAATCATTTGTTCCCGGGGAGTACGTTGTTCCCAGGAACTCACAGGCTCCGAACGGCTGGTAGCAGAACCGCTGGGTCACGTCACCGCTGGTGTCGACCAGAGCTACGGCGTTCCAGTTGCCATCCTGCAGGCAGTAGAGCCGTTCGTCGAGGGT
>JBEBTF010000091.1:0-15271 GCA_040393865.1 Planctomicrobium piriforme | reverse complement strand
GAAACGCAACTCGCCGCGTGGCGGAAGCGTGGAAATGATTTCGCAAGGTACTCTACACCGTATCGGTCTCTCATGTGGCTGCGCAGCAAACTTCTCGACAGGGAAGAAACTTAAACTCGCTCGATAGGAGAAAAGCTGAATCCCGCGTGGCAGATTCACTGCATAATTTTCGGAAACGTTCTAATACCATGCCTTCCAAGCCTTGTTGAGATCGGGCATCTTCCAGCCTTTTCTCCGTCACTCAGCGATCCATGCACACTACTGTCCGCTGCCGGCGCCCGAAGCAGACACCAGAACTGGCACCAACGCATCGATCTTTTTGTGAATGAAAATCCATTCAAGAAGATCGCTGCGTAGCCACATAATAGATCACACCCATTGCGTTCTGCCGCGTCGCTATAAAAGTCCTTGCTTCGGCTCAATTGCGACTTCTGCCAAAGTGACAAAACATCACTCCCGTCCGTTCGCATAAAACGCTATTCTTTAATGCAGTCGGTGGTTCGGGAATTCAATCGTCCACGCGATGAAAACTGGTTTGATCCCGATCTTTTCTGGACTTCTGGTGTCAGGCCTGTGTGGCCGCGATGCAGTCGGTTCCTCAGAGAAGATTCCATTGCCGCGAGCCAGAAGCCACCACTTCAACTTGAGATCCGCTTTAAAGCCATGATTTCTCCAGTCGATACGAGTGTCGCCTCCATTCTTGAGAAAGCCGTTTCAGGAGAGCGGTTGTCGCGCGAAGAGGGCGTTGCCCTGTTGAAATCGCATGACCTGACTGCACTTGGACGCGCTGCAGACGCCGTCACCCGACGTCTGCACCCCGAGCCGTATCGCACCTACAACATCGACCGCAACATCAATTATTCAAACGTCTGCGCTGCCGTTTGTGATTTCTGTGCATTCTACCGCCCGGTCGGGCACGCTGAAGCCTACGTTCTTACTGAAGAAGCACTCTTCCAGAAGATCCAGGAAACCATCGATCTGGGTGGCGATCAGATTCTTCTGCAAGGCGGCCTGCATCCACAACTCCCGCTCGAATGGTACGAAGACCTGCTGCGGTCCATGCGAAAGACGTTCCCATCGGTGAACGTCCATGGATTCAGCCCACCAGAGCTTTGGCACTTTCACAAGGTCAGCAAGCTGCCGCTGAAAACCGTCCTGCAGCGGTTGAAAGACGCCGGGCTCGGAAGTCTGCCAGGCGGGGGCGGCGAGATTCTTGTTGACCGTGTTCGCAAGCAGATCACCAGAGGAAAAGTTCTCACCGATGGCTGGCTTGAAGTGAATCAGGTCTGGCACGAGTTGGGAGGCAAGAGCACCTGTACCATGATGTTCGGCCATGTCGAAACTCTGGAAGAGCGTATCGAACACCTCGACAGGCTCCGCGCACAACAGGATCAATCTGGAGGATTCACCGCATTCATCTGCTGGACTCATCAACCTCCACACGAAGCTCCATGGTTCGGCAGAGACGCAGAGCAGGGCAGAAAAGGAGGCGTCGACATGTCGCAGCTTCCTCCTGCCGGAGCGTTCGAATACCTGAAAACTCAGGCGGTGGCCCGACTGTATCTGGATAATATCCCAAACATCCAATCCTCCTGGGTGACTCAAGGGGAGAAGATTGGACAGCTCGCGTTGTTCTTCGGTGCCAACGATATGGGCAGCCTGATGATCGAAGAGAATGTCGTTTCCAAAGCGGGGACAGTCTTCCATCTGACACTCGAATCGATCCGTCGATGCATCTCAGATGCCGGTTATCAACCGCGGCAGAGAAATGTGTTTTATGACGTGATTGACGAAACGACACCAACTGCTTCATCATCTGCAACGACGACACCAGAGCCATCTGCAAAACTGAACATTCTCACGTAGCCACGTTGGGGCTGTGTTGAGACCGCTGTGCAGTTGTTTCACCAGATGAAATCCTGTTTACAGTATCTCCACTGATTGCGCCGCGGTATTGCCATCAGGATTAAACCACCAGATTCCGCAATTGAACTCGAATATCAACCGTGCTTCCAACAGTGATCCTGCATGAAGCCGATGGTTCTTAGCTGAAAACAGAAAAATGAGCATCAAGGACGCTTACAAGAATCAGTTTGGATTGTCGCTGGAAATCTTTCCGCCAAAGTCTGAACAGGGTGACGTTTCGCTTGTTGAGCACCTCGAGAAACTGATGGCCCGCAAACCGGCATTTGTCTCATGCACATACGGGGCAGGCGGAAGCACACAATCCCGGACCATTGAACTTTGCCGGCTGATTCAGGAGCGGTGGAATACTCCGTCAACGGCTCACTTCACCTGCGTCGGAGCGACACGGGACGAACTCATCAACTGGCTGAAACGGGCCAGCAGTGAAGGGGTCCGCAACATCATGGCGTTGCGTGGCGATCCCCCTGCTGGTGAAACCGCCTTCAAACAAGTCGAAGGAGGCATCCGTTACGCGAATGAACTGGTGACGCTCATTCGTGAACATCACTCGGACTTCGGGATTGGTGTCGCAGGTTACCCGGAGAAGCACCCTGAAGCCCCGGATCTCGATACAGACATGCTCAACCTGAAACGCAAGGTTGACGCTGGAGCTGACGCAATTTTCACGCAGCTCTTCTACATGAATGACACGTTCCTGAGTTTCCGGGATCGCGCTCAAAAAGCAGGGATTCAAATTCCCATCATTCCGGGGATCATGCCCATCACGGAATTCGCCCGAGTTAAGAAGATTGTCAGCCTGTCAGGGACTGCGATTCCGGCAGAACTCTTGAGTCGCCTTGAAGCTGTTCAGGATGACAAAGAGGCGCAATTCGAAATCGGGATCGAATACACAATCAAGCAGGTCAAGCATCTGCTGGATGAAGGAATTCCAGGGATTCACTTCTATGTGATGAACCGATCCGAAGCGACGCTCCGCATTCTGGATGCAATCAACAAATAGGGAAGCCCGTTCATCGAACAGTCAGCAAGTTGATTGGTCGATCTTTCACGGACTTGTGTTGATTTGAACCTGGATAGACAAAAGAAGAGGTGGCAATCTCTGTTGAGACTGCCACCTCTTTTACATTTTGGTTATCCCCAACAAGTGGATTTGGGGATGCTGAGACACAAGGCTTAGATCACCTTGCGAATTCATATCCACGCTTCCGCCACGCGGCGAGTTGCGTTTCATCCATCGAAATGGCCGCTGCGCGGGCACTCGGTAGAGCAATCTGCTCTAGAAATCGCCGAGGACCTGTCCGTCGTCTCGCAACATCAGGTTCAGGAAGACTGCCAGGTCGACGTTGTTGCTAATCCCCCGAGCCGATCCATCACACAGACTTACCTGAACGACGCCGGTATGACTGCTGTATGGCTGACCTGCATTTGTATGCCCAAGGAACTTGAAGCCACACCCATTGTCGATGGCGGCTTCGTTCGCTGAAACATCACTGCCGCAATTGATTGGAGGCGGCAACGATGCCCCACCAACTGCAACTCGCCCGCTTGCACCTGGACTTGAAGCTGCAGTGGTATTGCTGGCTGCATAAGCCCGCATCTTCACACCATCGCCAGCCCCGGCCCAGGAAAAGTTGCCGCCGCCTGTCGCTGCAACCTGTTTCCCCATGACAAAGAGTTCTGGTGAGCCGACAGTCTCGAAGAACATCAATGTGTTGCTGGTTCCATCGGTGATGTCGGCCCAACGTGCCCCGGAATTATTCGGGTCGGTGTTCCGAGACCCAGCCGGTGTCATGGCGGTATTGAAGTTCATCTGTGGCTGTCCTTCTTGATAGAAAAGAGGATGGCCAGCTGGGCGAACAGACGGAATACGTGGAGTTGTATAATCAGCAATTCCGCCTGGCGCCGTTCCAGAAGCCAAGGTCACAGTCGCTTCACGAGTTCCGGTTGCACTTGGGCATTGGAACGTCGCAATCGAATTCTTCATCGCTGCAGTTAACTGTGGCACATAGTCATTTCCGGACGCGTCCTGCCATTCGATTTTCATATCACCGTTGTACCCCCAACGATACCCGGAACTCGCTGCTGGGTTGTTGTAATTCGGGTGGCGTGCCCCCATGAAGACTTGGGCCAGAGCGTTCTGCTCGACAAACGGCAACGCGCGCCACAGGGAACCGGTCCGTGAATACGGGAAGTAGCCGTATGTGTCGTGGAACATCGACATCGCAAGCGACAGCTGCTTGAGATTGTTTTTGCACTGCGTCCGGCGGGCAGCCTCACGCGCCTGTTGAACAGCTGGCAACAACAATGCAATCAAAATCGCGATGATGGCAATGACAACCAGCAACTCGATCAAAGTAAAACCAGAACGTGCTCGAAGGGAGGAAGATCGACATGGACGACGGTGCACGGCATTCCGAACGTACATAATGTGTTATTCCAGGTAGGAAAATGAGGTAGGTAATCTGCGGTGATTCTGAGTCACTTGAAAAGCTTCAGAAGCCGAAGACATCAGGAATGAGACTCAGTCTCAACTCGATAGTACTATCGTAATCGTCCAGACTCAAATCGCAAGTTTTCCACAACAAATACTGTAAGAAATCTTCATTCCCTCGCTCAAAATCACACGTAACTGCATTCATGAAATGATGTTAAGAGCAGTTCTGAATAGTAAAAAAACGTAAGAGACAGGAGCCGTGGAAGTGGCATTTCGAGACCACTCCCCTTGAAATGGTGTCTTCATCGAACAGATAAGAGGCTCGGCCCAGCTTGATGTCAGCAGTTCTGGAATACGAACTTCCAATTCCAGCAGTTCATATTTTTCGAGGTGGGGGTGGCTGTTGAAGCAGGATTTGAACATCAAAATGCACTAATATCACGCTCTATCCGCTTTGCCTTCTTGATCACATTCATCGAGAGCCAAGGTCGATCAGCCTTCTTGCTCGGTTCCTCTCGGTCTTTGCGGTGGTGAGGTTTTCTGAGCAACCCCAAAGCCGCCCAAACCCCCATCCTGAAAGTGCCATGCGTATGAAAAAGTCATTGCTTGCGGTGTTCTCGCTTTCTCTTCTGCTCCCCATCTCGATCCTTCAGGCTGACTCCACGCCCCCGGAAGGCTTTGTCGCGATTTTTAATGGCAAAGACCTGACAGGCTGGTACGGGTTAAATCCTCACGGAACAGAAAAACTGACAGGCGAAAAGCTGCAGGAAAATCTTCGTAAGCAGCGGGAAGCTTTCAGTTCACATTGGCGTGTTGAGAACGGTGAACTCGTCAACGACGGCACCGGACCTTATGCCACAACCGACAAGAACTATGGCAACATCGAACTGCTGCTGGAGTACAAGACTGTTCCCAAAGCAGACAGTGGGATCTATCTACGAGGAAATCCGCAGGTTCAGATCTGGGACATTAACCAGCCAAGTGATCCAAAGCGTCCTGATCGCAATCCCAACCTTGGGTCAGGCGGCCTTTTCAACAACACGCCCAAGGCCCCAGGTCGCGATCCGCTGGTTTGTGCCGACAAACCTTTCGGCGAATGGAACTCATTTCGCATTCGTCAGGTCGGTGACGTCACCTCAGTCTGGCTGAACGACAAGCTGGTTGTGGATCGCGCCAAGATGGAAAACTTCTGGGATCGTAAAACCCCACTCCAAGCCACTGGCCCGATCATGCTTCAAACTCACGGTGGCGAAATTCGCTGGCGGAACATCTATGTTCGTGAACTTCCGGCTGACGCCAAACCATAATTTGATACCGAAACCGGCGACCGAAATCGCATCGAGTTCATGTTGCGGCTTGCCCCGTTCCGGTGCCTGAAATCGTCTGTTGGAAACGAGAAGCCTGGTCTGTAAAAACCGGGCTTCTTTCATTTGGAGCAACAGACTTTCGGAGTCGATCCAGAAGGGATTGCTCAGGACTTCAACTCTCAGTCTGACAGGTTTCTGCAATCCCGTATTCCATTCCGGTTCTTTATCGGGGTATGCTGAAAGTACAGGGGACTGGAACAGAAAGGGATTCATATGAAAATCGCTCTCGCCAGTGATCACGCAGGATTCGACTACAAAGAGCGAATCAAACTGTTCCTGATCGAAACCGGACATCACGTCCACGACTTTGGAACGGACTCAGCCGTCGCGTGTGATTACCCCGTCTTCATTTATCCCGCCGCCAAAGCCGTCTCCACTGGGGAATGTGACCGTGGAATTGTTTTGGGAGGAAGCGGAAATGGTGAAGCGATCGTTGCCAATCGTGTTGCTGATGTTCGCTGTGCGTTGTGCTGGAATGTCGAAACCGCTCGACTCGCGCGACAGCATAACAACGCCAATATGATCTCGATCGGGCAAAGAATGATCGATTTCAACGAAGCACTGGCCATCGTGCAGACATGGCTTGAGACTCCATTTGAGGGAGGACGCCATCTCCGGAGAATCCGGCTGATTGACGCAATGAAATCACAGGCATCTGCTTCCCCTGATCAACCGGCCATTGAGCTGCCACATCGCTCTCAGTTGGTCGATGAAGCCAGCTACACCTGCGATTCGTGTCGGGAAGATTTCAGGTTCCCGGTGGATATCTCTGACGGCCCTGTTCAATATGTTGTTGAGAAATGCCCCACCTGCTGGCACGAAAATTCACTCAAGATTTCCATTGAACCAAGTGGAGACATCGAAGTTCGAGCGAATCTGCAGCCGACAGAATAATGGTCCTGAATGATTGGTCTGGCTCGCGGCATCCGGTTCAAAGAAAAACAGCCTGACCGTCATAAAGATGGTCAGGCTGTTCTGTTTAAAGCGTGGGAAATGCAAAATGAAAGATTGTGACCGTCTTTGAGCATTCCCACAAATCATACAGCGTTTCTGGCACGCGGAGTTCAGCCTTTCTGCTGTCGTGAGGGCTGCTGCGCGGCCACATGATAGACCGATACGGTCTAGAACTCGCCGATCACCTGACCATCGCGACGCATTCCCAGTTTGATCCAGGTCTGACGATCGATGTTGTCAGAGAAGAAGCGAACGGCGCCGTCGGCCATTGCTGCGTGAACCCCACCAGTGTGGAAGCTACGAGCGAAATTCCAGCGGCCAGTCAGTCCACCAGCATTTCCGTTTTCACAAGGAGCGTTGCGAGGTGCGCCGGTATAGGTCTCCGATTTACAGCTGTAGACGCGGTCTGCAACGGAGGTGTTTGGAGATTCCGCTGTGATAAATGCAAACGAACCGTGTGGCGCTCCGCCCCAGTATCCGCCAGCTTCCCCCCAGGCTGCCGTGCCGTTGCCGCGAATCACGCTTTCAGAAGCGAGCAGTGTATTGCTCGTTCCGTCTGTGCAGTCACGAATTGAGAACTTGGAGTTCTGAGCAAACAGCCCGCCGACATCAGATCCGATCATATTCATGTTTGTCACGGTGATCACGCCTGTCGCTGCATTGACAGTGTGGCTTGTCCCCGCCCCGGCACTGACGACGTAATTACCTTGAAACGCTCTTGTTCCGCCGTTGCCGCCACGTCCTGGAGTTGATCCGTCTGATGGACAGCTGAAGACTGAAACTGGAGTGGTCGAGATGCGAGCGATGTTGGGATCGGAGTTGGCCTCAATCGCATGAATGTACTCCGTGCGGTCAGATTCATACTGATTTGAAAGGGCCGTCTGTTCCACAAATGGCAGCAGACGCTGGAACCAGGAGTCGCGCCGATGGGTCGCCCCTGTAACCTCGGATTGGTGCCCATACGGGAAGACGAGATGAGTGTCGTGATAATTGTGCAGTGCCAAGCCAATCTGCTTCAAATGGTTCTTGCACTGACTGCGGCGAGCTGCTTCCCGAGCCTGCTGCACAGCTGGCAACAACAAGGCAATCAGAATGGCAATGATCGCGATGACAACCAGCAGTTCGATCAGAGTAAAACCGGGATGACCGGTGCGCATGCGGCGCGAAGGCAATGCTCTTTGAGAACTCATCGTACCAATCCTTGTAAGAATTCGACGGATAGGAAACCTGAAGAAACGTCTGAAAAAAGTCGCTCAGTATTTGGCCCCGATCCATCGCCTGAATTCGAAGCCAGCGAACGTCGACAGGAACAACAACTGTGCAGAAAAAGGGATTTGCAACCAGTCCCTGTCTCCTTTCCACACTAGCATACTACTCGAACATGATTAGTTCGCAAGAATCACATTCAGGTATTCAGAATTGTTCACACACGCGTTTTCATTACACCCAAGTTTCCTTGCACGCCGATTCTCCAACCAGCCGTAGACCTGCCATCTGACAAGGCGTTCACACGAGAATGGAAATGACCTAACAGACTATTAAGAAGAACTTTGCGATCTATGACCACTCAGCGGGGTAGGTCGCAGATGCTGGCGTACGCACCGACAGGAATCGTGACATAAAAAAAGGTACTGAGATTTTTGAGAAACCTCAGTACCGTCACAAATCACATAATCAGATGCGTTTATTTTTCAGTCAGAGCGAAGTCGAACTTATTCTTCTGTCCGGCAACGACCTCTGCTGTCAACTCGGATTTGGAGTTGTATTTCGCTGGGATGTACATCTCTCCAACTGGTTCAGGGGTTCCGTTGGAGTTGTCAAACTTCCCAGGAATGATCCGGGATGCAGTAATCTCGACATGCATTTTTCCGGGTGCCGTCTTCAGGGAGTATGCCCCCTTATTGATTTCTCCAGAGAATGCCTGCTGAGAACCTTCTGTCTGCCTGAAAAGAATGCGTCCATTTTCAACTGGCTCACCTTTGAAGGTGACTTCCCCACTGACAACGTGCTCATCAGGTCCAGTCGCTCCACCGCCGCATCCCACCAAGGCGAGACACACCAACGACACTGCAAGAAAAGAAGTTTTCATGTCACAATTCCGCATTTGCTAAACCAGGTTGACCTCAAAGGGCCTCGCAGTTGTCTTCTCGACTAAAGAAAATCTGAAGCCCGCGAGCAAGAGACACTGCATCATTTGGGAGACACTCTAGAACTCGCCGACAACCAATCCGTCACGACGCAAGCCGAGCTTCATCCATGTTTGACGATCGATATTGTCAGAGAAGAAGCGAACGGCTCCGTCTCCCATTGCGGCGTGAACCCCGCCGGTGTGGAAGCTGCGAGCGAAATTCCAGCGTCCACTCAAACCTGAAGTGTTTCCACTTTCACATGGAGCATTACGAGGCGCCCCGGTGTATGTCGCTGATTTGCAGGTATAAGCCCGGTCAGCAACAGATGTGTTTGGAGTTTCTGCAGAAATGAATCCGAACGAACCGTGAGGAGCTCCTCCCCAGTACCCGCCAGCTTCACCCCAGGCTGCGGTCGCGTTTCCACGAATAATCGACTCTGAAACCAACAGCGTGTTACTTGTTCCGTCAGTGCAGTCGCGAATTCCGATCTTGGAGTTCTGGCCGAACAATCCACCTGAATCGGCAATACGCTCAATCGTCATGTTGGTGACGGTGATCAACCCGGTTGAGGCATTCACGGTATGACCAGATCCGACGCCCGCTGCGACAACGTAGTTCCCCTGAAACGCTTTCACGCCCCCGTTGGCTCCACGACCTGGATTTGAACCATCCGATGGACAACTGAACACAGCCACTGGTGTGGTTGCCAGGCGAACCAGATTTTCGTTGGTCGACGATTCCAAAGCGTGAATCCACTCCGTGCGGTCGGACTCATACTGATTTGAAAGGGCAGTCTGTTCGACGAATGGAAGCAACCGCTGGAACCAGCAATCGCGTTTGTGAGACATCCCGGCAGTCTGGTCTGACTGGTGCCCATACGGGAACACCAGGTGGGTGTCGTGGTAATTGTGAAGCGCCAGCGCAATCTGCTTCAGATGATTGCGGCACTGACTGCGACGAGCAGCCTCGCGGGCCTGTTGAACAGCCGGAAGCAACAGAGCAATCAAGATCGCAATAATTGCGATCACAACGAGAAGTTCGATCAATGTGAAACCACGATTCTGTGGCTTCTTGACCGAAACTGGTATCTGATGATGACTCATAATTTCAAACGTTCCTTACAAACCAGGACCAATCAGCAAAGAGACAAAAGTGCCGAAAACAATGGCACAGAATTCGAAGTCAACTGAAGCAGGGGAGCCAGAACTCATCTGCAGCCCGTCCACGCAACGAATAAATAAATACTTATTCCTACGCGATTATTTCACAATTAAACAATATACGCACACGAACACAAGCATGTCAAATTTCTGAAAATTCAGAAGAATTTGACGAACATTTCGCGTGAAATTCACCACAGAGATGAAAAAGGGGGGGAGTAGAGGACCTGCATCTGCGAGTTTATTCGCGTGCGATCGCTCCCGTTTATTGAGAGAAACGTTAGTTAGGAGAAACGTCACCGCCAGCTGTCGGTGGAAGAATCGGACGCGGCAAACTGCGATACGGTTGGCCAGACTCAACAGATTGCATGAAGCTGGAGAAGGTTGCATCCAATGTTGGAATTCGCGGCTGAATCCGGGCAACGGGGCTGGTGGTGGTCCCAAAAACCTGAACCCGAACCCACCCGCTTACCAGCGGACCGATCAACGGGATTCGCTTGTTCGCTTTTGAGTAAAAATCCAGTTCCATGACTCCGGACTTTGCTCCGGTGTAGCCAACTGTCCCTTGCCCGCCAAACTTGAGCGCGTCACCGACCAGTTCAATGTTCCCGAAGTCGAAGACTTCATCGTGAATCGTGAACTCGGCATACGCATACTTGAATGCCGCATCCCCAGGCTGGGCAGGGCGAAAACTCAAAATGCTCATCATCTGCGCAAAAACCGGAAGCTCATAGAGGGCAGCCGGAGTAATCTGGATTCGTCCTTGTCCGGTTACAGAACGTGCGTTTCCACCACGACCACTGGTTTGAACGACTCCGTTCACCTTTCCCATCAGCTTCTCATACTTGTGCTCGCGAGCCCATTCTCCGAGTTCAACGTCATAGATATTGAGTTCCATCCAGTAAGGGAGATAGGCAGAATCTCCCGTCAGACGCAGATCGACATCCAGCCCGACATGGCCTCCATAAAGTGCCGCCCGAATCTGCCCCTGTCGATAAGGGTTCCCGGCACTGTAAACAGGCTCGTTGCCGGCTAATCGGGGGGTGCCTAATGTCAGTCGGTTGTTCTTTACCAGAAATGGGCCCTGAATCTTCTGAAACGGCATGTCCAGCGTACGGAGCGAATTCAGTTCGCCGTATCCTTCGATTTCCAGACTCTTGCCGTCCCAGTTCCCTCGGTGCACCACGGTCCCTGTGATTCCAGTGATTGGCACGCCAGCGACAAGATGATTGTCCTTCAGCATGACCATCGCAGTCCACGACGCGGTCATCAGTTCCGGATGCTCTGTCCACCCTTTGACGTCGAGCCCCAGAGAAAGGTCGACTGGGTTCTTTAACTGAACCGCATCAATGGCACTGGACATACTCTGAGGGAGAGCCCGCTTCAATTCGTCATCAGGCTGCAGCTTCCGAATATGCATCGACTTGTCATCGAGGAACAGTCGCCAGGCAACCTTCTCACCAGGAGCGATCTGCACATACGCGGATTCTGGAACCGCCCCGTTGACGAGCAGATACGTTCCATTGTGATCTCCCTGCAGCGAATGAATCCGCAGTTTGGAGCCATCCCATTGCAATGTTCCGGAGACATTGCTCCAGACATAGGGGAGCGCTTTCGGGATCAATTGACCATCAGTCCAGTGAATGCCATCCAGCCGAACTTTGCATTTCTCCCCAGGTGTCCAGTTCACCAGAATTTTGTCGATATCGACGATTCCTTTGATCCCGAAGTCGTTCCAGGCTGTCTTCATCTCTGGGCTGGCGGCGGTCGTCGCACGTTCCAGATCGAGGTCAAGTGGAGCCTGCAAGGCAGCCAGTTCCATCATCAATTCATGGGGATCATCCTCAACATCGAAATAGCCCTGACCAGCGATTCTGGCGGTCCCGTGAGACGCCATCAGGTTTTCAAAGAACCACGTATTTCGTTCCAACGGGTTGTATCGCAGCCGACCTCGCATATCCGTCAGCTCATACGGAAACCCTGCATAATTCATGGCTCCGTCGGCCAGTTGCCCGTCGATGCAGACCATGACTCGCCCGTGAGTCTCATGATTCCGGACGACACGGACATCTGCCTGACCGGCAATCCCTGTGATTTTCAAAGAATCGAGGACGTGGCGGATCGTTTCCTGTTCCGGCCGTTGAAATGCGTTGCGAAATGCAGTGTCGATCGGAAACTCTGTGACATGGATCTTCACATCAAAATCACGTTCCTCACTCATGGGGTTCACCACCCCGGTGAGGACAACTGGACGACCGGCACATTCCCCGTTCAGATTCAACCGGAAGAGTTTTCCATCCTGCTTCACCTCGCCGCGAATTTTCTCGACGGGATAGCGGAAATGATCGCAGAGCACCCGACAATCGACCGCCGAGAACTTCTCAAGTCCCCACGAAATATCCTGTCCCGCTTCCTGTGACAGACCAACTGCAATGTCAAACGTTCCGCTGGGAGAAAGCAGGTCAAAAATCGTTGCAGGTTGTCCCCACAAGAAATTGCGGATTCGTTCGTCGAGTCGCAGTTGAGTTGCTCTCACCGAGAAGTTCTTTGCCCAGTGACTTTCGACTTTTGTTGCCGATCCGTCCACATAGAGCGTGCTGCTCCCGTTCGCTGCGCGAAGGTCGCGAATCTCAATCAAGTCAGGCGACAGGCGAAATCGGGCTTCCAGATCGTAGAGCGGCAAGGGCAACAGCATCTCGGACACGACGCCATGTGTAATCTGACCACTGACCAGATAATCGACAGGTTGATCCGGAGCAGATTTTCCCAGCTTGAACTGAATCGCCAGATCAGCCCGCAGCAGATTGTTCACCCCGTCACGTGGCGTCACCAGCGAGGCATTGTTCAGCCGCAGGGCGTCGCCTGCCGCTGTGGGAACATGCTCTTCTGGCGTTTGTCGTGTCACTGCCTGAGCGAATAACGCTTGATTCGTGTTTTTTAATTCAGCAAGCTGAGCCTGAAACTCAGGCGAGAACTTTGCAGCAAGCTCCAGCAGAGAATCGCCTAATCGGACATCTCCGGCGGCCCCGTGCACATGCCATTCCCCTCGGCCTCCATCGACCAGGCCGGAAAGCTGTAAACCGCCAAAGACCTCTGCGTTGCCTCGTCCTTCAAACTGATATCTCTGATAGGACTCAGGTTTCATCGTGACCTGAATTCCCTGAATACTGACGAAGCGGGTCTGACCATCGACATGCGATTCAATTCCGATCCGCATCAAACCATTTTTGATGGTCCACTCAGGCGAGACAGACGAAGGAGCGTGGTTGATTTTGACATCTTCCCAGTTCCATCGGTGTTGGGCGTCACGAATAAAGTACAACTCTGGTGATTGCACTTCGAGTTCGCGAATCACCACGCGCTGGTTGCGTTGAAGAATGTTTGTGTCGATTTCAACCAGCAATCGGGGAATCTGAACCAGACTCGCACCGGATTCCTTAAACGACAGTTCGAGATGACTAATGTCGATATGCCCAAGGTCGATCCATCGGGCACCGTCAAACTTGACATTGCAGTTTGGAAAAATGTCTTCCAGATGATCGCGAATGATTCCCGTGAGAAGATCGTCTTTCGCGGCCCACCAGCGCGCCGCGAACCCGCCAGCCGTAATCACTGCAATCAGCAGCAACACGACCATCCACAACAGGGTGTCTCGGATTCCTTTCCAAGTCACGCGGGCAAATCCATTTCAACGTGAGAAGATCAATTCAAAAATCAGCAGGAGTTTTCGCTTCGTTTCCTGCTTTGAAGCAACCAGACGACTCCCACTGCAGTGAGCACAAACAATGGGTATTCGGCAGGCAAACGGTACCGTAATGAACTCACGAAAACCATGTGTATGGCTGCAAAGTAGAATATCGGACCAGTCAAAAGTGAGACAGTCCAGATTCTCCGTCGTAGAGGAACGGTTTCCGCAGAGTTCTCCTGATCGAAAATGGAGTCCGCCGCCAGTGTTCTTTTGAACACAAAAATCGCGCCAAACAAGGCAAATAACAGGGTCGGAACCGCAAAAATGAGAACTCCGGCGGCAGCAACAGGATGGCTGAACTGTTCCGCATTCGGCCAGGGCTTCCAATACCGCCAGGCCTTCACAGCAGCCAGTTTTACAACCGTGCCGGGATTTTCTTGAGCAAACTCCTTGGCCGCCTTCCGATAGTGCTGATCAACTTCGTATTCACCGAGGGTTTTCGTCAGGCCATCCTGATCGAAAAACCTCATGTCACTGTCGCCGGTTGCACGAGGATTCAGCCCGTCGTAAAGGCTCGGTCCCATCCAGAAAGTGGTCAATGTGAAATGACCTGTCACCTGTTGATTCCGAATCCCCCAGGGGAGCAACGCGAGGATCATTGCCGCGGTCACAAGTCCCCCAGACACGAGTGCAGGGAAGCGTCTCCCATTCCGGACGGTCAGAGCCAGCAAAACGGCCACGATCGGGGCAGCAAGAATCCAGCTTGGTTTCAGATAAACACCAGCGGCAATCGCCACCCCGGTCATCACAGCCCAACTGAGAACTCGTCCCCAGTTCAACTTTGAACCAGACTCTGGCCCCCTATCGAGAGCACGATAGAGGTAATGCCCGCTGAGCAGACTCCACAACAGGGCGACGGCAAACACAGTTTCACACAGCACCACCGACGAAAAGAGAATGAGTGTTGGCGAAACAGCCGCAATCCCACTGGCAATCACACCAATGCGTTCGTTGAAGACAACTTTGCCAAGGCGGTAAACGAGCCAGCAGCCGAAGGCTCCAATACAGGCAAGCATCAGTCTGGCAGCGAACAATGACGGGCCAAAAGCGGCAACAGAAACAGCCAGAACCGCAGGGAAGCCCGGCATTCGCAAGGCATAGCGAGGAGGGTGATAGACCGCGTAATCCTGCCCGGCCGCGATCGCCTGAGCCAGCAACCAGTAGCCTTCCGCATCCCCTTCGATGAGAAATTCACGGTGCCAGCGATAGTCGAGCATGTACTGTAAGGCACACGCCGAAATCAGGCGTAAGATCAGTGCAGTTCCCATGATCGCCAATAACGCCAACCGCCAGCGACGATCAACGGGAAGAATGCTCATACATCATCATCCAAATGGCGGAATCATCAGGAGGTTGTCAGCAGTGCAGATTGAGAAATGATCCCGCGTTCTGAAGCGCGGGATCAACTTCGATATGCCGATATTCTTGCTGCTACCGGTACTGCAACTGCCGATCGGCAACATGATAACTTGATGCGGTCTAGAGTACCTTACGAAATAATTTCCACGCTTCCGCCACGCGGCGAGTTGCGTTTCATCAATCCATACGGCCGC
>JBEBTF010000090.1:0-15454 GCA_040393865.1 Planctomicrobium piriforme | reverse complement strand
ACTTCATCAAGCTGTACAATTGAGTCCATCGGCTCGCTAAATGTAGACTATCATTACGCCGAGCTCTGATCTTCAGGTTGAACAATCAAATAAAAGCCGCAAACGAGCCGCGGAACTTGTGAGACAACCTGAACATTGAAGCCGGATAAGAAACAACAGCTTTCCTCCTGATCTCTGCCGTCGGTAGAAACTCAGTTCTGACCGCATCGACCCCCAGTAGCGAATGTTCAGCGACCGATGATCGAGACCGCCCCCCAGCAGCCAGCCACGACGCCAACCCGCCCCGGGGTCTCAGCAAACATTCCCTACGAACGTTTTCTGGACTGCATCCACTGTGGGCTCTGTACCGCTGCCTGCCCGACGTATCTCGAAACAGGTAACGAAAACAGCAGTCCACGAGGACGCATCTACCTGATGAGGGCAGTAACCGACGGGCGAATTGATCTCACTCCCGAAGTCACAAAGCATCTGGATTTGTGCCTCGACTGCCGCAGTTGCGAAACCGCCTGTCCTTCTGGTGTTCAGTATGGCCGCTTGATCGAGCCGTTTCGGGTGGCGATGAACACTCCGGAAGCAGGCAAACCAGTTCCATTCGACTGGTTCCGCACAATCATCCTGCACGGGATGTTTCCGTATGCAAAACGACTCCGTTGGGCTCTCTGGCCTGCTCGACTGATGCAGAAAGTCGGCCTGGACCGTTTGATGGAAGCCACCGGCCTGAACCGTCTTCTTCCACAGCGTCTGCAACGCATGCAACGTCTGTTACCGAAGTTACAGGCACGACCAGAGGAGCTCCCGGAATTTCTTCCAGCCATCGGACCACGACGCGCAACCGTGGCCTTGTTCACCGGGTGCGTGGCCGACGCCATGTTTCCACATGTCAACTGGGCAACTGCTCGGGTTCTGCAACGAAACGGCTGTGACGTTCATATCCCCCGATCTCAGAAATGTTGCGGGGCAATTCATTACCATACCGGCGCCAGCCAGCCTGCTCTTGAACTCGCACTCGCAAACGAACAGGCGTTCAAAATTGAAGACCTCGATGCCGTGATCATCAACGTGGCCGGTTGCGGGGCAATGGTGAAAGACTATGGACATCTGGCAGAAGAAGCCTGCCCTGACCGCCCTGATCTGATCCAACGCATGAACACGCTGGCAGGGAAATTCCGGGACATCAGCGAGTTCCTTGTTCAACTGGGACCAGTCGCCCCGACAAAAGCCATTCCACAGGTCGTCACTTACCACGACGCTTGCCATTTGTGCCATGCTCAGAAAATTCGAACTCAGCCCCGGGACTTACTGTCACTGATCCCGAATCTGACCGTGGTTCCTCTGGAAGAATCCGAAATCTGCTGCGGAGCCGCAGGAACTTACAATCTCACCGAGCCAGAAATGGCCGACCGCCTTGGCAACAGGAAGGTCAACAACATCCTGAAAACGAAAGCGACCGCAGTGGTCAGTGCGAACGCGGGATGCACCCTTCAGATGCAATCAATGCTCCGAAGCTCTGGGCACAAGGAGATCCAGGTCCTGCACCCGGTCGAACTGCTGGACCGAAGCTACGGTCCCATCGACGACGCTCACTCACACTGATCCAGAGAAATCACGCCAAGTTGCAGGTCCCCAGCCAAGGCGGCCCTGCAACTTCTTCTTTTGTTGTAATTTACGAAGTTCAGCAACCGCATGCCGACAAACTGGCGGTCGAGCCCGTCGTGGCGTCAAATCTCCCGCTTTAATAGTTCCCACCTTCACCTCACTCGCCCCATTCTGCACATTCTTCCCGTCTCAATGCACACATCAGGGTGCAGAGCAAATTGCTCTTCCTCAATTTTGAGTTACCCGGTAAAGATGCACGCGCCTTTCCCAATACTCACGTCAAAACGATTCGATTGAACTTTTCGATTGACTCACAGGACCGTTCTGAACTCTGAACTGTCCCGAAAACTCATTCAAAGACGACACACAGCGATTCCCAAAACTGCAGAACTCAATTGAGAAGCTCTGTTTGGGGAAAACGGTGTGGTCCCAACCTTGTCTGAGCGAAGCGCCAAATCGAAGAAGACTACATTTGAAATTGGCTAGAGCACTTTACGAAATAACTTTCAGGCTTCCGCCACGCGGCGAGTTGCGTTTCATCAATCGAAACGGCTGCTCCGCGGGCACCCGGTAGAGCAAACTGCTCTAGCCAGGAACTTGTTGGTTCAACCCAATGATTCTGCTGACACAGTTTCAGAACCAGTTGGAACGGAGTGGTCAAACCACCAGGGCATAAAAATTGAATTTGTCGTCTCTAAGACATGGAACCAAATGTCCATGAAGTGAAACGGTTGTTTCGCTGCCAATTTAGAGACCGAACCGGTCTGACCGGCCCAATTTTTACGCCGGAGCGTCACTTATGTCTCAGTTGCCTCTTTCTTTTGAAGCGAAAGCCGCCTCTCGAACAGCGCCGCAACCTTGGCTTTTGACAGTTGTCGATTTGGGGCTGGTTTCCATTCTGGCCGTGGCCCCGTTTTTGATGGGCGGTCAGGAAGCGGTTGGACAGCTGGTGCTTTGTGGACTCGCGACATTCACCACGCTGGCATGGTGTCTCTACCAATGCCGACATGGCGATGGACGTTGGAGATTCACTGGACTTGAACCCATCATGCTGCTGGGGCTGGGGCTGATTTTGCTTCAATGTCGGGAGCTGACCCCGGAGCTGATTCGTGCATTGTCACCAATGGTTCCCAAGCTTCTCACTGAATGGCACGATGGTTCTCCACTTTTCCCCGGGACATGGAACCGCATCAGCTTTACCCCGGCAAATACATGGAGCGATCTGGTTGTCGTCGTTGCATCACTGGAAATCTTTTTCGTGATGGTTCAGCGTCTGAGAACCATTAACGACGTGTTTGCGTTTATCCGTATCGTTGCCCTCGGCGGCGGAGCCATGTCGCTCTTTGGGGTCATTCAATACCTGTTTGGGAACGGCAAGTTCTTTTGGTTCTATGATCATCCAATGACCTCGACACTCGGAGTTGCAAAGGGATCATTCGCAAACCCGAATATCTTTGCCAACTTCCTTGCGCTGAGTCTGCCGGCACAGATTCTGATGCTGATCACACGAATGTCTGATCGTGCCCAGTTCCTGTTGATTCCCGTCCGCGAGTCGTCTCCCCGATTCGGCAACAACCATGAAACCGTTCTGATCCAGTTCTGGAGTGCCAATCTCCTTGTCACGGCCTTGGCGATTCTCATGTCGCAGTCATGGACAGGAGTGTTATCAGGGGCACTTGGAGTCACGCTGACACTGGCAATTTTCTGGCACAAACACCTGATCCCGCTCAAGCATGCAGGGATTGGACTTGCTCTGACTGCATTTACGATCCTTCTGACGCCGCTTTTCACGCATCAGACAAACGCGGAACAGGCAACCTCCTCAGTCTCCATTCCCTTCAGCGAAACGGCAAAACTGGCCCCGGTGAAAAACGATCCGTGGGACGCAAGCCTGGCGGGAATCAAGGATTTTCCTCTCGCAGGAACCGGTCTTGGAAGCCACCGGGAAGTCTTTGGACTCTGGTATCACTCGCGCCTTTTACTTCGAAATCAAATTGAGACCTCGAATGGATATCTGCAAATCGCCATCGAAACAGGCCTGACAGGCCTTGGGCTGGTCATTTTGCTCTGGCTGACATCGCTCCTCTGGTGTGCTCAGGGACTGTGGAACTCAGTTTCTCCTAAGGCTGCTGGTCTGATCACGGTCGTCACCAGCGGACTGATCATGAGTCTCGTTCAGTCAATTGCGAGCTCAGTCTGGTACGTTCCGGCTTGTGTAAACACCGTTCTTCTATACGGAGTCGCAGCATGGCGGATCAGCCTGATGAGATTTTTCGAGAACGATCGCCAATCTCGATTTGTGCCAGACAAGAGTTGGGGAAGCGTCCGCCTTGGCTGGCTTGCCACCATTCCACTGGTTGTTCTTCTCGGGCGATGGATGGTCATTGAAAAAATCCCGGAACTGGTCGCCACCCCGGCATGGAATGAATACCTCCGTCTCACATTGGCTCAGCAGGAACAGGAAGACGCAAATCCTGCAGAATCCCTGGACGTTCTGAACAGACGAATCTCACTCGTTCTGAAAGCAGCAGAAGCCAACCCACGTTCTCATTACGTCCAGTTGCACGCCGGACTTGCATGCCTGAAGCAGTTCACACTGAAACAGGCAGAACGAAACCACCAGATGCCGCTTTCACAAATCCGCGACGCTGCCCGAACTCTGTTTGACTCCCCGGAAGACGTCAACACATGGCTGAACCGTCCGGGAGTGCTCGGGGAAGAACGAAAGCTGTTAGAAAGCGCCATCCAGCACTTTCAAAATTCACTCGCTGCCTGCCCACTGCAACCACGGCCCTATCTGGAACTGGCCGAACTCGTCTGGTTGCAAAACGGAAATGAAGCAATCGAACGCAATCTTGTCGAACAGGCAGTCGCAGTCCGACCAGGCAATGCACGAGCCCATTTTGCGATGGGACGTATCCTTTGGCTGGAAGGAGCCCAGCGCGACGCCGCCGTCCACTGGCAGAATGCGTTCCGCTTTGACCCTGATTACCGGACTCAATTGATCGATGTCCTTGCAGACTACGTTCCAGCCCGCTTCTTCATCGATCATTTCGACCCAGACCACGCCGCACTCCAGCAGCTGCGAACCGCGTATCAATCCTCGGAAGATTCCGTCGGCTATCAGCTGGTTCTTGAGAATCTGGGACGTTCATCGGTCAAACGAGCCATTGTCCTTCGAGGAGACGAAGCCGCCGAAGAATGGATTTTAGCACATGAATGCTTTGCCGAACTCGGCGACCAGAAGAATGCATATCACAGTGCCAAAGAAGCGACCATTGCCGCTCCTGAACACTACGCATCTCGCCAAACCTTTGGCCTCTGGCTCTATCGAAACGGCAACTTCAAAGAAGCCATTCCACACCTGACCTGGTGCTCAGCTCGCAAACCGGGTGAACAGTGGATTCAAACAATTCTGGCAGATTCGATTCAGCATCAGGAATCGCCATCCACAAAAACACAGATCGCCACTGAACCGCCCGAATCGATTGTGAGATAAACATCTCCAGCAAACCTGCAGCGAATCTGGCACACAAGATTCAGCTGTTCTCCGATCGAGAAGTCTATTACGCGACCACAGGAGAGACCGATACGGTCAACCTGGACAATCGGGGAGACTTGCCTCTTCCCACTCCTCTCCGAATCGCCGCTCCCAAACTTCTCCCCGAAAATGAAACAACCCGGACCATTCAAGTCCGGGTTGCGTCGTTATTACTTAGTAGGCTATCGCGATGGCGAAAACCGTCTAGTTCTTGCGTTTCAGTTCGATCAGTTTGCGGTTCCGCTCAATGAGATGCTTCTTCTGATCCCGGGCAGCTTGATCAGCAGGTGTGCTGGCCAGAGCAGCATCAAGTTCGGCCTGCGCCTTATCTGCATCAATCTTGCTGACCGGCAGAGCCCGATTCGTGAGCAGCGTCACAACGGAACCTTTTACCTGAGCAAACCCACCTTCAATGTAGTAGTGCTCAGATGATCCCGATGGAGTCTCAAACTTCAACTCCCCCAACCCCAACCGTCCCACCAGTGGAGCGCGGCCCGGGAGAATTCCAATCAATCCGTCAAACAACGGAAAACGCAGCGCCTTGACCGGTTGGTCGAGCAGCGTCGTTTCCGGAGTGACAAGAACGAGTTGCAATTGTTGAGCAGCAACCATGGCGATACTTGTAAAGTAGAAGAGAGAAACAACACTCAGGATTCCGAGTGCGGGTGAGAAACTGCCACACATCTGTGTGACAATTTCTGCCCCTAATTTGCTAAGTCAGGCGAAGACCGTCTCGACGTGCCTACCAACTCGATGTGAGACCCGAAGGAAAAGTGCCTTCGGATTCTTTCGATCAAGAAAGAATCCGAGGACTCACATCGTAGGAACCACGTCTAGTTCTTTGCCATACGTTCGGCCTGTTCGACCGCTTCCTGAATTCCACCGACGTACATGAACGCGGCTTCTGGCAGGTGATCCCACTTACCATCGCACAGTTCTTCGAACGAAGTGATGGTTTCGTCGAGCTTGGTGAACTTACCCTTCTTACCGGTGAAGACTTCTGCCACGAAGAACGGTTGTGACAGGAATCGCTCGATACGACGGGCACGCAACACGACGAGTTTGTCGTCTTCTGAAAGTTCTTCCACCCCGAGAATCGCGATGATGTCCTGCAATTCGCGGTATCGCTGAAGAATCTTCTGAACGCGACGAGCGACAGCATAATGACGCTCCCCGACCACGTTTGGATCGAGAATACGTGATGAAGACGCCAGCGGGTCGATCGCCGGATAAATCCCCTTTTCAGAGATCTTACGTTCAAGATAAATGAACGCATCCAGGTGGCTAAACGCCGTTGCTGGTGCAGGGTCTGTCGGATCGTCCGCCGGCACGTAAACGGCCTGCACGGAGGTGATCGCCCCCTTCTTGGTGGAGGTAATACGTTCCTGCAACTGACCGAGCTCGGTTCCCAGAGTCGGCTGGTAACCCACTGCGGACGGCATACGTCCGAGCAATGCGGATACTTCTGAACCTGCCTGAGAGAAACGGAAAATGTTGTCGACAAACAACAGGGTGTCTGCTCCTGTTGTATCGCGGAACCACTCTGCCATAGTCAGACCGGTCAACGCAACGCGAAGACGGGCACCAGGTGGCTCGTTCATCTGTCCGAACACCATACAGGTCTGTTCAATAACAGAACGACCAGTATCGCCGATCTGTGTTTCCTGCATTTCGAGCCACAAGTCGTTCCCTTCACGGGTACGCTCACCGACTCCTGCAAACACAGAGTAACCGCCGTGCTCACGAGCAATACGAGCGATCAACTCGGTCAAAATAACAGTCTTACCGAGACCAGCTCCCCCGAAGAGACCGGCTTTTCCACCGCGGACGAACGGTGTCAACAGGTCGATCACCTTGATCCCGGTTTCGAAGACTTCTGTCTTGGAAGAGAGATCCTGAAGCTTGGGAGCTTCCCGGTGAATTGGCCACTTCTCGGCTGTTTCAACTGGTCCGCGACCGTCGATTGGCTCACCGAGAACGTTGAACACGCGGCTCAGGGTCTCTTTACCGACTGGTACCGACAAAGCGTCACCAGTATCGAGAACTTCCATCCCGCGGACCATACCGTCCGTTGATGAAAGTGCCACGCAACGAACACGACCACCGCCGAGGTGCTGCTGCACTTCGCCAGTGACTTTGATATGAATCCCTTTGATTTCGGCAGCGACCTTGACGGCATTATAAATTGCCGGCAGGTGTCCTTCTGCGAACTCGACGTCAAATGTAGAACCGATGATCTGAGTCACTCGGCCGATATTAGTTGCTGTATCTGTGCTCATGTATTTTGAGAGTGGGTAATGGATAGTCGAAATCCGGTGGAGACTGCATTCAACTCAAGATAGTCACCCTGAGAAACTCCGCCGTACTCGTTATTCTGCCCATCAACCTCGCTAAGGGTTATCGCTCTGATGTATCCCAGTTCTCTGCGGACGACAAAACGCCGGTCGAGCATTTGTCTTCAATTCGCAATCCTGCATTTACAGGAAACGAACACTGATCCTTCACCTGCATGTCCTCTCGATTACTCGAGAGCTGCTGCCCCACCGATGATTTCCGCCAACTCCGAAGTAATCTGAGACTGACGTGCCCGGTTGTATTCTTGCGAAATATTGCGAATCATCTCATCCGCATTCTCGGTTGCTGACTTCATCGCCACCATTCGGGCGATCTGTTCACCGACAGCAGCATCCAGGAAGCATTTGAAGAATCGAGCCTTAAATGCAGCTGGTACAATTTCCTGAAGGATTTCACCCGCACTCGGAAGGAACTCGTAGCCAACCGCAGCAGTCTTGTCACCGCTTTTGGCGACTGCCAGATCTCCAAACGGCAGCAATGTTTCGACAACAGGAACCTGTCGGGCTGCCGACAAAAACTTCTGGTAAACAACTTCCAGTCGGTGCAATCGTCCAGCAACAAAATCCGCGATATATCGATCCGCGATCTCATTGACTTCGTCGAAGCCAGGTTTGTCTTCGAAGTTTGTGTACTGCTGATTAATGTTCCGCTTTTCGAACTTCATGAAGGAGAGTCCCCGTTTTCCGGAGACTTCCACAGTCAAGTTCTGCCCTGCAGCAGTAATTTCACGCATCCGCGAGACCGCAGTCCGTAACGTTCCTCCGTTGTAACCACCGCACAAGCCACGATTCGACGTCAGCACGAGGACTGTCACGTTCTGAGTCTGATCTGGCTTCTTCAAAAGCGGGTGATCGAAATCCAGATCCGCCTGCGACAGGTCAGCAACGATCTCATTGATCTTGCGAGTGTACGCAGCGGCTTCCGTAGCCCGATCCATGGCTTTCTTGAATCGCGCGGTGGCGATGAGTTCCATCGTCCGCGTGATCTTGCGGATGTTACGGACCGCCTTACGGCGTTTCACCAGTGCACGTGCTTTGGCCATGAGAAGTTACTAAAGCGTTCAAATTCGGTTTCGGCGTCCGCCACACACTTTCCGAAGTCGCTTTCGCTTCATCGTACGTGCTGGCACATGCGAGGGACTTGGTCTCGTAACATTCTAACTCTGAACAGAGAGACCCCAAACTGATCCCACAAGCTCATCAACAAGCCTGCGAGTTTCTTTGAGATCTGTCAGGACAAAAGTAGTCACATTACGAGACTGCTTTCCTCTGAAATCTCACTCAAAGGTCGAGCAGGTCATTTTCCGGCCTGCTCAACCAGAGTGAATTTCACTTACTTTGCTGTTGAGTCGTAACGAGCCTGGAATTCGGCAAGTGCGGCTTTCAGCTTCGAATCAATTTCGTCAGTCAGTTCCTGAGACTGAATCAGAGCGTTACGAACTTCGCTCTTTTCATCTTTCATGAATGTCAACAGAGCCTTCTCAGCTTCTGCGACCTTCGAAACAGGAACTTTATCGAAGTAGCCTTTGGTACCGGCATAGATCGAAATAACCGAATCAGCTGAACCCAGTGGTTCGTACTGTGGCTGTTTCAGCAATTCTACCATGCGGTAACCGCGATCAAGCTGTCGCTGGGTCGCCGGATCCAGTTCGGTTCCGAGCTGAGCGAATGCTTCCAGTTCGCGGAAGGCGGCAAGGTCAAGTCGCAATGAACCAGCGATTTTCTTCATCGCCTTGGTCTGGGCATTTCCCCCCACGCGGGAGACGGAAATACCGACGTTAATCGCAGGACGAACCCCAGCGAAGAACAGATCCGGTTCAAGGTAAATCTGACCGTCGGTGATCGAAATCACGTTCGTCGGAATATACGCTGAGACTTCCCCTTCGAGTGTCTCAATAATTGGCAATGCAGTCATCGAACCACCGCCAAGTTCGTTGCTCAACTTCGCAGCACGTTCCAGAAGACGGCTGTGACAGTAGAACACGTCCCCTGGATAAGCTTCACGACCTGGTGGACGTCGCATCAACAATGACAGCTGGCGATAAGCCTGAGCCTGTTTTGTCAGGTCGTCATAGACAACCAGAGTATGCTTGCCCTGATACATGAAGTGCTCGGCAATTGCGGCACCAGCATAAGGAGCGATGTATTGCAATGGAGCCGGATCTGCAGCAGAAGCGGACACGACAATGGTGTAATCCATTGCGCCGTTTGCCGTCAGAGCTTCCACAACCGATGCGACGTTTGCTGCACGCTGTCCACAAGCGACGTAGACGCAGATAACGTCTCCGCCCTTCTGATTCAGAATTGTATCGATAGCGATCGCCGTTTTCCCGGTCTTTCGGTCGCCAATGATCAGCTGACGCTGGCCGCGTCCGACTGGAGTCATGGCGTCGATCGCTTTGATCCCGGACTGAAGCGGCTGCTTCACAGGTTGACGCTGAGCAACACCGGCAGCTGGATATTCAACTGGTCGCGATTCACTTGTGATGATCGGACCTTTTCCATCGAGTGGATTTCCCAATGGATCGATAACACGACCGATCAACGCATTGCCGGTTGGAACCGACAACAGCGTTCCGGTTGTTTTAACTTCGTCGCCTTCTTGAATCCCGAGGTAATCCCCGAGAATGATGATACCGACGGAAGTTTCTTCCAGGTTGAAGCAAAGACCGCGAGCCCCATTGGAGAACTCAACCATCTCGCCTGCCATGGCCGAGGACAGACCGACAGCCCGCGCGATGCCGTCACCGACTTCGATCACGCGACCGACTTCCGAGGTCTGCACCTGACCCTGAAAGCTTTCAATTTCCTTCTGGAGAACTGAAGCGATCTCGTCCGCTTTGAATTTCATGGAGATATCCCTTTTGCAGTCGCTGCCGCAAGTTTTTCAGCCGCGTTTTCAGCGACCCGTCATATACAGTGTCACCGACCTGAATCACCAGCCCACCAATCAATTCCGAATCCACACTTGGAATCAGAATCGGCTCCAGATTCAGGGCAGTTTGAATTCGATTTCGAATGCTGCCAAGCTGATCGTCGCTCAACGGCACGGCACTTTTCACCTGAATCCGCTTCTTCCCAGTGCGGCGTTCGAATTCAGCTCGCGCCTCATTGAGAATGACAGGAATCAGCGCCAGCCGGTCGTGCACAGCCAGCACCTTCAAAAAGTTCGCAAAATACGGTGAAGCTACTGGAATTACAGTGCGTTCCAACAGTCCAAGTTTTTGCTCTGTGGTCACAACTTCCGACGCCAGCAGCTCGGACAGTTGAGGATTTGCGGCAACAACATCCTCCTGGAATGAAACCAGATCCTCTAAGGGATTACTGGCCCCTGCGGTTTGTGCCGCATTCAAATACGCCACGGCATAGACACGCGCCACCGCCTGTGAACTGGGATCTTCCAGGACGTGTGCAGGACGGGGAGAGTTGTTTACGTCGGCCATGTCTGAAATTCTGCTGACGGACTATCGGAAAACTGGAATCAATTCGCTATGGATTATCGAACTGCAAACTGAGCAAGAGCATCGTCAACCAATCGACTATGATCCTGTGCGCTCAATCCTGTACGCAGCTTCTGCTCTGTCTGGGCTGCAACTTTGTCAGCCAGACTTGCAAAAATATCATTGAGTGCCTGGTCGCGTACCCGTTCAATCTCAGCCTGAGCACGTTGCAGAGTCGCACTCGACTCCTTCTGTGCAATGGCGAGAATGTCATTCTTGGTCGAGTTCACATCCCGCTTTGCCTCTTCGAAAAGCTCACGGATATTTCCATCCAGAGCCTCGATACGACCTTTAGCATCTCTCAGAGTCTTTTGGGCATCTGAAAGATCATTCTCAGCAATGTTGATTGCCTCGGACTCTGCTTTCTCACGCTCAGCCATACTGCGGATCAAAAGATCCCAAAGGCCTAACTTCTTGATTGCAAAGACGAAACCGATAAAGGCAATAAACGACCAGAATGGAAGATCTGACCAGAACGAATACGATGCGTGTTGCGCATCGTGACCATGAGCGTCAGCTGCTACCTCGTGCCCGTTTTCTGCTGCCTGTGCGAGAGCGACAGCTGGAGACAGCGCCCCAAGTGTCATCAGGAACAAACAGGCGAACAGGATTTGCAATTCACGCATGATCGCCACCAACGAGACCTCAAAATTCGACAACCCGAAACGAACCTAACGTCTTGGTCGAAATTTCACTTGGATTCGTTAAGGCGATTCACTTCGCCTCACATAGTCCAAACAAGTTTCCAACCAATTTTTCCGTCTCCTGAAGACTGTGCGATTCGCAACAGACTTCAATTCACGGAACATCTATACTCGTGTGAACCTGATCGCATTCACTGAAGTGCTGGACTCTTGCCGAGCCATTCACTTCTTGCGTTATGCAGTCTAGATTCGGAATCCGGCAACATGTTCTGTTGCCAGAGCCACTTGCTGGTCTGCCACTTTCTCCAATTGCTCAACTGCATCGAGTCGAGCCCGAGAGATCGCATCTAATGCATTCTGCTTAATTCGCTGTGCTTCTGCCTCTGCTGCTGCAGTGATCTGTGCCTTTTCTGCTTCTGCTTCAGTTCGAGCTTGAGCCAGAATTGCGGCAACCTGCTGATGAACTTCAGCGAGTTTCGCTTCGGCCTGAGCTGCAAGCTGAACCACTTCTTTTCGTGCCGCCTCAGCGTCAATTTCCGCCTGAGCAATCCGCCCTTCACGAGCATCTAACCCATGAATCAAAGGTTGCCAGACAGCCCCTCGCATAACGAGGATAAAGGCGCCGAACAGAACGAACGTAAACAGAAACATCGTCAAATCGAAATAGAGCGGCGGCTTGTTGTAGTCATGCCCGGCATGGCCAGTCTCTACCGCATGATCGTGCCCGACCGCGGCCGCAGCCGGTTCAGCTGCAGACAGATCCATTCCGTTGACGAAGCACACCAGGACAGCAGCAAGCACCGCCCCCCAGAAACTGCGTCGAATATGTTGACTCTCACACATGGTCCACTCAACCGACTTGACCACAGAAATCACCCCACCAGCGGGGTCTCAAACGCACTGCCTGTCATCAGATTCCTTCAGCACAAGAGAGACGAAATTCAATCTCTTTTCCTGAACCGACGAATCGCAACAGTATTCAGCCACTCAGTACCGGAATCTCATTAAGTCAAACCGACAACTCAGTGGCCGCTTCAAATTAGCGAGCAAAGCAGACGATCAGAGCGAGAAGAGTCACCCCTTCGATCAGAGCTGCAGCGAGAATCATCCCCCCGCGGATATCGCCAGCAGCTTCTGGCTGACGTGACATCCCTTCCATAGCAGCAGCACCGATTTTGCCAATGCCCAGACCTGCACCGATGATGATCATCCCGGCACCGATGGTTGGACCAAAGTTGGAGACAGTTGCAACACTTTCAGCTACAACGGCAGTAGTTTCAGCTGCAGATGCTGAATTGGCAAACACAAGCGGAGCCGCAACCATAGCGGAGCAGATTTTGAAGAAACGATTCACTTGGAGACTCCTCACATTGAAAATGTCTGAACCAGAAGTTCGCGAATACCGCCGCAGCGGACGTCTTTGATAGTCGTACTAAAAATCAGTGTTCGTGCAGCGACATCGCAACAAAGATGGTCGACAGGAATGCGAACACATATGCCTGAATGAACGCAACAAGCAACTCCAACAGACCGACACCGATCTGTCCAATCAAGCTGCCTCCGAGAATCATTCCATACAAAGCTGAATTCAAATTGTTATCAACAGCGATGGCAATGAAGCCAAGAATCGCCGCCAATGCCGTATGCCCACCCATCATGTTCGCAAACAAACGAACAGCCAACACGCTGTGCTTGATGAACAAGCCGATCACTTCAATCACAAACAGCAAGGCAACCAGAACAGGTTTCAGCGGGCCAGGTGCATCAACAGCAGGAACGAGATGCGTCCAGAAGCCCACAACACCGTTCTGCTTGACACCGTGATAGAAGGTTGCAAAAAACGCAATCGCTGCCAGCGCCAGTGTCACACTGAGATTTCCTGTTGCAGAACCAGCCCAAGGGAGCGCCCCAAGAAGGTTACAAAACAGGATGAAAAAGAAACTCGACCAGACAAACGGCAAAAAGCGGTCTGCAGGATGCCCTTTTACCGCAGCGCGAACGGTCGCATGCGGATCAAGATGTAAAGCCTCTTTAATTACGTGCTGATGATGATTGAGATCATCATGTTTATGACTATG
The DNA here is from genome assembly GCA_040393865.1 of Planctomicrobium piriforme. Taxonomy (GTDB): domain Bacteria; phylum Planctomycetota; class Planctomycetia; order Planctomycetales; family Planctomycetaceae; genus Planctomicrobium; species Planctomicrobium piriforme_A. Next base: position 1,741 of record JBEBTF010000090.1, on the reverse strand, counting down.
TGCATCTGGATCGCCAATCACCGGACGCACAAGTTCGTCACGGAGATAGACAGCCAGCATTTCCCAGAAATTCCAGAACCAACCATGAGCCACCTGACCAGAGGCGACCCGTTTCGACAAACCACGGAAGATCGCAAACGCCAGAAACGCTGCAATCAACTGCAGGAGCATGAATTTGGTGAACCCAAATCCAAGAGAATGAACAGGCACGAAGCCGCCAAACGGGAGTTCAAACCCATTTGCGTCATAGACGTGATGAAACGTACCGTGAGCGGCTAATGTCAACATGCCACATGCCATCCCAAACGACAACCTAAACCGAAGACGAACGAGACTTGAAAGCCGAAGAATTCTGCTTGTAAACCACCCAGGTTTCCAATGCAAGATTCGCCACATAGATGACCCCGAGGGTCAAAAAATATGGCCTGCCCCAAATCCCCAACTGCCACGCGACAGCGGCACCGACCCCTAACGTGATTGAAACCCGCAGTAGCGACCCCAAAACCAACGCCGAGGCATTCACACCAAAAACATAAAAATAGCACACCAACAGTAAGCCAATTGGAAGCGAGACAAGCCCCGCAACAACAACCGGCCTGACCTGATCAGGTCCAATGATCAACCATGCCCCAGCCAAACACGCCAGCAAAGCAACAAGAGTTGCCAAGATAGACAACCCTACCTGAGCCGCAAGTTCCTTCACCGGGATTTTCCAGATGGAGAGCCAGAAGAGCGATCAATCGCCCGAACAAGCTGCCAGAGATGAATCATTGAAACACACAGGCCAACCATGCCTGCCGTTATAAGCAGCCATGGCTCTGTCCCCAGCTTTTGATCAGCCGAATACCCCAGAAATGCACAGACTGCAATTTCCAGAGGAATCGCTGATAACTGGGATGCCCACCCCAAGGCCTGCCAAGGCCCCTTTCGTTTTGTTCGATCGGGTTCCTTAGCCATAGGTGCCACAACTTTCAGACGAATCTGTTTTGTTCGATCACCGTGCTGGGAGTCTAGTTCTGGTGAAATGCGAAGTCAAAGGAGCCTTCCCGATGCCTGCATGAATCCCCAAATTTGAGTCGACAGCTCCCGAAAAAATCAATTTCGGGTGTCAAAAATGGCAATCGTAAACAGATTCGAAGCGACTAAACTTGGCGGTAGAGTCCAGCGATCATTCAACTTCCGGCCAGTTGACCTTCCCTTTGGAATGAGAATTCCTGATGATGGGAAAGAGACCGACGATGGGTACGACTGTGATTCATTCAGCGATGAAAGCAGTACACGATTGCCCATCATTGAGTACCTTGTTCTGAAGCCGACCGGCACTCGTTGTCATCGTCAAACTGCAGGAGAGACTCATGGGCAAAGACCAGCAGCACACCGATTCCACGGTAAAACTGCCGCCTGAGAAGCCCTTATTGAGTTCGAATTCGACTCCCCTTCCCTCTTCAGCTGCGGCGAAGAGTAAAGAGAAGAATTCCCTACACGAATCCGATGATGACGATCTGCTGGATATTAACGAAATTATCGACGGCTGGTTGCACATCCGATGGACAATCAGCAAGAAAACAGCAGCGCGAGCCAATTCCGCAATGAGTCACGACTCTTTGCGGAGCCAGCGCGTTGTGAGACTTCACCAAATTGAGCAGAGCGATTCTGGCCCCGTTGTAAAGGAGCTTCTTCAACAGATTGAGATTCCAAACGATGCCCATGAATGGATCGTACGAATTCCTCATCGCCCCAT
>JBEBTF010000089.1:0-15493 GCA_040393865.1 Planctomicrobium piriforme | reverse complement strand
TGCCGATTATGGTGTTGCCGATTGCACTCGTTCACATGACAACCAAGCACACTTATAAAGCTTGGATTTTGTGGGAACTGCTGCAGATCTTTGTCAAAAATGTGGGCCCCTCACTCTATCTCCTGTTCATCTCTGTTCTCGCATTTGTTCCAACGCTCTTGCTGGCCGGAGGGATCTTCTTCTTCCTGGGAGCGACGAATCCGCTGGTGAGCGAAGTTCTCGTTGGGGGACCAACCGGAGAAGACAAGTTCTCTCCCGGTCTGACGGGAAATATTGCTCTCTGGTTGATGAAGCTGGTCGACTTGGGAACGGCTCAGGATTCCGTTTACTACACGATCATCAAGGGGCTCATTAATGTCGCCGCCACGGCGATTGTGATGGCTCCGATTACATTCAGTGCAGGTTTCCCTGCGGTGTTTGTGATGAAAGCGACAGGGTTGTTTGGTTACTATCAGAATCGTTCTCTGGATCTTGTTCCACGAATTATGCCGGGAACTCCAGCAACATTTTGGGTCCGCTACCTCGCTCATACCGTCGACCGATTGTTCATTCCGTTGACGAGTTTTCTGGTAACGGCAAATCCGAAGGCGATGATGGTTGGTTGGGCAGTCAACGGCTTCTCTTTGCTGATCTGGCTGTTTTCTCCAAATTTATTGCCGCTTGTAGCAATCGCGTTGCCGTTCTACACCTCTTGGATGTACTGGGCAGTTCAAGAGTCCTCTCAGTTACGATCGACTTTGGGGAAAGACACTTTTGGTCTGATGGTCGAAACTGAAGACGATAAAACCTTGACTCTTAAGCAGGCGACATTCAAATGGTTCTTGAGAGAACTTTGGTTTTTCTCTTTTGGTCTTCCATTTCTGCTTGCGGCATTTCATCCTGAAAAGCGTGCACTCCATGACCTTGTCACTCGAACGAAAGTTGTTTTCCGAGGAGACAAATAGTTCTCCTGGGTTTGGGCTGATTTACGCAAAATGTGTTTTCGATGCCTGATCAACAATGAATTGAACTTCTGCGAGTGATTGTCACTGTTCAGCAACTTTGTTTACCTGACGTCCTGAATGCATCTTCTGGACGTTGATACCCAGCAATGAGTTGGAGACACCTGTGAGTGATGAGCAGACCGGGTCGATTCGCCGTCTTGAAGAGAATATTGCAAAGGTTCTGCTGGGAAAGAATGAAGTCATTCGGTTGTGCGTGGTCACGCTACTTGCCGAGGGGCACCTGCTTCTCGAAGATGCGCCAGGACTTGGTAAGACATCACTGGCGAAAGCGATTGCGCACAGCTTGAATTGCAGCTTCAAACGGTTGCAATGTACTCCCGACTTGTTGCCCAGCGATATTCTGGGATCGAGTGTCTTTCTTCAGGGACGGGGAGAGTTTGAGTTCCGTAAGGGACCAATCTTTACGAATGTCTTCCTTGCAGACGAGATCAATCGCAGTACGCCTCGCACCCAGAGTGCGCTGCTGGAAGCGATGATGGAACGGCAGGTGACAACGGACGGACAAACGTATCCTCTGGAACGTCCGTTTCTTGTGATTGCGACACAGAACCCGTTTGAGTTTGAAGGAACGTATCCGTTACCTGAGAACCAGATGGACCGATTTATGGTCTGTACTGAAGTCGGGTATCCGAGCCAGATGGCGGAGCGAGCTATTCTGGTCAATCATCGTTTGGGAGAGCCGGTAGAAACTCTCTCGGCCGTGATGACCGGGCATGATCTGGCCAGATTGCAACAGGCCGTTCGATCTGTGGCTGTCGAAGATTCGATTTCGGACTATATGCTCGCTTTGGCACGAGCAACACGAGAGCACAAAGAGTTGAATCTCGGCGTCAGTATTCGCGGGATTCTTTCGCTCTATCGTGCGGTGCAAAGTCTGGCAATGTGTGAAGGCCGAAACTTTGTCATCCCGGATGATGTCAAACGCCTGGCGGTGCCAGTTCTGGCTCACCGTGTGATGTGCAGCGGCGTGATTCGTGAACGACAGCGTCGACGCGCACGAGAGATCATTCAACAGATTCTTGAGACAACTGCGGTTCCACAATAAAGTTTCGTGATAAGGTTCCGTGGTAAAGTGGGCCGCGGAAGTCAGCAAGAAGCTCTTGCGTTCTGTGTGCCCATCAAGATTGCACTATTTCCTCTGACCGACGTTTTCACCATGTTGCTGAATTGGTCATTTGCCGGGACCTGCTGGCAACTCGGGGCATTCCCCAAAATTATGGGGATTGTGAACGTTACGCCTGACAGCTTTTCCGATGGCGGTCAATGGGCTTCGACTCAGGCAGCGGTGGATCATGCGCTTCAACTCGTGGAGCAGGGGGCTGATCTTCTTGATATTGGTGGAGAATCGACGCGTCCATTTTCAGAGCCGGTGTCAGAAGCAGAAGAACTGCGTCGGGTGATTCCGGTGATTGAAGCCCTGTCATCGCAAACGCAAGTGCCGCTTTCTGTCGATACGATGAAGGCTGTCGTTGCCAGAGAATCACTGGCCGCCGGCGCCGTCATTGTCAACGATATTTCCGGATTGGAATTCGACAAAAAGATGGTCGAAGTCTGCGCTGCAAGTCAATGCGGTGTCATTGCGATGCACATGCAGGGGACTCCGCAGACGATGCAGATTGATCCCCAATACGAGTGTGTCGTCTCTGAAGTGCAGCAGTATCTGGAGACGCGACTTCAGGCGTTAATCGCGGCCGGGATTCATCCAGATCGGGTCATGATTGATCCAGGGGTCGGGTTCGGAAAGACCGCGCAACATAATTTGGAAATCCTGTCATCAATCGAGAAATTTCGTCAATCAGGCCGACCTGTTCTGATTGGGCATTCTCGAAAAGGGTTCCTGAAAAAACTTGTGGGACGCCCTGTCGATGAACGTCTGGCCGGGACCATTGGAGTGTCTGTGGCATTGGCCGAACAGCACGTCGATATGCTGCGGGTGCATGATGTTGCTGCTGTCCGCGATGCACTGGTTGCGTGGAACACAATTCGCACATCTCTTCTGCCTGTTTGAGCACGATTCGCAGGCACACTGTCGAATCAATTAAGGTCAATCATGTGACCGCACTGCAATCTTTCCGTCAGGGAAGAAACGAAATTCCGCTCGATATGTAAAAGGCTGAATCCAGCGTGCCCCAAACACTGCACTCTTCATGGAATTGCTCTATGATGAAGGCTGATTAAGGGGATACGGTGCGTTCGCATGGCGCCTCATCACGAAAGTGTCTCCTCCGTGCCGGGTACTGAGAATTCAATGAGCGCACTGCATTACCATCCGCGTAAACGCTATCTGGTCCCGTTTCATATCAAACGCATCCCCCATGTCTTTGCGGATGTGTTGATTATTGGGGCTGGAATCGCCGGGGTCCGTGCTGCTCTCGAAATTGATCCACGATTGCGTGTGATCATGATCACCAAAGATGTGATCAATCTCTCGAATAGTGCCTGGGCACAGGGAGGTATTGCCGGGGCGCTCGATCCGTCAGATGCCACCGAAAACCATGCTGAAGATACAATGATTGCCGGGGCAGGGCTTTGCAATCCCGACGTGGTTAATGCGGTCGTTGAGGCTGCCCCGCAGTTGATCCGCGGACTGGCGGAACTGGGAGCACGCTTCGATCTGAAGAATGGAACCATCGCGCTGACGACCGAGGGAGGACACAGCCATCCCAGAATTGCCCATGCTCTTGGTGATGCCACCGGAAAAGAGATCATGCGGGCGCTGATTGCATCTGTGCGTGGAGCTGATTGGGCGGAAATCTGGGAGAAGACTTTCACAATCGATCTGCTGACCAACGATGGGATCTGTTGTGGAGCGCTGGTTTGGAATGCTCAACATGGCCGCACATTTGTCTGGGCGAAGCAGGTGATTCTGGCGACAGGTGGAGCCGGGAGGGTTTATCGGGAGACAACCAATCCTGATATCGCCACCGCCGATGGTCATGCGATTGCGTTTCGCGCCGGGGCGGAACTCCGTGACATGGAGATGATGCAGTTTCACCCAACGGTTCTGTACATCGCCGGAAGTAGTCGGCATCTGATTTCAGAAGCGGTTCGAGGCGAAGGGGGCAAGCTGGTCGACGTCACCGGTTACCAGTTCATGAAGGACTACGACGAACGAGGCGAACTGGCCCCGCGTGATATCGTCAGTCGCGCGATTACTGATCAGATGGAGAAGACGCGTCACCCGTGCGTGTATCTTGACGTTTCTCATCTCGACCCGGATCTGGTTCGAAATCGCTTCCCGCACATCAGTCAGATGTGCCGTGAGTTCGGGCTCGACATTCTTCGGGATCGAATCCCTGTTCGTCCCGGTGCTCATTACATGATGGGCGGATTGACTGTTGACTTGCACGGTCGCACAACGCTTCCGCATCTTTGGGCTGCAGGCGAAGTCACTTCCAGCGGATTACATGGAGCGAATCGTCTTGCCAGCAACAGTTTGCTGGAAGGCTTGTACTATGGAGTTCAGACTGGTCAGGGGGCTTCTCAGGCGGCACTTGAGATTCCAGACCAGTTCACCGTACCGCGTGTCGAATCCGTTTCCGTCGGGGAACGAGCTGATGTTGATGAGCTGAACATTGTCGACTTGCAGAATTCACTGGGGGCGATCATGTGGCGTAACGTTGGGATTCGACGTGATGATGAAGGCTTGAGCGCGGCGCTTGCTCAGGTCGACTTCTGGGACCGTTACGTTTCGACCAGAGAATTCCATTCGGTCGCTGGTTGGGAACTGCAGAATATGTTGCTTGTTTCCCGACTGATGATCGAGTCTGCGAAGGCAAGAAAAGAGAGTCGGGGCGTTCACTTTCGCAGTGATTTCCCGTTCACAGATCCGGCGCTCGCAACGCACATCACAATCTGCGATTAGACCGCATTGGTCTAACTTGTGGCTGGGCGGACAGCAACGCCATCCTGGACGTTGTCGCCGGGATGGCTGATCACGATATCGCCTTCTTCAAGGCCGCCTAATACCTGAGCAGTGACACCATTGTCCTGACCGATTTGAATGCGGCGGAGAACGGCCTTTCCATTGGAAACTGTGAAGGCAGCCCAGTCTTTGCCGGATCGGAACAAAGCCGAGGTCGGGATCAGGAGTTCGTTCTCCCCCTCCCAGACGACGACCTCCACTTCCACCCGATAGCCGTCCCCTAATACAGAGTATTCACTGGGTGACCCGAGCAGGTCGAAAATGACGTTTACCCGTTGTTCTTCAACCCCCAGTGCCGAGATCTTTGTAAAGCCGGATGGTTCAATCAGTCGAACGACACCAGGCAGGTTTTGAGGCCCTCCCCAGTGCACGAATCGAGTGCTTTGTCCTGGTCGCATTTTGACAGCATCCGTGGAAAGAATGTCTGCGACGACTTCGAGCTCGAAAGGGTTGCCGACATCGATAATCGGCATCCCTGGTGTCAGGACGGCAGCACTTTCCTGAACCAGTTTCAGGACGCGGCCATTCACGGGTGAACGGATTTCAAAGATTGAATCCGTGTTTGCATCGAAATTCTCCCGCGTCATGTGAATCAGCGCCGCTTTTTCCTGCTCCAGTTCGAACTTCACCACGTCTTCTTGAAAACGGGCAGAATTGACGAGTTCTGTCTGCTTCAGAAACGTGAGATGGGCCTGTTCTAATTGAGCATCAGTTGCGGCATCACTTTTACGAAGATGCTTATAACGCTCGTAGTCGATGCGGGCTTGCTCCAATGCATCGATTGCAGCTCGCACGTCAGTCTGAACGCGACTTAATCGGCGTTCTGCTGCTTTGATAGCCGCTTCTGCCCGTGCTTGCTCGCGAGGGTTCAGAAAATTGGGGACGGCTGGAAGAATTCGTGCGATGACGGTCTCTCCCTGACGGACTTCATCGCCGACTTTCAGATTCACACGCTGCAACTGACCGGCAATTGGAGTCGAGACAACATAGCGTTCCCGTACGCGTGTTTGGCCATCGTCCCGGATTGCGACTTCCATTCTCCCTCGTTTGATTGGGACGAACTCGACTGTGACAGGTTGTGGAAGCATTGCCATGACCACGGCAATTGCCACTGCCGCGAAAATCGCAGTTCCCAATAATCGTTTCAGCCATTGACGACGTTTACGCATGATGCTGATCAGTGAATGATAAAATGAAACTCAAGGAGATATGACAGATCAACACGTTGATCGATGAATAAGAGGCTCTGGTTATTCTTTGCTTTTCAGTGATCCAATCATATCCAGTTGATTAATTTGTCTCTGCACAGACCAGCCAGAGGCCATTGCAGACAGGAATGTCACTGTCGCCGCGAGTCCCAGAGTGTAATTACTGATGATCAACGGCATGCGGAAATTTTCAGATTCGAATGAGATAACCAGAATTGTGCAGAAACCAAGCCCGATGACATAGCCCAACGGGATGGCGAGGAGGGTGAGGATCGAAAGTTCTCCCAGGAGAATTTTCGATACCTCCCAGCGAGTGAACCCGATCACTCGAAGCGTTGCGAATTCCCGACTTCGTTCTGCCAACGAAATTCTGGCGGTGTTGAACACGACTCCGAACGCAATAATACATGCGAACATCATGTTCACGCTCTGCATTCGCAACTGGTTCTCGGCGACAGTTTTTTTGAAACTCTCGACCACGGCATCTTTCACGAGAACGCTGGCAACTCGCGGGGTCTGTTTCAGTCGTTGATAAAGTTCGTCCGCGTACAACGCATCGACTTTCAGGAAGGCCGCATTGCAGGCATCTGTCTCCTGAAGAATCTGGTGTAACTGGTCACGGTACATGTAGGCATTCACCCCGGTCATTTCGTTGACGATGCCGTTCACCGGAATTTCCAGAGTCAGGTTCTCCCGTTCAAGGATGTCGACGACCAGCGTTTCTCCAACCTTGACGTTGAGAATCTCCGCCAGTTTCTTCCCGAGAACGAGTCCTTGAGGAGGCATCTTCAGGGGACGTTCTTTGACGCTGATAATTCGGTAAAGATCTGGCTCATCTCCCAGTCCGGTAATCGTTGAGAGCCGAGAGCGATTCTGAGAGCGGAAGCGGACCGGGACTGTCCTCATTGTTTCAACAAGCAAGACTCCAGGCTGTTGTTCCAGTTCCCGGCGGACCCCAGGTGATGTCGGTTCAATGAACGAAACCTGAACGTCATAGCGCTGAGTTAATGAAAACTGGAAATACAGCAGGTAGCTAATGCCATCGACGGCAAAGCGGCCCAGAACGAGCACGGCAACTGCCATCGCGATTCCGAGCATCGACATGAATGACTTGATGGGGCGGCGTTCCAGTTCCCGCATCACCATCTGGGCCGAGGTCGATAACCATCGATGAAGGCCGGCGCGTTCAACCAGTGTCGGGCCAAAATTAGCAGGTGGAGCAGGCCGCATTGCTTCCGCAGGGGGGAGCGAAACGGCTTTGTAAACCGGTCGAAGTGTTGCCAGAATCGCGACGGTCATGGTGATGATCACGCCGAAGACGATTAATGGAAAGTCGAATTCAAATTCAAAGGATGGAAACCGGAAAACGGTGGAGTACATTCTCGACATGAACTCCTGAAAATGAAGCCCCCCGGCAATTCCAATCACACTCCCGATCGTGGCAATAACCAGGACGAATTTGGCATAGTGAAATCCAACTTCACGATTGCTGTAACCAAACGCTTTCAGCGAGGCGATCTGTTCGCGTTGGGTGGTGATGATTCGTTCCAGAACCACATTTAATAGAAAACATGCGACCCCGAAAAAAATTGTCGGGGCGACAATTGCCATCGATTGCAGTTGCTTCAACTCATCGGAGAGGAATTTGGCGGATACCTGCAGGTCACGACCATAAGCACCTGTGCAGCCATAAGGTTTAAGAAGTCGGTCGATGTCGGCAATGACCGCCGCTTCAGAGGCTCCATGTGTCAGTGTGGCTGCGACAGCGTTGAAGGCTCCTTCCATGTTGTAAGCTGCTTCGAGTTCCAGTTCACTCATCCAGAAGATGCCGAAGAGACGCTCATCCGGGAGCAAAGTTCCCGGGCGGATCTGAAAGATGTATTCCGGCGTCAGTGCAAATCCGACGATGGTGAGCGGCTGCATTCGGCCATTAATGACCGCTTTGAGTGTGCTGCCTAAGTCGAGATGGTTCGCAATGGCAAACGCTTCACTGACAAGCACTTCACCTGGACGCGAGTGATCAATCGGGCGTCCTTTGCGAATGAACACCCGATTCAGTGTTGGTTCGGAGTAGGGGGGGAGAGAGATGAAACGCCCCATTGCCGGTTCGTTCAATCCAGGCACATCGATGACGGCCTGATTCACAATTCGCAGATCGAGTGCAGCGATCCCAGGGATTTGACGCAGTCGTTCGCCAATTGGTTTGGGGGCGCGTTTCACACCAGCAAAAACCTGAGCGAACCGGTACTGGTTGTAATAGTTGTCTCTGGTTCGCTTGAGATAGCGATGGGTTCCCACCGCCATCATGAGGACGGCCAACCCGCACGAAATGACCAGTGCGATTGCCAGAACTTGCGTTGGCATTTGCAGAAGGTCACGGTACATCTTGCGGTCAAGAGCAGACATTTCAAACGACAGCCTGAATGCCAGAGCGACTCGATAACTCTTTTATCATTATCAAATTTGAAGACATGATTTTTGATCAGGACAAGGGGAGCCCGTAATTCGATGAATCACCACTTCAGATCACGAACAGGAATTTTCTCGGTGTTCTTTCTGTCTGAGACAATCTGTCCATCACTCAACGTTATCACGGAATCAGCCATCTCGGAAATCATCGAGTTGTGAGTAATGACGATTGTTGAAGTGCCAATCTCTCGATTGATCTGCTCAATCACTTCCAGAACAGTAATCCCGGTTTTGATATCGAGTGCGCCAGTCGGTTCATCACAGAGCAGAACGTCAGGACGCTTTGCAATCGCTCTCGCAATCGCGACGCGTTGTTGTTCCCCTCCGGAAAGTTGAGATGGAAAGTGATTGATTCGCTTTTCCAACCCCACAAGTTTTAAGGCTTCCGCAGGTGAGAGTGGATTGTCCACAATCTCTGTCACAAGAGCGACGTTCTCTTGAGCAGTCAGACTTGGAATCAGGTTGTAAAACTGAAAAACAAATCCGACATGGTGACGACGAAACCAGGTCAGTTGCGATTCATCGGCTTCCGTCAGATTCTGATCCCGAAACATGACCGTACCAGAAGTCGGGATATCGAGACCTCCGAGGATATTTAACAAGGTTGATTTACCGCTGCCGGAAGGCCCCAGCAACACGATGAATTCTCCTTCATGCAGGTCAACGTTGACACCACGGAGCGCCTGAACTTCGACTTCGCCTTGTCCATAGATCTTAGTAACGTCGCGAACTTGAAATACAGTACTCATAGGGTGATACAAAAAAGCCCTCTTCCATGTTCATTGACAATGGAAGAGGGGAAATGTTCTTGTCTGGTCAATAAACCGGTTTGGTCTAAGCGACTTCGTTACGAGGGACTGCTTTCGAATTATTGAACAGTGTCGTGACCTCGCAATGACCTTTCTGTGAATTCATTGCCGAATCGAACAGAAAGTCAAATGTGGCTACGGTTTGAATGTCATTTCGCGGCTGTGTTGAAGCCGAAATCGTGTTTCAGGCTGCGCCAGACGGAATGGATGTGATTGGCTGGATTCCCTTGCGGATCGTTCTGCACGTTGATCAGTTCCAGAACGAATGTTGGTCCTTCCACACGGTAGTAGTGTGGGATGCCCGGCTTGGTGCCTCCGAGCCAGGCAAAGTGAACATGATCAAAACCAGCGTCTTTGATCTCTTTGAGTTGAACTTCAGAAATCGCTGGGGCAAGGTGGTTTGAATAAGTTTCAAGCAGCTTCCAGAGAATGGCCTTTTGAGCGTCATTCAGTTCTGCTGCTGAAATGCCTTCGCCTGGGGTACTGGGAGGATTTGGTTTATTGTTGTTGCGATAATCACCGGGTGCTTCATTGGCGATGACAGTTTTCTTGAGTTGGGCCTCTGTCATGGATGCCAGAAGGTCAAAGCCCAGTTGTTCTTCGTTTGCCAGTGTGCGAGTGCCGACTGGCGGGCCATCCTGAATGAATGTCTTCACCGTGGCAGGGCAGGCTCCCCAGAAGCTCGGAGTTTCACCAATCACGACTCCGTCTTTAATGACAAAATTCAGAGACAAATGGTGTCCTTCGAAGCTGTAACCCCATGTTCCTTCCATGGAAGGTGTGCCGAAAATCGTCATGAAATAACGCAATGGATCACGAAATGGGCCGCCCCCTTTTTCGTCTTCCAGAAGATTGTTTTCTAAAGCCAGAATCCAACGGGCTTTCTGGTATCCTTCGGGACTAAGGGAAGATTCAATCAGCTTGAAACACAGGTCGCGCTGGAATTGCGGCATCTCGCGAAGCTGAATTCCTTTTCTGGTAGCTTTGGGAACGTTGGTCCAGTCGGTTCGTTCTTCGTGGTCGAAAGGCAGGACTCCCCGTTTCATCTGGGCCTTGCTTAATCCTGCGATGTAGTTCTGGGCTGCTGTCGTCATCTCTTTTGCGAGTTGACTGGACTTGCTTGCCTCTGCAAATGTTGTGGAGGCGATTGCAAACACCACCGCGGCAGACATGGCCAGAATTCTCATAAGTTTTGCTTTCGTCAAAGTGGAATCACAAAGGAACCGAGCCTGTTCAAAGATTGTAGAACGCGGCATCGAATTGCTCTACCAAGTGTCCAGTTCAACTTGACACTTAAAACAGGAAGAGATCCAACGAAAAAACGCCGCTCCTTCATGAGAAAGAGCGGCGCTTCGGGGGTGCTATCGGCGTTGATGTGATCGTTGCCGACAGATCCTGGTATTCTCTTACAGTTCGTTCAGTCCTGCAGGAACCTGATTGGCCTGTGGGTTGAACATGCCTGGTCGAGGGTAGTGAGAAGGAAAGTTTGGTGTGTTGTTGAAGTTGTAGTTATTAGGAACGTTGTTGAAGTTCGGTGCGTTCATGTTTCCGTTGTTGAACGCTGGGGCACGGTTCCAGTTGTTTGACAGGTTGTAGTCCTGTCCTGGGACTGGAAAGTTTGGTGTGTTGTTGAAGTTGTAGTTATTAGGAACGTTGTTGAAGTTTGGAGCGTTCATGTTTCCGTTGTTGAACGCTGGAGCACCGTTCCAGCTGTTTGACAGGTTGTAGTTCTGTCCTGGAGCTGGGAAGTTTGGATTGACGTTAGGATAGTTTGGTGTGTAGTTGCTGTTGTTGAAGTTGTAGTTGTTTGGAGTGTTATAGTTCTGACCGATGCTCAGCTGGCTGCGGTTCAGGTTTCCTGCCAGCAACATGCTTGGGGCATTCTGGTTGATCAAGGTCTTAGCTGCCTGAACATCAGCGTCATTATCTGTTCCGCGGTAACCGGTCACCTGAGTGTTCACAGTCACGTCTGGGGTGACTCCGCTTCCGGACATTTCGCGGCCATTTGGGCTGTAGAACTTAGCTGTTGTCAGTTTCAGGATTGCTGGGACCGAATTCATTGGGAAGTGGGTCTGAACAGTTCCTTTTCCATATGAGGTTCGGCCGACAACGATTCCTCGATCATTTTCCTGAATTGCTGCTGCAAAGATTTCACTTGCACTTGCTGAGTTATCGTCGACGAGAACCACAAGCGGGACAGCCCAGGTCTGAGCAAACTTTGCAACTTCCTGAGTATTGTCTGATGCGTTGCGGCCTTTTGTAGAGACGATCACCCCTTTAGTCAGGAACATGTCAGAGATTTCGACACAGACATCCAGCAGTCCACCTGGGTTTCCTCGGAGGTCGAAGACCAGATTCTTCATTCCCTGATTGTGCAGGGAGAACAGGGCTTTTTCGAGATCCGCTTTGGAAGACTCAGAGAACTGTTTCAGTCGGATATAACCTGTCGCTGTTGCTGGATCGATGATCTTCACTCCAGTGACACTGCTGACATAGAACCGACGACGAACCATTGTTCCGCGAAACTTCTGACCATCTCGGCTGATGTCAACGGTTACTGACGATCCCGCTGTTCCACCCAATCGGTCGGCGATTTCGTTCAGGGTCCGTCCAGCCATGTTCTGCTGTCCGATGGCGACGATGATGTCACCTTCTCGCAAGCCAAGTTCAGCGGCTGGGCTGTTTTCAACAACCCCGATGATTTCAACTCCCTGTGGGTGTGCTTTCAGTTCAACACCAACCCCGACAATGTTTTCTTCCAGTCCGGCAGTCATGACAGTGTCGAGCATTGCACCTGGGGCACCGTTTCCTGCTTCTGGCATAAAGGCTGAGTATTTATCCAGTGAGTCCATTGTTCCGTTGAAGAACTCCAGAGCAACAGCTTCACGTCGAATCCCTGTTCCACGGCTGACCAGTTCTGACACAGTCTGCATCAGGGCCAGTGACTGATTCACATCGCGGGCAACCTGAGTCTGAGCCAACTGCTGCAACTGCATCTGTACGCTCTGCAAAGCCTGAGTGTTCTGATTGACACCGTTTGCTCGCAGGAATTCGTTGTTGTTCAAAGCCATCATGACACCCATGATCGCGGTCTGTGTTCGCACTTCGTAAGAAGGAGGGCTCACATGGCGGGCGTCGACCATCTGAGATGCTTCCCGAAAGACTGTCTGCAGCTGGTTAAAGTTGCTGCGAGCAAGAAAGCTCTGCATTTTTGCGTTTGTTGCCCGCCCACTGATTTTCAGTTGAGCGTCTTCTGCAGTGGTGCCGGAGTTCCCCGACACCGCTGTCTTGAGTGGGATCACATCCTCCCGGGCGAGCGGTATCCCATCGTCATTATGAATTGTCTTTTCGATACCAGTCTGTGTCGCTGGCAAGGCGATCGAATTGTTTGATGGCGTCGCGACTGCTGCTGACAGGTGGTCGTTGGTGCCCTCGGCTTTTACGGTTCCTGTGATGAGCAAAAGAACCAGTGCGAGTGCAATTTTGACTGAGTTGTTCAGAGCTGTGTGGGTTTTGGATTTCATAGGAGTCATTCCTGTTTTGCTGGTTTGTAATGTTAGCTAGGTTCAGAGTCGTTCTGTACAAAATTTACTAGCGAGCCACTGGAATTGGAGCTGCCGAGACGGTTACAGCGGCTGGGCGATCGAGGCTGTCTACCAGTTCCCCACGGAGCACTCTGGTCGTCGTTGGGGCCTCAACTCCAATCTTCACTTTTCCGCGTCCGCATGAGATCACCTTGATAACAATTGAATCGCCGATTTGGATCGTTTCGCCTTTTTTTCGGGTGAGAACCAACATGGTGAAGCTCCGTTTCCTTGGATTAACTGTTACTGTTGAACATTTCCTGGCGAGGTGATTTTCTTTGTTTGCCTTCTCGCCATCTGAAAAAGACCTAATGCAGTCGCCGTGCCAATTGCTTTTTCTTGTTGCTTTGTTTTGTTGTAAGGTGTTTTAGTGTGTTGTTTTAAGTTGTTAAAAATTTTTGTTTTTGAATTGGGGTTGACACTGTTGGGCGAAATCTCTTGTAAACGATTCACTCGTTTGCAACTCATTCTGGCGACCTTACAACCAGATGCGTGATCGAATTGTAGACGAACGGCATTCTCTGCCGGTTCAAAAATTCTTTGAGGCGTCCACGATTCGATAATAAACTCACGTACACCATCGCAAGATTGGCAAAGTTTTCCCTGGTGGAAATCTTGAGTTCATTTTCCCCATTTTTGCGTCCCGTTTTGAAAGGGATCTACGCACGGTCAGGCCACGGGGAAGAATGCTGGACAGTTCCCCTGTTTCGTGACCACTGGCCGACCCTGTGTTCCATGGTCTTGTTCATGGGCGAGGCGGGGAGGAACTCGGTATGATCAAGTGGCACGGTCAGCTGGACGGTCGGGATTCGTGCTTACAGCAGTGGGACTCTCGGAGCGATTCACGCAGAGATGAGGTTCCTGATGGAGATTGACCGGACAGACAAGGCTTTCAACAAACGAAGACAACAATGTTGCAGCGGATTGGAATTGGTCACGACACACACCGTCTTGAAGTCGGGCTTGATCTCTACTTTGGCGGGATCAAAGTTCCTCACGAAAAAGGCTGCGTTGCCCACAGTGATGGAGATGTGCTTCTCCACGCGTTGACCGACGCCATTTTGGGAGCACTTGCCTGGGGGGACATTGGTGAGTGGTTTCCCGATACCGCACCAGAGTTCAAAGGAGCGGATTCCAAAGTCTTGCTCAATCGTGTTTTGGAGAAGGTCTTTGCCGAAGGTTGGTCGGTGGTGAATGCGGACTGCATCATCTTTGCTCAACGTCCGAAGCTGGCTCAGTTGAAAGCAGAGATTCGTGACTCGGTTGCAGGATTGCTGCGAGTGGAGTCTTCACAGGTGAACGTCAAAGCGAAAACCGGTGAACACGTTGGCCCAATTGGGCGACAGGAAGCGGTCTCTGCAGAAGTCGTCGTGTTATTGAGTCGAGAGTAGCCACTTCTGCAAAGCAAGGTGGAGCAGGGTGATGAGTAAGGTCGATCTGGCTCATCCCAAGTTTAGACATCTGTTCGAACTGAAACGGTGAATTGTGGCTGAACGTATTTTGATCTCCGGAGCACAGTGTCATTTTCCCGAAGGCGCCAGGCAGGCCAATGTGCTTCTGGAGGGATCGAAGATTCTGGCGATTGATCCGCCAGCAACGGCTCGTGTGGATGAAACGATTGATGCGACCGGACTGCATTTGATTCCTGGTGTGATCGATGATCAGGTTCACTTCCGCGAGCCTGGGCTTGAGCACAAAGAAGATTTGCATACAGGCAGTCTCGCCTGTGCCAAAGGGGGAGTGACTACGTTTCTGGAAATGCCGAATACCAACCCGGCGACGGTTACTCTCGAAGCCTTGCATGACAAACTGGATCGAGCCGCCAGCAAATCCGTTGTGAACTACGGTTTCTATATTGGTGCGACCTCGGAGAATCTTTCGGTCCTGCAACAGGCCAAGCGGACGCCGGGCATTAAGATCTTTATTGGTTCGAGCACCGGGAATTTGCTTGTTGATGAACAGGCAGCACTGGAACGCATTTTTGCAGAGACGACGCTGCCGATTTGCGCTCACTGCGAAGACGAGACAACGGTTCGCAGCAATAAGGACCGCATTGGGGCCAGTGCAACTTTGGAAGATCACTCACGCATTCGTGATCATGCGGCAGCATTGATTGCAACGAAACGTGCTGTTGAACTGGCGACTCGTTACCGACATCGCTTTCATGTGCTGCATGTTTCCACAGCGGAGGAAGTCGAATTCCTCCGCAACCGTCCAAGTTGGGTAACAGCAGAGGCCTGTCCACATCACCTGTTCTTCAATGTGGATGATTACGCCCGACTTGGTTCTCGGGTGCAGATGAATCCTTCGATCAAATTCGCTTCTGACAACGACGTGATCTGGCAAGGTCTTCGTGATGGCGTTATTGAAGTGATCGCGACGGACCATGCTCCGCATACACTTGAAGAGAAGGCACAACCCTATCCGAAGTCTCCTTCCGGATTGCCTGCCGTTGAGAACTCTCTGGCACTGATGCTGGATGCCTGCAATCGAG
>JBEBTF010000088.1:0-15656 GCA_040393865.1 Planctomicrobium piriforme | reverse complement strand
GTAGAGCAAACTGCTCTAATTCAGCGTGTTGAGACGGTCGACCATTTGTGGCGGGGTGCCGGGTGAACCTTCATCAACCTGGACAGAACTGGTCTCATCGATCGGGGCGAAAAGCCATTTTCTGGCTGCCCAGGTGAACAGGCATCCGGCCAGAATGCCGATTGAGTCGCTGATCCAGTCTCTAACGTCAGGCGTTCTCTGGAAAAATCCCTGCAGATACTCGTCTAGCGCGGCATAGGGAAGAAGCAGGCAAATCAGGATTCCCCATGACCGGAGCCGGGAATTCCGTCGCAGAAAGGTTGCGGCACTCAGAACGGTAAGAACAAAAAAGGCTGATGCGTGAATCAGTTTGTCATATTCCATGACCAGGGAGCGCGCAGAATTTGGAATCCGCATGTGAGTGGCGTAGAACAACACGGCTGCATACGCCAGCCACATCACCGGGACGAGCTTTCGAGTCCACCTGTTAATTGAATTCTCCATCAGGGAGCTGAACCCTCAACGGGCAAATGATCCCGTTTTCTCATGTCGGATGGTTGTGGTGAGGATTTCCTCAACCAGTTTAGCTTAAATTCGGAGCGCTTGGGGACCCGGATTCCTCGAAATTCGCTCAGGACGTTCTGTCAGGAGGTGCTACAATCTCAGCGAAAGTGCGTTGGTATGCGCCAGATCGGCAAACTTCGCCGCGATTGAGGGAGTTTTGGGTGTCCTGCAGAATTCAGCAGTCTCGGACTCACGCTCGACGCAATGGGGAAGTATGATGCGAGGCTGAGGAAAATAACCCGTTAGGGACCGTCTGTACCTCACGGTCCGCGACAGTCAAGGTCACACAGTAATGTCCGTGGAAATCAAAGTTCCCTCCGTTGGGGAATCGATCAGTGAAGTCTTCATTGGCGAATGGTACGTCAAAGAAGGGACATGGGTGGAAGTCGACACCAACCTGGCGGGGTTGGAAACAGACAAAGCCACATTCGATGTGCCTGCTCCAGCGGCTGGCGTATTGAAATCCATTACGAAGAAAGCTGGCGATTCTGCTGCCATCGGCGACGTGATCGCAATCTTCGAACCCGGCACGAAAGAAGGGGCTGCTCCTGCCAAACAGGAAGCTGCACCAGCGGCCGAAGCTCCGAAAGCTGAAGCTCCAAAGGCTGCTGCTCCTGCAGGCGGCCATGTGATGCCGGCTGCTGCCCGAGTTGCTGGTCAGAATCAGGTCGACGCCACCCAGGTCGCAGGTTCCGGTCCTGGCGGTCGCGTGATGAAAGAAGATGTTCAGCGTTCTCTGACAACGACTTCAGCTGTCCGTGCTGAAATCTCCGGTCGGGAAGAGCGTCGCGTTCCAATGTCTCCGATTCGTCAGACGATCGCACGCCGTCTGGTCGAAGCGCAGCATAACGCCGCCTTGCTGACAACGTTCAACGAAGTGGACATGTCCGGCATCAAGCAATTGCGAGATGCTTATCAGGATTCATTCCAGAAGAAATACGGCATTAAGCTCGGCTTCATGTCGTTCTTCGTCCGTGCAGTTGTTGACGCTCTGAACCAGTACCCACAGGTTGGGGCTCAGATCGACGGCAATCAGCTCGTCTATCGCAACTACTGCGATATCGGAGTGGCGATTGGCGGCGGTAAAGGGCTCGTTGTTCCAGTGTTGCGAAACGCTGAACGCATGAGCTTTGCCGAAATTGAACTGGCAATCGCTGCTTTCGGGCAGAAAGCGAAAGAAAACAAGATCGGCCTCGACGAACTCGAAGGCGGAACATTCACCATTACCAACGGTGGTGTTTACGGCTCTCTGCTGTCGACTCCGATTGTGAACCCACCTCAGAGTGGTGTTCTGGGAATGCACGGGATTGTTGATCGTCCTGTTGCCGTGAATGGACAGGTTGTCATTCGCCCGATGATGTACCTCGCTCTGACTTACGATCACCGTGTGGTCGACGGTCGTGAAGCGGTTTCCTTCCTGAAACGAATCAAGGAAACCATCGAGCAGCCAACCCGACTGATTCTCGAAGTCTGATGTTCCGTAAGAGCGGTTTGCTCTTTGTGATCATCAACCTGAGTTGAATTTGCCCGAGTTGAATTTGTAAGACAGGCAGCCATCCGGAATTTCGGGTGGCTGTTTTCTTTTCAGGTCGAGTTTATGAGCGATGAGAATTTTTAGAATCGCAGCGGAACTTTTGGGGGACCTGAGTGTTGAACAGGAAGACGAAGACAGCTCTGCATCAAGGACCGTCGTGCCGAGACGATGACGCACGGTTTCTGCACGACTTCTACTGATGCTGCTTCTTTGCGAATCCTCCGCGTGTCCATGCCTTGTTGGTATGGAAATAACCCCGATGAATCTTCATCGGGGTTATTTTTTGGTGGTGATGTTAATGTTTAGAAATCCTATGCATTGATGACAGTCTTTCACCTCCTGAAGTTTTAGGGGACACTGGTAAGAGTGCTTTCAAAATCGGGATGATGAGGCGTCTGTCGACCCTCGGTTAAGTTGACTGGAATGACAAGTTCAGATGGACACTTTCAGTCGGCTCAGGCGGAGTTTCCCTCCTCAATGACTCGGTGCTGCTAAGCCGCAGGGAAAAGGAAGTTGCCAGGAGTTACATAACAAACAGTCTTACAAAACAGTCTTAAGCCTCCTTTGTATCTCCGCGAGCGAAGATGCTGGCCACATACTGCAGCACATCCGTCGCGGATTCTTCGTTGTACCCATAAGTCCGAATCAAACGCTCTTTCACGATGTCAATTTTCGCTTGTGTCTCCTTGTCGATGACTTGTGAAACAAGGCTGGTCAGTTTGATGGAGTCCTTCTGGTCTTCGAAGAGCTTCATTTCGAGAGCCTTCTGCAGACGTTCATTTGTTTTGTAGTTGAATGTCTTGCCATCGATCGCCAGGGCGCCGATGTAGTTCATGATCTCACGGCGGAAGTCATCCTTGCGAGAGTCATGAATATCAATCTTCTCTTCGATTGAACGCATCAGGCGTTCATCTGGTTGTTCATCGTCTCCTGTAAAACGATTCTTGACCTTTTCATGTTGGGTATATGCTTTGACATTATCGATGTAGTTTGAGCAGAGTCTGGTGAGTGCGTCTTCATCTGCTGCGATGGCGCGCTGGACCTCATTCTTCACGATATCCGTATACTCATCCTTCACTAATGAGATGAGTTGTCGATAGTGCTCCCGGATATCATCACTGCCGATTAACGAATGGTGCCGTAACCCGGATTCCAGTTCATTTAAAACCATGAACGGGTTGAGACTTGTAGAGTGAGTGTTCACAACGAGTGCGTTTGAGAGCTTGTCTTGAACGTATCGAGGCGAGATCCCTCCCAGTCCTTCGTGTTTGGTTTCCTTTTTAAGTTGCTTGATGTTTTCTGCGGTGAAACCAGGCAGAGTCTTTCCGTTATAGAGCTTCAGTTTCTGCATCAGAGTTAACCCGTGATGCTTTGGCTGTTCGAGTCGTGTCAGGATTGCCCACATCGCTGCCACTTCAATGGTGTGGGGAGCAATGTGTTTGCCACGGACCCGTTTGGGGGAGTAACTCTTGTTGTAAATCTTGACTTCGTCTTTCAGCGTTGTGACATACGGCACATCAATCTTGATCGTGCGGTCCCGTAACGCTTCCATGAATTCATTGGATTGAAGTTTGCGATACTCCGGTTCGTTGGTGTGACCAATGATGACTGTGTCGATGTCTGTCTGCGCGAATTTCTTCGGCTTGATTTTGTGTTCCTGAGAGGCCCCAAGAAGATCGTAGAGAAACGCAACATCCAGTTTCAGCACTTCGATGAATTCAATCATTCCGCGATTGGAGACGTTGAACTCCCCATCGAAGTTAAATGCTCGTGGATCAGAGTCCGTTCCAAATTCTGCGATCTTTCGGTAATTGATATCGCCGGTCAGTTCGGTTGAGTCTTGATTCTTCTCGTCCTTGGGCTGAAATGTCCCAATGCCAACGCGGTCCTGTTCTGAAAGGAACACCCGTTTGCAGACAACAGTTTCCAATACTTTGGTCCAGTCTCCGTCGAACTGTTCCAGTCGCTGTTGAAAGTACCAGCGAGAAAGAGGGCAGACCTGTCCTTCAATCTCAATGTCATAGCCGTGATCCGTACGCCCTTCATTCAGCTTCGCAGCAATTTCTGATCGTGCTTCGACCGGAATCAGCAGCAGCGGTTCACAGTTCATCGGATCCCAGGTGATGGAACCGTCGTCTTCTTTCCACCCGAAAGTATAGAGAGCCCCTTCATCAGTGCGGCTATAGCGTTCCAGTCCTCGTTTGAGTAATCGTGCGATTGTTGACTTGGAACTTCCGACAGGTCCATGCAACAGGAGAACCCGACGTTCGGTTCCATACTTTAATGCCGCTGAACGGAAAACATTTACGAGTTCCATTAACGTTCTGGTGAGACCAAAGATCGCGTCTTCACCATCGTTGTGTGGATCATCAAAGAACCGGTAGCGAATCTGCTCCTTGTTGCCTTCAACAGTGTACTGTCCGTCCGCCATGATCATGTCATAAAGACGCTGATAAGACGTTCTGACAATCGCAGGGTTGGCTTTAACAAGATCCAGGTATTCGGCAAAAGTCCCTTGCCAGTGGCTATGCCGAAATTGTTCTTTGTTCTGTAACGAAGAGAACTGCTCTAGGAGCGTATGGCCATTGGTCATGAGTATCACTTCCAGTTGTGCATGACAGCGACGGGCCGGGAAGGAACCTGCTCAAATTGTATTTCTAGATTCGTTAGAAGACTGAGATTCGTGAACTGATGACGTTTCAGTGAAGATTCAGGGGGCGAAGAAAACAACCCGAGTGATGACGGTTGAACCGTTCCTGACCTGTTGCTGGGTTGCCAAAGGATCGGAGCGAGCGCTGGGGGGCAGTTGAGTCGAGGTTCGAACTGCCCCTTTCGAACGCCCTTTTTGACCTTGCGGTCATGACTTGTGCAGGCTGAATTTCCTACATCAACTTGAAGATAAGAGACCCTGCCTGCGATTTCCTGAATGCGAGATCCGACTCATTAGAGAGAGCAGGCCGCTCAGTGCTGGACTGGTTCGCTCTAATGGGTGAGAGACGAAAAAAGTCAGGTCGCGGTTGAAAACGATCGTCGAATTTAAGAACTCGTGCGACGTTCGCCGCGACTTCGATTCAATCAGTGTTTCAAGGGGAGTGCCGTGTCAGGTCTTAATGATCAGATTGTGCAACGAAGTGTGCGGTTTAGTGGCCGCTCTCACTTCATCAACGTGAACGTTAAAAATTGACACTGCACGATAGTGAAGGGAAGGTTTGCTTGTTCTGCATTGCTTCGCCTGTCAAAACTATTATCACTGTGAGCGTACAGCAGGCAAGACCAGTTCTGAAAGGATACTCCGCAGTAATGAACACTCCGGTCTGCCTGTGAGGATGTTTTGGGGCGTCCTGTTCTTTTCAATTCTTCGTCCAAAATCGTCGTGAATCGGCAATTTCTGCTGACACTCGGGCTTGCAGAACTCAAATCGATGGATATGTCCCGCCGTTTGAATTACGAGTTTTTCAAGCAAGGACAACGGGTTACGTTCAATCGCCCGTGACCGTCATTGCATTTTTTACGCGCGCCTGATTCTTTGAGCCAGAACCGGCAACTTTGTGTTGCCTGAAAATGGACGCCTTGGTTACGTTCCCGCTCCCTTCAGCAACTTTCTCTGGTCATGCAGGACTTGTTCAAGTTTCTGCCTGACTGTCACCCGTTCGGGTAATGTGTCCATGTCTCCGCCATTCCCTCTGTGAACTGGCGGGAACATGGGCGCATATTTCAAATCACTTCCTTATTCACACCGGTTTGCTCCTGTTCGGCACTCGTCGACTTCGGAAAGGATTCCGATGCGATCAGCATTTCTACTTCTTGTTCTCATCTGCAGCTCAACTGGTTGCACGATGATGGAGAACTTGAAGCCACACCAGTTGTGGAAACTGAATCGTCAGAAAGCTCCGACAAGCGAGAGCGCCGATAGCTATTTCAGTATTCCTGCTGAGCCAGTTTCTGCTGACTGATCAGTGTTGGATATCGATTGCGTACTGGCAGGCGATCCGCTTTCTGGATCATTTCTCGATGGAGTGATCTTCAGGCGGACACATTGCCTGATAGCGACTTTGTTCTTGTGTCCATTTTGCTAATTGAGTTGTTCTGCAGTTCAGGAAATCAGACGTCATGTTCGATCAGCGTCCACGTCGTCATCCCGTTCAGACATTTCAGTTCTGGTTCATCGTCCTGTTCAGCTTTGGAATCGTAACCGCCTGGAAGCTCGATTTCTTTACGAGTGCGAGTTCGGTTTCGGAGACGGTTGGCAACGTTGAAGAAGAACCGATGCCGCCTCCTCCACGTCCATTGGCGAAGCGAGATGTTGTCCGGCAGGCAGAGTCAGCTCCTGAGCAAGCAGAGTCGGATGATTCTGTTGTCGTCCTGAAAGGAACTGTTGAACAAGCCAATCCCGCAAGTGACATGGCTCAGCTGGGAACGTTGCCTGCAGGCGAGCAGATGGAAGCGGCTGCAGAGCAGGCTTCCTCGGCAATTGTGCAGACGGCCTTTGTCAGACAGACCCCTGTCGAACGTCCTGTGAGTGGGGGAATGCAATCTGAGATGCAGTCTTCAGCAATGAAGCCTTCAACAGGCAGCACCAGTGGCGTTGTCACCGCCGATGCAATTGATGTGACTGCAGACGAACCTGTTCATGTCACTCCAAGGCCGCATGTGCGACCTGTTGCAAAACCCCCTGTCGCGGCTGGTGAAATTCGTCTGGACGAGGCTGATCGTCTGGTTCAGGAAGGACGTGATGTGGAAGCGTTACGTCTCTATTCCAAATGGTACTGGACTCTGCCAGAACAGCGTTCAAAATTTCTTGATCGAATGAATCTGTTGGCCGGAAAGATTTACTTCCAGCCTCAGCAGCACTATCTCGAACCGTACATCATGCAGTTTGGCGATCGTTTTGAGCAGATTGCTGCCCGGTATCAGCTCTCTCCACAATATCTCGCTCGATTGAATCGTGTTGATCCTGCTCAGGTCCGATCTGGTCATGCATTGAAAGTGCTTCAGGGGCCATTCTCTGCTGTGATTGATCTCAGCGATATGGACCTGACCGTTCACTCGAATGGCTATTACCTCGTGCGAATGAACGTGGGCTTAGGAGCAAATGCGGCGGTTGAACCCGGGAGCTTCAAAGTCGTCGAAAAGGTTGTGAACCCTCCGTTTCGGAGTGTTGAAGGATCGGTTTCTGGCGGTGATCCAGAGAATCCACTGGGGACTCGTTTACTGACCTTGAAAGACGATTTGGGTGAGAAAATCGATCTCGGGATTCACGGTACAAATAATCCCGGCATGATCGGCCAGATTGGATCTCATGGTTGCATTCGACTGAACAATCGCGAAATGGAAGCCCTGTTCGATCTCGTGGTCGTCGGTTCAGAAGTCACCGTGAAACCATAGCAAACAGCATTGTCACCGCGACTCACCTTCAGGTTGATCTCATTGTCAGGCAGAGTGTTTATGGACACTCTGCCTGAATCGCTTCCCGGTAAGCGTTTTGCAGCCGTTTTACGATCGGCCCCGGTCGACCTGGCCCGTGCTGTTTCCCGATCGCAATCCCGTCGACTTCAACAAGCGGCATCAGTTCGGTGCTGGTTCCTGTGATGAAAAGTTCGTCAATCGAACTCAGATCGTCACGGTGGAGTTGGCCTTCGGTGAGGGGGATATTCTCTGATGCTGCGAGTCGAAAGATGAGTTTGCGTGTGATCCCTGGGAGAATGTGGGTTCCCAGTGGAGACGTTTGAACTGCTCCGTCACGGACCGCAAACAGGCTGGTGTGAGTTCCCTCAATCAGGACACCGTCAGGCTCCATGTAGATCGCTTCATCGCAGCCAGCGGCCTTCGCCTGTTCTGCTCCAAGGCAGTTTGCGAGAAGGTTCGTGCTCTTGATGTCACAGCGTTTCCAGCGAATATCCGGAATCAGAATCGCTGTTCCGCCGTTCTCCCGCTTCTCGGCATACGGGTCACGGAAGGGTTGCACATAGATCAACTCATTCGGGCTGACAGCAGGAGATGGGAATGTATGGGTTCTTTTTGCTTCGCCTCTGGTGATCTGAAAATAGATTGTTGCTTCCTGGTGGCCACTGTGAGCAACTGTTTTCAAGGCCCGCTCGGCCAGGACAGTTTTATCAGAACGAATATTCAGCTTTTCAAGGTTCCGTCCGATTCGATCGATGTGATCCTGAAACAGAAAAGGGCGTCCGCGATAGACTCGAATCACTTCGTAGATCGCGTCGCCAAAGAGGAAGCCTCGATCGAGCACAGAGACCCGTACATCGAGTAGCGGCATCTCGACACCATTCCAGTTCGCGAGTGCCTGACGGACCGAGTCATCGAAAGTGGGATTCAGATTCACGATGTCGCTCCTGGAGCGGTATTCGAATGGATGAGGCGACTTAATCGCCGGAGTGAATTTCAAAGGTGTGCGTGAACGTCATTTCCTCAACAGGAATTCTTCCAGTTCTGTCATCCCTGTCAATTTCGCAGCAATCCAGTAACTCGCGGCGCCAGTGACACAGGGGATGCCGAGGGAAATCAGTCTCGTCATCAAGTCGGTCGGGGCTGGACCAAATTGCATGACGGCAATGCAGGCGATCGTCATGACAATGGTGCAGGCGATTCCCTTGATGAGGGTGGTTGAAATCGCTCGCCAGTTCAAAGGGCCAACGTGGCGATTGAGTTTCCACAATGTCACCAGGCAGAGTAAGCCGCTGGTAATGATGCTTCCCAGTGCAATCCCGATTCCGCCGACAAGCCAGATCAGGCTCAGGTTGAGGAATTGATTCACAACAAGAAATGCCAGCCCGAGATTCATTGGTGTTTGACGATCCCCGGTGGCGTACCAGGCTCGGTTGAGGATCGCAATTCCGATGCTGCTCCAGACTCCGGCTGAGTAAATGCCAATCATTTGAGATGTAAATAGAGCATCCCGATCGCTGAACTCACCCCAGCGGAAGAGTGCGATTGTCAGAGGCCAGGCAATCAGGCAAAGGCCAACGCTGGCAGGGATACCAATGGCAATCACAATCCGAATTCCACGGCTGAGGTCGGCTCGAAGAAGATCCATTTCTCCGCGTTGTGCATGCTGAGTCAGAATTGGATAGAGAACCGTTCCCAGTGCGACTCCAAAGATTCCCAGCGGAAACTGCAACATGCGCTGGCCAAGGTAGATCGCCGCTGCCGTTCCAGCTTCAAGCACGGGCGGAATCCCAAACGCTTCGCACCATGCCTGACCTCCATCGTCCGGCTGTGCCAGCCCCCATGCGAGCAGACTGTCGAAAATTGCACTCGCCTGAAGAATCGACATGCCGATCAGGACGGGAACCATTGCAGAAATGATTTCCCGCACATTTGCCCAGCCTGTCGACCAGTGTCGAGTCAGGCCGATGTTTTGTTGATGCAGTATTCGTATTGGAATCAATAACTGGATGATCCCAGTGAGACTGACCGCTCCGGCAACGATTTTTGCCTGGGTGACCTGGGGAAATCCACTGAAGCTCAGACAGCCCATCACTGAAAGCAGAATGACATTCAAGATAATCGGGATGAACGCTGGCCAAAGGAATTGTCGCTGTGCATGCAGCGTTGCGCAGAACAGCGCCGCCAGGCAAATCGTCAGTGAGTACGGAAGCATCAATGCCAGCAGATCAAGTAACAACGCGGTTGATTCGCTGACAGAAGTTGTGAGTCGAATGATCCCGATTCCAAGTTCCGCGAGCGAAATCGAGATTGTCAGAGTCACTGCCAGCAGGATGGCGGTGAGTGTCAGCAGTTCTCTGGCTGCCGCCATTCCATGCTGATCACGACTGCGAATGAAGACGGGAAGAAAGGCTGTGCTCAATGCCCCTTCGCCAAGGAGTTGTCGAGAGAGGTTTGGAATACGAAAGGCAACAACGAACGCATCGAAGATCGTTCCGGCACCGAACAGAGTCGTTAAACCAATATCGCGAAACAATCCCATCAGCCGTGAGAGCAGGGTGCCAATACTGACCAGACGCAGATTGGACATGACCCCTTGAGTTCCCCCTGTCGCATCATGTTTCGCCTCTGCCGGTTGTGAACCAGTGGGAGGTGCGGGGGAACGGTCTGGAAGTGTTTCGGACAAGTATGGAACCTTGATCGGGTGGCCTGCGACCGAGTCTCTCGGGGCCACACCGACTTGTTCAATGGGTGATCGGGAATCCCTCGAATTTTGAGCCGAACATTAGCAGATTTCTCCCTCGTTTTCCCGTTGCGAATTGCGACAGGGAAGGATTGATTCTGAATAAGCTTTCAATCCTGCTCGCTCTCGTATCTGAATCGCGAAAACTCACTACAATAGAGCCGTCCCTTACAGCCTCTGAGTTCTGTTCAGGAACGTGGTCGCTGCTGCTTTGATTTCGAGTCGGAAGGAACGTTCATGTCTCAGATTGATGTCTCACCAGTGGATTCGGATCTCGCAACCCTGATTCGGACTCGCCGGACGATCAACGATTATCGACCGGAAGTTCCTCCTCAAGAACTTGTGTTACAAGCGATTGAGCTGGCACGTTGGGCACCAAATCACAAGCTGACCGAACCCTGGCGTTTTCATGTGATTGGCAGACAGACTGCAAACGAAATCGTGGAACTGAGCGCTCGTCTCATGGAAGCGGAAAAAGGGGCAGATGCAGCGGCAGCTCGTCGGGCAAAATGGTCTCAGATACCCGGATGGTTATTTGTGACCTGTCAGGCATCAGCCGACCCGGTGCGTGATCGCGAGAATTATGCATCCGTCAGCTGTGCGATTCAGAATCTGACTCTGTTCTTGTGGCAACAGGGCATTGGTTCTAAGTGGTCGACCGGCGGGATTTTACAGCATCCGGAATTCAATCAACTGCTGAAGATCGACCCGAGCGTCGAGAAAATGGTCGGGATGATCTGGTATGGTTATCCTTTGAATCAGCCTGTCGGAAAACGCCGTCCGGTTTCTGATGTGACAATCATTCACCCGTAAGTCGTTTCCAGTTCTTTGTTTGTTTTTGTCCTTTGAATCCCCGTCGGCAGAAATTCGTTGCTCGCCGGCCAGATGAATTGCCCATGACCGCTTCATTGAAATTAACCAATCCTCATAGTGTTCTGGCTGCACTTCAGACTCGTCCGGAGGATGTGCTGGAAGTTCATGCCAGTGCAGCAAAAAGCAATGAAGGATGGCAAAGAGTCATCGATGAAGCACGGTCTCTGCGAATTCCAGTACGCGAACCGTTAGCAAACCGCGAACATGGCGGGCGTCGTCTGAATAAAGAAGGGGGGCGTGTCGGGACAACATTCGCAGTGGTGCGTGAGCGATCAGGGATTCCGTTGAGTGATCTTTTTACGCCTGCAGTTCCCCGAGGGATCTGGTTGGCGTTTGATCAATTGCAGGACCCCCATAACGTCGGTGCTGTGTTTCGTACCGCCGCATTCTTCGGCGTTCAGGGGATCATGTTGACGGTCGACCGGTCCGCTCCGTTATCGGCCACAGTGTATGATGTTGCGTCAGGTGGGGCTGAATATGTTCCATTCACGCTGCAAACGAATCTGGCACGCGGAATCGATGTTGCAAAACAAAACAATATGTGGGTTCTGGGAAGCTCGGAACATGCAGAAATGAATTTGAATGATGTCGACCGGGATCGCCGTTGGCTTGTCGTAATTGGCAATGAGGAAAGAGGTTTGCGACGATTGACCTTGGATCGGTGTGATCAGGTTTGTCAGATTCCTCCGGTCGGGCAGGTCGATTCTTTGAATGTCTCTGTTGCGGCTGGCATTTTGATGGCCACTTTATCGCGACCATAGAGATTTTCAGATGGACGTGTTTCTTGAAGTGCAAACCCCGTTTCGACTTGCGGCGTTGTGGTTTTGTGCCTGGCAGACGATGACGCCACGCCCTGAGAACTAAATTCGTGCGTGAACATGCCTGCAGGCATGCGACGGCCGGGAACGAATTCGTTTAAGAATTTGTCAGGAACGGGGTTTTGATGAGCTGGTGAAATTCTGGTGAGGTGGTATTCCGGAGAACCAGGGATGACCAGTTGATTTCAAGTGGGGGAAATCGGGCGTTCTTACTTATGAGCTATGTGCTGGCATCTGGTTTTGACTGGAGTTTTCGCTCTCTTCGATGATCTGGCGAGCGGCTTCGAAGTCTGATGCCAGAACGAGCAGTCGGCACTGTAAAATCCCGCTCAGCCCGGCCTGCAATTCATTTTCCAGAGCACAACGGATTCCTGATTCTTCGAGTGCGATTCGAATGACTTCGGCTCTGCCGAGGTCTGAAGTCTTATAGATCGGGATAAGGAGTTCTTCAGCCATGGTGTTCTCTCCAACAGAAGCTATTTGGCACTTCGTCTTTACATCGAACTAGTTGTAAGGACGTATGACTGGATATGATGAAGCAAGATATTTTCGTTCTGAAGCGACCGAGCTTCAGCCGTGAGCAAAGGAGGGGTTTCTCCCTGCGGTATGCCGAATGGCAAACATCGTGCCAATTTGGCTCACTTTGCTGCTGGGGATGCGACCGGGTGTGTCTGATCGGTTGCAATTGCCTTCAGGTGTCTCGGTTGATGGCGGAGTAAGGGGTGGACCTGTCATGTATTTAAGAATGGCCAAACGTCTTCTTGTTGAGACAGACAAACGCCTGCTTTGGAAATTGTTCTGGAACATGGGGATCAAGGGGGCTCTGTCTGTTCAGCGATTTAAGAGGAAGCTGAAGCAGGGGCGCGTCTTCCCACCGTTCATCTATATTTCCGTTATTAATTCCTGCAATTTGCGCTGTCAGGGATGCTGGGTCGATGTCGCTGCCAAACAGCAGACGATTGACCTTGAGGCCATGAATCGGCTGATTTCTGAGGCCAAAGCAGAAGGGAACGTGTTCTTCGGCATTGTCGGCGGAGAACCGTTCATGCATCCCGAATTGCTTGAGATTTTGGCTGCTCATCCTGATTGCTACTTTCAGGTGTTCACGAATGGCCACTTCATTACGGATGATGTTGCGAAGCGATTGCGGAAGCTTGGCAACGTGACGCCACTGATCAGCATTGAAGGATCAGAGATCATCAGTGATGAGCGTCGTGGGCGAAAAAATGTCTGGTCGAAATCGATGCAGGGGGTTCAGAACTGCCTGAACAACCGTGTGTTCACAGGGGTCTGCACGAGCGTTTGTCAGACCAATATCGATGATCTGGTCAATGAAAAATGGGTTGATCGACTGATTGAACTTGGGGTGCTGTACACCTGGTTTCATGTGTATCGGCCAATGGGACCAGAGGCGACTCCTGAACTCTGCTTGACTGCGGAACAGCAGTTGAGAATTCGGAAGTTCGTCGTCGACATGCGAGTGAAAAAACCGATCATCTTCGTCGATGCCTATGCGGACCATCAGGGGCAGGCATTGTGTCCCGCTGCGACAGGAATCACGCATCACATCAATCCCTGGGGAGGGATTGAGCCGTGTCCGATCATTCAGTTCACAACCGACAGTATCCACGACAAATCAAAGACGCTGGCAGAGAAGTTGGACTCTCCGTTCCTGAAAGACTTCCGTGAACTCGCCAAGGAAACCACGCGAGGGTGTATTGTGCTGGAGCGTCCAGATTTACTGGAAGCATTAATTCACAAGCACGATGCAACTGATGGAACGGTTCGCCAGACCGCACTTGCTGAACTTCAGGCAATGGATGTGCGGCCTTCTCAGTTCAATCCCGAGAATGCTGTCCCTGAGAGAAGTTGGGCCTACAAGATCGCAAAGCGTCATTTCTTCAATGACTTTGGGGCCTATCAGGGGAGAGATCACTCGAAGTATTCTGCTCCTGCGGTCCAGTCCCGACATGCAGCCCCACTTCCAGTGCCGCAACTTGTGCAATTGCAGACCGGTCGTTCTGAACAGAAGTCTCCTTGATCTGATGAGGAGTAATCTCAGTGCAGAAATCAGATCCTGCAAGGATGTTCTGTACCGGGATCAGACGGCACTGAGAAACAACAGTGAATCAAACAGCAGTGAATTCTGCAGTCGTTGAGAATTGGATTTTGAAATGAAGCTTCGCCGGCAGCCTGAAGATTTTGAAGTGATTGAACGGAGCACTCTTCCAGTAAAAAGAAGTGGTGACTTTGCTGTTTATGAACTTCAGAAAACGGGTTGGACCACTCTGGATGCAATCGATCGGATTGCCAGAGAGATTGGAATTCCACGGAAGAATATCGAACATGCAGGATTAAAAGACCGACATGCGGTGACAACACAACGCATCACGATTCGCAACGGCCCACGACAGTCGTATGAGGACGGTGCGATTATTCTGGACTACCTTGGGCAGTCAACACGTCCGATCTCAGCAGAAGACATCTCCGAAAACACGTTTCGTATCGTTTTGCGATCACTCTCTGACCGTGAGCGCAACGCTGCCGAGATTGCGATTCCTGAAATCCAGCAGTCTGGCGTCCCTAATTACTTTGACGAGCAGCGATTTGGTTCGTGGTTCCCGGAGCATGGATTTATTGCCGAGGCATGGATTCGAGGACGATACGAAGACGCGTTTCGGCTGGCATTTGCAGAACCGGAACCAACAGACAATCCTGAAGAACGTGAACAGAAAGCGATTCTGCGCGACAACTGGGGCGACTGGATTCTGTGCAAGCAGTTACTTTCCAGATCGCATCGTCGCAGCATCGTGACCTATCTCTGTGATCATCCCACCGACTTCAAAGGGGCTTGGGCGACAGTCAATGGGGATTTAAGAGGTCTCTACCTCTCTGCTTTGCAAAGCGACCTGTGGAATCGCATTGTCAGTGCATCGTTTGCTCGTGAGATTTCACCGGAGCATCTGGTGACATTGAATCTGAAGACTGGACCGCTTGTTTGCCCGAAATTGTTTACGAAAGAACAGTCAGAGCATTATCAGAAAATGAGGGTGCCACTTCCTTCAGGTCGGCTTCAACTGTCTGATTTTCCTGACCCGGAATTGGTTGAGTCGACGTTACAGGAACTGGGCTGGAAACTGCATGAGCTGAAGGTGAAGTTTCCTCGGGATCGGTTTTTCTCACGTGCATTCCGTCCGGTGATGATTCCAGTGCAGAACTTTCGGGGAGAGTTTGCTGCTGATGAACTCTCAACCGGATTGTCACGTCTGACGCTTCGGTTCTCTCTCGCACGTGGTTCCTACGCCACCATGGTGATCAAACGACTCTTCTTAAACGCTGAAAAGATCGATCTCGAAGAACACGACGACGAAGGTGCATAGACTGCGGTTCGGACGATCGTGCAGTAAGACAATCATGCGATAAACCGTTCAGGAATCCGTTTACAGAATCGCCAGTTTCGCTTATGTGATGCTGCAAGATGATACTGCGTTGAGAGAAACGAATTCTGAGAATGAGGGGGGTAGCTTTCCTACGCATACGTCATAAACTGGACGTAATAAACGTTGCTGACTTGGGTGACGTCAATCGTGGCGTGAAAGATGTGGCGACTTGATGTAAAGCCAGTGCGATGGCGACATTAATTGTCTTGGGCCTGCCCAATCCTGGTGCTCGACACCAGATTCAGATGAATCGGCATGCGATCATTGGACGTGATCCGACTTGTGATCTTGTGATCCCTCAG